>JBKHDE010000269.1:0-6290 GCA_046541495.1 Desulfococcaceae bacterium
TAATACCGAACCGTACGCACCGAGGTTCCCGCTCTGTCGGCAATCTCGCCGATTTGCAGCAGGGTTTGGTGTTTGGTTTCATTTGTATCCATATCTCCATATTGAACTATACGCTTACGTTATTGTCAAGATGCTTTTGGGGCTGAATTCCGACTGTAAGTACCTCATCAATAATTTCATGACATCCGTAGGGGCAGGTCCCCGTGCCTGCCCTTAGGCGGGGCAACCACAGGGGGATTGCCCCTACAAAATCAGGTACAGAAATATATGCACAGGTACTTAAAGCATCTAAGTTCTGACACAGAGGGCGCATATGTCCTGGCGAAGCGAGCGGACCGGCATCACCACAATATCGTAGCTTCGCCGGTTAAAGGTATCGGAGAGATCCGAAGCTTCTTTCACTTTTTCCAGGAGATCGGGATCATCCTGCCGGACATCGGCACCGCCGCCCGGATCGATGAATCGTCCAAAGACGAGCTGCTCAAACCGACGGTCGATTTTTTCCACCGGATTGTCGTTCACTATGCCCTCTGGTTTACCGAGGTGCGGCACCAGATGGGCATGGACAAGGCCCTGGAGATACTCGACGCCACCTCGGCCAAAAGTCTGGGTTCGGGTCTACGCCCGGCTCAACACCGAGCACACCTATTTCGATGACAACCGCGCCCTGGTCTTTGAAATGAACGTCTGGCGGTTCACCATGGCCTGAAGGTCGGCGGATTCAAAACCGCCGCCCCTACACCTTCGCCAGGTGGAGAACCGCTCTTTCGGCGCTGACCAGGGCCCCTTCGAGATACCCGCCGTACCCGCCGCCGGCGGTTTCCGAACCGGCGAAATGGATAATCCCGTCCCAGATGGCGGTGCGGCCGGCCGGCGGCTGATAATCCGGGTGCTGAAGCATCGGCGGCTGGTCGTACTCGGTGGCGGTGAACCGTTCCCGGGCCCAGTCCTGGTAAAAGAAAGCGGTCGGCTGCGCGGCCGGCGGACCGAAAATGGCGGCCAATTGATACGGAATCGCCTCGGACAAGGCGGGCGCCCCCTGCCGTCGGGCCGCCGGAATGCCGAGAAATCCGGTCAACCCGTACGGCCCCTCTTCCGAGTTCGATCCGTCGTGAATCTCGCCGGCCGGCCCCCGCTGACTGAAGGCCTGGCCCGAGAAGCCGGCCTGCCGCCAGAAGGGGGTCTCATACAGGGCGAAGAATTTGGCCTGGCCGGCCATCCAGGTGCCCATCCGCAGCATCGCCTGGGTAAGTTCATGGGACAGATCCGGAGTAAACAGGATGGTGGCGGCGGCCAGCCGCGGCGGCAGCGCCAGAATCACCTTTCGGGCGCTGTATCGGGCCCGGGGCGCTTTCTCCAGCTCCCCCACGCTGACCAGGGCGCCCGCCTCGGTTTTTTGAATTTCGCAGACCGGAGACGCAAGCTGAACGGCCGATTCAGGGATGTTCTCGGACAGTTTGGCGATCAGGGCCGCCATCCCGCCGATCAGCCGCCAAGAGGCGGGGGTGGTGGGATATCCGCCCACCGTCTGGACCATTCCATTGGGATGTTCAAACCGCCCCAGCCCCTCTTCATACTGGGGATACCCGGTCAGCCCCAGTTGTTGAATCAGGCCGACCATTTTCGGGTTCACCTCGGGCCAGTACCAGGACGGGCCGAGATCGGTGAAAAACCCCTGGTGTTCGGTACTGAGAATTCGCCCTCCAAGACGGTCCCGGGCTTCCAGAAGCATGAAGGGCCTGCTTTTTTGCTGCAGCCGCCAGGCGGCATAGATCCCGCTGAGGCCGCCGCCGATGATGAGGGTGTCGATGGGTGTTGCGGTCATGATTCTTTTCCAATCATTTCTTTACGTGGTTGGTATTACAGGGCCGTTTTATAGCACGAGGATTCAGCGGTGACCACCCTCTGTCCGGCGGGGTGTGGACTTCGACCGGTTTTTATGTCATGAACCAGACCATCACCTGTTTTCAGCCGGGAATCATCGGTCCTCCTATCCGCCGGTTCAGGGGCTGCAAGGCCGATTTCACCTTTTTTCCAGCATCAGGTCGGAAAGGAGAAGCGATTATGCCTGTCAAAATCAACAAGCCCACCGTTATCGAAGCGGCCGGAAATAAACCCAAACAGATCGAGGAATTCATCGGCCGCGTGAATTCTCAGACATCCGAATTGAGCATCGCCAGAATGACCAGTCCGGGCGGATGGATCGAGCCGGGGCAGAAGCCGGAATTTACGGAATACACCCTCGTTCTGAAAGGCATGCTTCGGGTCAAAACCGAAGCGGAGGTCTTCGACCTCCATGCCGGGGAAGCCGTTATCGTGAATGCCTGTGAGTGGGTTCAATACAGCACCCCCGATGAGGCAGGCGCTGAATACATCGCCGTCTGCCTGCCGGCCTTTTCTCCGGATACGGTTCACCGGGACGAATAAACAAACCGATCCCATTCTGGCCGGCGACGGCATATGTGAAACGCGCAACACAAGAGCGATCTGCACGACAAAAGCGGGACCTTGTCGAAGGAGCGAATTCGACAGATGTTAGAGAGAATCCAACTGTTGATGGAACCCGCGGAAGGGATCTTTCCATGAGCGCCATACACCGTGATCAGCGATTCCGATCCGGACGGCGGTTCGTGCAGCCGTCTCTTTATATTGAACCGGAGCCCGGCCCTGAGCCCTCCCTCATGTGTTGCCGGCACCGGCGATATTCGCTATGCTGCTGCTGTTTTATGAATTGAAGGACGCCTCAGGGGGATAAGACAGGTCCGTCTCGCTACTGGAATAAAAGATAACACCGGAGTCTATTTCATCATGGCAAAAAAGAAGAAAACCAAAATCCCCAGACGCTTGCGGAAGAAATTCCAAAAGCGAAAAATGTCCAAACAGATCATCGAGGAGAGTCGAAAACGGCTTCTGGAAAAAGCCAAGACCAATCCGCTGGCTGGCACCATTGAGGTTGCCGACGATCCGCCGGCAAAAAAGAAAATGTCCGACGTCATCATCACCTATGCCGCCCCGCTTTTGGCGAAAGCCGCCAGTCGGGAAGATCAAAGAACCGCCCTGCACATGGCCGTCTGGTTCTGGAATTATACATTGATGTCGCCGGACGCCCAGTCGGAGGAAAAAGCCATCATGGATAAACGGATCCGGGCCGGTGAACGAAGCCGGGAGGCGATCCGGTTAATAGAGGAAACTTTACCCTATATGGTGGAACGAAAAAAAGAGCTATTTTCCGATAACCAACAAGTCATCACCGATTATGAAATCGTCGATACCCCGGAGGGGGTCGGTCTGAGCGTGGCGTACGCGATGCGAAAGGACCGTAAGTGAAGCCATCGCCCCCGGCTTGGTGCCGGCTCTCAGACTCCTCTATGGGATTTTTGATCCCGAAAAATCCTATTCCGGATCCAGCGGGATCGGCAGGTCCCTCAGGGTTTCCAGCGCCGCATTCGGTTTCCCCGGCAGGCGTTCGGGGCTCTGCCCGAAACGGTTGATCCAGGTGATCCAATATAGCGCATTGGGCAGCCGAAACGGAAGTGAATATCACAACCCGAATGAGAGTGACCCGGCATTCCGGTCATTCGGAAGCGGGGATTTCCCACCGATGCCTTCTTGATTTTTATTTGGACCAAGTTTATACTTCCAAATATAAATTTACAGCTGGAGATGACCTATGAAGGCAACCGCCAAAGATTTAAGATTTCATTCCAGGGAACTGCTCGAAGCCGTCAATCGGGGGGAGGAAGTGGTGATCACGTTTCGCGGCAAACCCTGCGCCAAATTAGTTCCGTACCGGAAAAAAAAGGGGGAAGAAACCGCCGAACATGACCTTTTCGGGATATGGAAAGACAACGATCAAGTAGAGGATGTGGCGGCATATGTCCGCACGCTGCGACAGGGCCGGTATTAAATGCTGATCGACACCGATGTTTTCATCTGGTACATGAGGGGAAATGAGAACGCACGTCAGGCGCTTGAAAATACAGAGACCAATCGATTTTTATCAGTTGTGACCTACATCGAGCTGGTTCAAGGAATGAGAAACAAGGAAGAGCTGAACCAGCTGCGTCGGGCGCTCCACTCGTGGAACGCCAACATCCTCTATCTTTCAGCAGAAATCTCCGTGAAAGCCATGTTTTTTGTTGAACAGCATTTTCTAAGCCATTCCGTCCAGCTCGCCGATGCTTTGATCGGGGCGACGGCGATTGCGCACGGGCTTCCGCTTCTGACGGGAAATGACAAACATTATCGGATTCTCAAAGGGGTAAAAATAAAAAAGTTCAAGAACTGAAGAACCGGCAAACCCGGTGTTTTCCCCTGCCGTCCGGGTGAACATGACGATCGGGTTGAAAATACAAATCCGGGACCAGGTGGAGACCGGAACACCCGACAAGTGCCCTGCAAGCGCCCTGCAAGTTGCTGCCTTGAAATAGATACCAAGCTGCGGATGGGGTATGATCAGACGGTGACAGGGATGGGGACGGAAGAAATGATCCACAAATTACGAATACAAAAATTCAAGGGCTGGAAAAACACCGGCACCATCCGCATTGCCCCCCTCACCCTACTGTACGGTGCGAACAGTTCCGGAAAATCGAGCATCGGGCAATTTTTGATGATGCTGAAGCAGACGGTCGAATCCCCCGACCGAAATGCGGTGTTCAATCCCGGCGATAAACAGGCCGCAGTTCAGCTGGGCTCTTATCAGGAGATGGTGTTTCGCCGGAATCCGGAGAACCAGATCGCCTTTGAATACCAGTGGTCCCTGCCGGAGACTTTCCAGATCAAGGACCCGATTTCGGGGCGGTCCTTTTCCGGAAGCAAACTGAACTTCGAAGCAGAGGTCGGGCTGGGGCGTGATCCACACACGCCGGTTCTGGACCATCTGCACTATGAACTGGTTGAAGACAAGGCGGTCGCCCTTTCCATCGGAATGACCCGGAGATCCAAGGCGACATCCGAGTACAGCGTCGATGTTTCCAATTATCCGATTCGAAGAAAGCCGGGAAGAGTCTGGTATCCTGAAGCACCGGTCCGCTTCTACGGGTTTCCGGATGAGGTGATTTTCTACCATCAGAATGCCGAATTTGTTCAGGAGTTCAATCTGCGGCATGAAAACCTGTTCCGGTCCCTTTTCTACCTGGGCCCGCTCCGCACCAAACCCGAGCGGTTGTATTCATGGACCGGAATGGCGCCGGAAAGCGTCGGTTGTGCCGGGGAAAACACCATCGCCGCGATTCTGGCCGCCCGAAACCGGAAAATCAGCCTCGGGTACAAACGCCCGGCCAAACCGTTTGAAACCATCCTCGCCTCCAAGCTGAAGGAAATGGAACTGATCGAGGCGTTCAGCCTGAACCCGATAACTGAACAGCGCCGGGAATATGAAGTCCAGGTTCGTACCAAAGGATCCGGGGACTGGGTCGATCTTCCGGATGTCGGATTCGGCATTACCCAGGTGCTCCCGGTGCTGGTCCAGTGTTTTTATGCCCCCCGGGGATCGACCATTATCATGGAGCAGCCCGAGATTCACCTTCACCCCGGCGCCCAATCCGCCCTGGCCGATGTCATGATCGACGTGATTCATTCCCGGGAAAACAGTGCGGACCGGAACATTCAGCTGGTTATCGAAACCCATTCCGAACATTTCTTGAGACGGCTTCAGAGACGGATCGCCGAGGATATCATCTCTCAGCAAAAAATCTCGGCCTATTTTGCCAACATCACCAAGGGCCCCCCTGTTCTGGAGCCCCTCCAATTCGACCTCTTCGGGAATATCACCAACTGGCCGGAACACTTTTTCGGTGATATGGAAGATATTACCCAGCATGCCAAAGCGGCGATGAAAAAGCGAATGCAGCAAAAATGGCCGAATGGGTCCGGCCCGAATGTTTTCAATCGGTAGAAGATCATATATCCATTCAGGAGGTAGACCGAACCGGTTGGTTCTTATTGACGACCATGGATTTGATTCATTATGATCACAGATGAAGACAAGAAAGCCGTGCTGGCCATCGCCAGGAAATATCATGCATCCCGGGTGATACTCTTTGGCTCCGCTTTGGTCCATGCGGATGAAAGCCGGGATATCGATCTGGGAGTCGAAGGCATTGCCGACAGGGATTTTTTTGCATTCTACGGCGAATTGCTCTGCACGTTGTCCAAGCCTGTGGATGTCGTGGATATTTCAAAAAAGAGCAGGTTCACGGAACTGGTCAATAAAGAAGGGGTTCTGCTTTGGAAAAATCGGAGATGAATTTCCATATATGTCGAATCACCTTATGCGGTTAAAACAC
>JBKHDE010000270.1:0-6212 GCA_046541495.1 Desulfococcaceae bacterium
GCGCGTCCCGCACGGGTGTAATGCTGATGCCGTATCGGCTCGCCAGTTCATGGACAGCGAGACGAGCCCCCGATCGAAGACGGCCGTTGATAATATCACTCCGGACCTCTTTATAAATTTTTTCTTTACTGGTTTCCGTGGTGACTTCCTGTGTCATCAAACGCCGCTTATTCCGTGTCGACTATGAGTGGGAATCGATCTTTACGGTTTTTCCTTCGAAAGCCGAAAGAATTCTGACTCGGAATCGTATCAAGTCTTTTCTTTAAATACAATCAAATTGACATTTTATGATAAACAAACTACAGATAAGTATATTAAATTTCGGAATTGATATATCAGACAAGGAGAAAAACCGATGATACCGACCCAAGTCATGAATATGGCCGCCGCCCATTATGCCCGAATGGGCACGGGAGAATGTGATCGCATCCACATGGCCACTTTGGAAATCCTGGAGCGGACCGGGGTGGATGTCCATGATGAACAGGCCCGGGAAATCCTGGCCGGCGGCGGCGCCAAAATCGAGGGTGTGCGGGTTCGCATTCCGGAGTTCATGGTGACCCGGGCGCTGTCCCGGGCCCCCAAACGGCTGATGCTCTATAATCGTGAAGGACAAGCCGCCATTCGGGCCTGGGGATACAACACCTATTACGGCGGGGGGTCGGACTGCCTCAATGTGCTGGACCACCGCACCGGCGAACGGCGGAGACCCACACTTAAGGATGTGGTTGAAGCCGCCACCTTGATGGACGCTTTGCCCGAAATCGATTTCGTGATGTCCCTGTTTCTGCCGGAGGAGGTGGACCAGAGCATCTACGACCGGTACCAGATGGCGGCCATGCTCGATCACACCACCAAGCCCATCGTCTTCGTCTCGCCGGATTTCGAAGGGTGTCGGGCCGCAGTAGAGATGTGCGAGGCGGTGGCGGGCGGACCGGACGCCTTTCAGAAGAGACCCTTCGCCACCTGCTACATCAATGTCACCTCGGGCCTGATCGCCAACGAGGAGGCCCTTCAGAAATGCATCTACCTGGCTGAAAAGGGACTGCCGCTTCTCTGGATACCCCTCAACGCTGGCGGGGTCAATTCACCGGTGACCACCGCCGGATGCATGGCTTCCATGAATGCCGGCATTTTGCTGGGGGTCGTACTCTCCCAGCTGGTCAGGCCCGGCACTCCGGTCGGCGTGCCGGGCTGGAACGGCGGCCCCTACAATCTCAAGACCATGGTCGGCAACTATGTGCTGGCGGACGAACAGGGCGTGCCCACCACCATGGGCCGCTATTACGACCTGCCGGTCTTCGGCCTGGGCGGCTCCACCGATGCCAAGATTCTGGACCAGCAATCGGGGTTCGAGATCACCCTCAGCCTCATGACCGCGCTGCTCCACGGGGCCAATATCGTCCATGACGTTGGGTTTATGGATTCGGGCTTGCAGGGATCGCTTCAGCTCATTGTCATCGCCAACGAGATCATCGGCTTCCTGCGGGCCGCCACCCGGGGAGTTCCGGTCAATGAGGAAACCCTGGCCCTGGATGTCATCGACGAACTCGGCCCCACCGGCAGCTACCTGCAGCATCCCCACACCCTGAAGCACTATAAAGAGCCGTTCTACTCCGACCTGATGGACAAAGGCCCTTATGCCCAGTGGGAACGGAAAGGAAAGCTGTCTCTGGAGGCCCGGGCCGCTCAGACGGTAAACAAGATCCTCGATACGCACTCTCCCAAAAGCTTACCGGAAGACACCCGCCGACATATTCATGACATCCTTCACCGGGAGCAAGAATGGATCAACAGCCGGCGGTAGCGCCGACACTGAGGCATCAGACATCATGAAAGACGACAAACATTTTTTTATCAGAGATCCCTGGGTGTACGATCCGGCAACCCCCAAACCAATCCGGCCGGACGCCGACCTCGGGTTCAGAACCCGGTCGCTCCATGCAGGGTTTCATCCCCTGAAAAATCAGCAGGACTTTCGCTCCTTCGTGCCGCCGATCGTGCAGTCGGTCACCTATCCTTACGAAACCTTCGAGAAAATCCCCTGCCCGGTTTACGGCCGCACCCGGACCCCCACCAATACCGTCCTGGAAAACCGCCTCGCATCCCTGGAAGGCGGCGAAGCCTGCCTGACCGCCGCCTCGGGCTCCCAGGCCCTGTTCAACCTGATCTTCACCCTGGCCCGGCCCGGCGACAACGTGGTCACCTCCCTCAATATTTTCGGAGAAGGATACAAGCAGGCGGCCACGATTTTCCCGGAACGGTGCCGTGTGGAATGCCGTTTCGTGGATGATCCCGAGGACCCGCCCTCCTGGGACGCCCAAATCGATTCCAAAACCAAACTGGTCTGGGTGGAAACCCCCAGCAACCCCTGCCTCTTCGTCACCGACATCGCCGCGGTCGCCGAGGTCGCCCACGCCAAAAAGACGCCCCTGATGGTGGACAACACCACCGCCACCGCGGCCCTTCAGCGCCCCATGGATCTGGGCGCGGATATCGTGCTTCTTTCCATCTCCAAATTCCTGTCGGGAAGCGCGACCCTTCTGGGCGGCGCACTGGTCGGGCCGGAGGATCTGATGGAAGACATTCGGTGGAACACCACCGAATTCATCGGCGCGATCATGCAGCCCCGGGATGCCTGGCTCACCCTCCAGTACCTGGAAACCCTGCCCCTGCGAATGGAGCGACACAGCGCCAACGCCCAAGCGGTGGCCGAATTCCTGGACCGGCATCCCAATGTCATCCGGGTCAACTACTCGGGCCTGCCGAATCATCCTCAACACGACCTCGCCTGCCGCCAGATGAAATCCCACGGGGGACTGATATCTTTTGTCGTGAAAAACGGCGTCCAGGGCGCAGCCACCGTGATGAACGGCTTTGAACTCATCGTCCACGCGGTGACCTTCGGAACCAGCCGGACCATCTGCATGCACCCGCCGACCATCACCCATGAGCACATGACATCGTCAGAACGGGCAGCGGCCGGCATTGACGACGGACTTATCCGCATGTCCGTCGGGCTGGAAGATCCGAAGGACATCATCGCTGATCTGGCACAGGCCCTGGACCGGTTATAGTCCAAACAGAGGGGGATTGCCGCTCCCGTTCCACCCGATTACCCGACATGAGCCGCCGGACTTGGCCGATGATCTCTTCGCATATCACTAGGAAGGCAAAGGCATAGGAATAAGTGAGACCAAGTCTCTATTCAACCCAAAAAGACTTGTAAACAGTGAATTCGTTATTTTCGTCCAGAAAATGATTATTGATTCACCGGCCTGCACCGTGTCCAGTTACGCGGCGCGACCACCACCAATTATTGTACTTCAATCAACTGGTAGAAAGGGGAGAATGAAAACAGGGAATCTCATAGTTTCAACGGCTATTGTTTTGATGTTTTCTATAAATGCATTCGGTACAACTTTCCATGTTCCCGCAGAATATGAAACAATTCAGGGAGCGATCGACGCGGCTTCCGATGGCGACGTGATTATGGTGGCGGATGGAACCTTCACGGGTGAAGGCAACCGGGATATCGATTTTCGCGGTAAAGCCATCACCGTACAATCAGAAAACGGGCCAGAAAACTGCATTATCGATTGCGAACAAAAAGGAAGGGGATTCAATTTTCACCAGGAAGAAGGCAAAGACGCGATTCTGCGGGGATTCACCATAACCAACGGTTACGGTTATTATAACTCCCCTGAATACACCGTTAGTTTACCCGGTGGGGGAGCGATTCACTGCAAAGGTGCCTCGCCAACGATTGAGAACTGCATCCTGAGGAATAACGACAGCGCGGGTTTCTATGGACACCCGGTGGGATATGGCGGCGGCATTTACATGTCGAATGCGTCACCCGACATCATCGCATGCCGCATTTTTCAAAACCAGGCCAATGCCGGCGCCGGCATCTTATGCGGGTATTCATCCCCTAGGCTTTCGAATTGCATCATCAGCCATAACACCGCATTGGATGCATGGCATCGCCACCCGATTCTCGGAAAGGGCGTGGCCATGTATTGCGTTTATTCGTCACCGGTGCTGATCAACTGCACATTGGCTGCGAACAGGAAAGAACACAATGTCGAGAAAACCGGCATCCTGAACTTTGAAAACAGCGTGCCGATTCTGATCAATTGCATTGTATGGGGCAACCAGGAAGGAGCGTTGATCTTCGGGGCAAACAGCTCACCAGAGGTCTCGTATTCCGACATTCAGGGCGGTGTTGAAGGTGAGGGCAACATTGATGCAGATCCGCTGTTTGCCAATGCGTCCGCCGGCGATTATCGCCTGTTGCCGGAATCACCCTGCATCGATACCGGAACCGGGGATGATGCGCCGGATGTGGATATCAACAATTCCTCCCGGCCGATGGGGGCGGGATTCGACATGGGCGCCTATGAAGTGATCGTTGATACGCCGGACACTGTCCATCCGGATGACGGCGATGGTGGCTCCTGCTTCATCGGTACGATAGTTCATTGAGGCTTTGTGTCGTTTCCATGAACGGACTTTTAGCTGATAGAGCAAAAGGGGAAATCAAAATACGCCGCATGATCTTTTTCTACTCATCACATGTTTTCGGCTAACTCCCTGTGGGGCTTGCGACCAACTATTCCAGGGATTTTTGTAATCCCCGCTGGAGGATCTCCTCGATTCGCCGATCGACCTCCTCAGGCAGCGGTTCCTGGCGGTGCGTCTCCAGAATGCGGGCGACCTTCTCCCGGGCCCGTTCGCCCATGGTGGTGCCGCCGTCCGTTTTCCAATCGGAATAGGACCGCCGGTCGGTGAGCCCCGGCCACCAGTTCTCCCGGAAATGGTTGAGGGTATGCCGGTGGCCGAGAAAACCGCCGCCGGGGCCTACCTGTTTGATCGCCTCCACCGCCAGGTATTCCCGGTCCACTCGAATACCCGACATGAGCCGCCGGACCTGGCCGATGATCTCATCGCACATCACCAGAAAGGCATACGAGTAGGTGAGACCGAATTCAAGATAGCCCACATCATGGACCAGATTCGTTCCGGACCAGGCGGACATCAGAAAATATTGGGCAGCCTCGTTGGCCGCCTGTTCATCAGCCGTTTTGGAGGCGCTGCACCCGGAAAAGCCCCAGGTGGGAAGCCGGTAATAGGCGCGCCCCATCTGACAGAGCCCGGCCTGAGAGATCATGGCCTCGGGCGCCGCATAGGTGGGCTGCACGCTGCGCATATCCATGGGAGACATGCCGCCGCCGAAAATAAACGGCGCACCCGGCCGTTTCAGCTGATGAATCACCAGCCCGGAAAGAATCTCCGCATTGGCCAGCACGATGGCCCCGGCCGGGGTCACCGGACCGGTCGCCCCGGCCATGATGCCGGGAGAATAGATCAGCGGGAGCCGATTCTCGGCCATAAACAGCACATTTTCCAATGCCTCGAAGGAATGGACCAGAGGCGAGGTCGGATCCGCCAGCAGAGCGAAAATCGGTTTGCGTGACAATTCTTTACGGCTGCCGATGACCGCCGACGCCATATCCAGAATATCGGTCAGCACCGAAGGGGCGGCGCCGGTGATCACCTGGGGCTTGACCGAGTGGCGAAGCATGGCCGCGAATTTCCGCTGGGGACGGATATCGGTGGCCAGATCCGCCCCCAACCCCATGGACATGGTGAAGTCGATATTGGGTAGTGCGTCCACCAGCCGCACCGCATCTTCGATATCCCTGTACAGAAAATCCCGGCGGTCGCCGGTGACCGTGTCCAGCAGGTGCTGGCAATCGGAGCCGGTGCCGAAATAGACATTCCGTCCCTCCAGAAAGAGGGCGGGTTCTCCCCGGCGATTGTGAAGGGTGACCCGGGACGGAGCGCCGCGAACGGCCCACTCCACCAGAGACGAGGGGATGGAGACCCGGTTCCGGCCGATCACCGAGGCCCCGGCCTCTTCCAGCAACCCCAGAGCCGCCTCATGGTGAACCACCGTGCCGGTCTCTTCGAGCACCTCCAGGGCCGCGGAATGGATGTCGAGCATTTCGTCCTCGGTCAGATACGCCAGGGGGCCCGCCTTGAACCGCTTGCTATCGGAGTTTATCAAGCTCATGGGTACCGCCGAATCAGGATTCGAACCATGTCCGCCAATCGCGCCATCCCTCTACCTCTTATTCAGCCGATCCTCTCGGCCCCCTTTTCAAGTTCAACCATTTCAATCGCCTCCTCCGGGCATCCGGTGGCGC
>JBKHDE010000271.1:0-6208 GCA_046541495.1 Desulfococcaceae bacterium
AGGGAAGACCCGGCGCCGGCATGGTGACCTCGCTCGCCTTCGGTATTCCCGTCCGCGCGGTCGATTTCTGGATCGACAGGCTCCGCGACAACGGCCGGACAGTGACGACCGAAGAGCGGTTCGGGGAACCGATCATTCAGCTGAACGACCCCCATGGACTTCCCCTGGAGCTGATCGGCATGGATAACCCGCCGTCCACCGGCGTTTGGGCCGAAAGTCCCGTCGATGCCGCCCATGGAATCACCGGAATCCATTCGGCCGCCGCCACTCTGAATTCCTTGGAGGAGATCCGTTCATTGTTGACAGAGGTTATGGGGATGACCCTTCAGAATTCGGAAAAGAACCGCTTTCGTTTTCGAACCGATTCCCGGCATGCACCGGGGCATTTTTACGACATCATGGTAGATCCGAAAGCCCCGGCGGGCAGGATCGGCACCGGAACCGTGCACCACATCGCCTTTCGAACCGAGAACGATGAGCAGCAGGCCACCTGGCGCAAGCGCCTTCATCAAGCCGGCCTGGAGGTCACCGGGGTCCGGGACCGAAAATATTTCCGCTCCATCTATTTTCATTCTCCGGGAGGGGTTCTCTTTGAAATCGCCACCGATCCGCCGGGATTCGAAGTGGATGAATCAGCTTCGGAACTGGGGAAAGGGCTGATGCTGCCCAGGCAGTATAAAAGCAAACGCGGGGAGATTGAAAACCGACTGCCGGTCTTGGCTTAAAAATGGGAATCCGGGAACTGAGTTTTCGGAAGGGAATCAGCGGATTTCATTTTTTTCTTGTTTAATCTGGAAATGCCAATTATCACCTGAAAACTGAATTGTAAAAACGCCCAAAGAAAGGACCCCTGTTCAGTGGATAACCTGTTCGATCCCGAATACCTTCGATATCTCGTAACCGCCCTCTGGGCCTGGATTCTCGATAAAATTCTCCGGATAGAGATGCTGCTGGAGGCGCTGATCATCATATTCGCGGTCCTGATCGCCTTTCTGATCGCCCGGCCTCTCAAAAAACGGCTGATTCATTTTCTGGAAAACCGCGACTGGGCCGACCGTGTGCAGGGGCGGCTGATCGGGGCATCCATTCCGCTGATATCCTTTGTGCTGGCCGTCTTTTTTCTACGGATCGGGTACATGGCGGCCGTCAACAACGGCCTGCCCGGCCTGCTCATCGATACCGTGTCGAGCCTGCTGACCGCCTGGGTGATCATTCGGTTCTCCACCTCGCTCCTGCGCGACTCCAATCTCACCCGTCTGATTTCAATTCTGGCCTGGTCGGCGGCGGCCCTGCACATTTTGAACCTGCTCGGTCCCACCATCGAACTGATGGACCGCATGGCCATCACCCTCGGGGGCGTGCGCCTCTCCTTGCTGCTGCTGATCAAAGGGGTGATCGTCTTTGCGGTGTTGCTGAAGGCGGCCTTCAGCGCCTCGGGCCTCCTCGAAAAACGGCTGATGAGCCTGGAAGATCTGACTCCGTCGGCTCAGGTGCTCCTGACCAAGGCCCTGAAGGTGACGCTGCTCGCCCTCGCCGTGATCGTGGCCCTGGGCACCGTGGGAATCGACCTGTCGGCATTCGCCTTCATCGGCGGCGCCATCGGCGTCGGCATCGGCTTCGGCCTGCAGAAAGTGGTCTCAAATCTGATCAGCGGGGTGATTCTGCTGCTGGACAAATCGATCAAGCCGGGGGATGTGATCGAGGTCGGGGACTCCTACGGACATATCCACTCCCTGGGCGCCCGGTATGTATCGGTGGTCACCCGGGACGGGTTCGAATACCTGATTCCCAACGAAGACCTGATCACCCAGCAGGTGATCAACTGGTCCTTTTCGGATAAACTGGTACGGCTCAAAATCGGGGTAGGGGTGTCTTACCGCAGCGATGTCCGCAAAGCCATGGACCTGATGGTGAAATCAGCGGAAAACATCGATCGGGTGCTGAAACGACCGGGGCCGGTCTGCCAATTGAGTAACTTCGGGGACAATTCCGTGGACCTGGAACTGCGGCTCTGGATCGCGGACCCGGAAAAGGGGACCTCCAACGTCAGCAGCGCGGTCCGACTTGCCATCTGGGACAGCTTCGCCGAAAACGGCATCGAGATTCCGTTTCCCCAGCGGGATGTCTATATCAAGTCTCAGCCGGGTATGAGCTGAGCGTCCGAACTAAAAAATCCCCTTTTTTAATTTCACCGACACCGGTTTGATCTTCCAAATATCCTCGCAATACTCCCGAATGGTCCGGTCCGATGAAAACTTGCCCATTCGAGCGGTATTCAGAATCGACATCCGCACCCATCGTTCCCGGTCGAAATAGGCTTTTTCCACCGCTTCCTGGGCCGCGACGTAATCGGCGTAATCGGCCAGAGACATGTAGGTGTCATGGTTCAGGAGGTGATCCACCAAGGGCCGAAAGAGTTCCGTATCCCCGCCGGAAAAGAACCCGCCTGCGATCTGGTCGAGAACCAGCCGCAGCTCCCGGTTGGATTCATAATAGTCCCGGGGCCGGTATCCGCGCCGCTTTAACTCTTTGACCTCCTCGGTGGTCATCCCGAACAGGAAGAAGTTTTCCTCGCCGACCTCTTCCCGAATTTCCACATTGGCGCCGTCGAGGGTGCCGATGGTCAGGGCCCCGTTCATGGAGAATTTCATGTTCCCGGTGCCCGAGGCCTCCATGCCGGCCAGGGAGATCTGTTCGGAAAGATCCGCGGCAGGGTAGATCCAGTGGCCGTTGCGGACATTGAAGTTGTTGTAAAAGACCACCGACAGCCGTCCCATCAAATCCGGGTCATCATTGACCTTGTCGGCCACCGCCGTAATCAGCCGAATAATTCGTTTGGCAAGAAAATAGCTGGGGGCGGCCTTGCCCCCGAAAATGAAGGTGCGGGGCAGAACTGTTGCCTTGGGATTCTGTTTGATCCGGTTGTAAAGGGTAATGATGTGCAATAGATTGAGGTGCTGGCGCTTGTATTCATGAAACCGTTTCACCTGAATGTCGAACAGGCTGTCGGGGTCCACCACCACATTGCACCGGTCTTCAATGATGAAGGCCAGGGCCTCCTTGTTGGACCGCTTGACCGAGGACCAGAGCCGGCGAAAATCCGGATCATCGGCCAAGGGTTCCAAGGCCCGCAGTCGGTCCAGGTCGGTGAGCCAGCCGTCGCCGATGTGATGGCTGATCAGATCCGCCAGGGACGGGTTGCTGAGAGCGATCCATCGCCGGGGCGTCACCCCGTTGGTTTTGCTGCTGAACTTTTCCGGCCAGAGATCATAAAAATCCTTCATCACATCGGTCTTGAGAAGCTCCGTATGCAGGGCCGCCACCCCGTTCATGGCGAAACTGCCCACCATGGCCAGGTTGGCCATGCGGACCTGCTTGTACGGGTGCTCCTCGATCAGGGACATCCGGGTCAGCCGGTCACTCTCCCAGGGGAACTTCAATCGCACCTGGTCCAGAAACCGCCAGTTGATCTCATAGATGATCTCCAGATGTCTCGGCAAAAGCCGGCCCATCAACTCCACCGGCCATTTTTCCAGGGCCTCGGGAAGAAGGGTATGATTGGTGTAGGCGAAGGTTTTTCGGGTGATGTCCCAGGCCCGGTCCCATTCCATCCCGTGCTCGTCGATGAGCAACCGCATCAGTTCGGGGATGGCGATGGCCGGATGGGTGTCGTTAAGCTGAATCACGAATTTTTCATGAAACGTATCCAGCCCCAGCTTTCGAAACCGGGTATGAATGCGGATCATGTCCTGAAGAGAGCAAGAAATAAAAAAATACTGCTGCTCCAGCCGCAGTTCCTTCCCTTTGATCTTTTCATCGTTGGGGTAAAGGACCTTGGTGATATTTTCGGAAGCGATCTTGTTCTGAACCGCGCCGTAGTAGTCCCCGACATTGAAAGCCTCAAAATCGAATGATTCCGGGGCCTCGGCCCGCCAGAGCCGGAGGAGATTCACGGTGTTGACCCGGTAACCCAGAATCGGCGTATCATAGGCGATTCCGCGGATGACCCGTTCCGGATTCCACCGGACCCGGGGACGACCGTCGCTGTCGGTGATCGTTTCGGTATGCCCGCCGAATTTAACCGGATAGGATACCCCCTGCCGATGAATTTCCCAGGGATTGTCATAGTGAAGCCATCGGTCCGAATACTCGACCTGCCATCCGTCCCGAATTTCCTGGCGAAACAGGCCGAATTCATACCGAATGCCGTATCCGATCGCCGGAATCTCCATGGTGGCCAAAGAGTCCATGAAACAGGCGGCCAGGCGACCTAACCCGCCGTTGCCCAGGCCGGGTTCGACCTCCTCGTCCAGAATGTCGTGAAGATCAAAGCCGGCGATGGCGGTGGCGGTCCGAACCAGTTCATAGATGCCGAGATTCAGGAGATTATTGCCGAGATGGGGCCCAGGCAGGTACTCCGCCGACAGGTAGGAGACCACCCGAACATCCTTTCTGAAATAGGTATCCGCCGTACTGAGCCACCGATGGAGGAGGCGGTCCCGAATGGTATAGGCCATACCCATGTATATGTCGCTGGTGGAGGCGCGCGTCGGTACCCGGGCCTGATTGAATATCAGATTGTCCAGGAAACCCTGACGCAGTTCCGCCAGCCCCATGCCGGTACGCAGGTCGGACAATGGGGCAATCGGCTTGCGAGGCCTCGCTTTCCCGGTTTTAGCAGCGCGATTTCGATTCGTCATGTCTATGCTCCTGTATCGGAGAAAAAAGGTTCGGTCGACCCGGTGGGGGATGCCTCAACCTTTTTTAAAGAGTACTTGTTTTATGAAGGCCATATACAGGCTTTTTCCCATTTTCAAACAACATTCCTTATACTATTTTTTGAATTAATGAAACAAGAAGAAATCCTTTCAGCATTCCGGGCAAAAGGCGCGAGGGTATGAAAGGTGAGAATCCGAATCATTGAGGGTGTTGCTCGAGTATTTCAATTAAAAACTTTATTTCATTAACTATGTTTTTCCCAAAAGGAGGCGCGCACATGAAAAGAATAGCGGTAAATAATTTTCAGACACCGACAATCGGAAGGCTGATCAAGACTCTGCTTATCGGAAGTATGATCACGGTAATGAGTGTCGGAATTTCAGTTGCCGATACCGGCATTTCCGGCAAGAAAGTGGAGGACTACTCGGACACCATCGCTTTGTTTAAGAAGTCCCCCGAAGTGAAACCGTATTTTGAAAATTCCTACGGATATGCGGTGTTTCCGAATGTCGGCAAAGGAGGAGTGGTGGTCGGCGCGGCCTACGGCACAGGGCAGGTCTATCGTGACGGGCAGGTAACCGGCGTTGCGGAATTGGTGGAAGGGTCGATAGGCTGGCAGATCGGCGGTCAGGTCTTCAGTCAAATCATTTTTTTCAAGGATGAGCGGGCATATGAAGAATTCACCAGCGGAGAATTCGAATTCGACGCCAGCGCATCGGCCGTGGCGGTTACCGCCGGCGCTCAAGCGCAAACCGGAACCACCGGCACATCGGCCGGTGCAAGCTCCGGACTTGGCTCCAGCCGGCAACAGGCGCCAAGCGATTATCGAAAAGGAATGGCGACATTTATTCACTCGAAAGGCGGTTTAATGGCCGAAGCTACCATCAGCGGTCAGAAATTTCGATTTGTACCCGTTGATTAGATCGGAATTTTCGAACGGGAGCGGCCGGCAGCGGCTTCCGAATACAAAATCAAAATAAAGGAATTGCCTTGCGAGTTCCTGCCTTACCCGAAAGATCGGAAACATACTTCCGATCTTTCGGTTTTCACTTCAAACTCCCTTTCCATATACATGAAACAACCCCACTGAATCTGTCGAAAAGAATGTTCGTTTAGATTTTTTGCCGAAATTCATTTTTTTGGCTTAAATTTTGTTTATATCCGCCCCCGATTCATTTCCGGATTTATTAATCATTTGTCTCATTTTAGGTCACCTCTGCTGTTAGACCGAAAAGAGGAACTTATTTAAATTTTTGTTAGTTAAGCTTAATTATCAAGCTGCTCGAATTTTCAGTTGATCTGAAGAAAAAAATAAAAAGCATTGCACAAAATGTGCATATTGAATCATAAAGATCAAATCCTGTTGAACATCCCCAAAAATGTTTTTTTCTTCGGGAGAAATGCCAATGTCAGAATGGAAGCTTTCTACCAAAATATTGTTCTTGGGCTTGATCATCACCACCTGTTTTTCGCTCGTTTTCGGATGGCT
>JBKHDE010000272.1:0-6195 GCA_046541495.1 Desulfococcaceae bacterium
GGCCGGGAAGCTGTTTGAGCGAATGCGAGTTCTTGCCGGTCCGGGAAAATATCCTGAGATGGCCGACACAATAATCGTGACCATATTATTCACTTTTGTATACACTCTTGACACACACCGGTCTGCTTCGATAAGAGTACGAGTGGACCGCCTGAAGGAAAGAATCGGAAGCGACGGGAGGGAACGGTCCCTGCCTGGTTCTCGCAGCCTGAAGAGCGGTCCGGAATGAAACGAAACCGTATGAATCAACCGGAATCACATAATCTTCGAGTCGGCGAGTCCGACTCTGATTTTTCCCGCTTCTATCGGCGATGGAAACATTTGGCTTGGACACCCATCCCGCTTTTTATGGTCTTCATGGCCGCCCTCTGGATGCTGAACACCAAGGCGGTTTTCGAGCCTTCTTATCTTCTTCCGACCCTGAATTTCATCTTCTCCACGGCCATCTCCATTTTCGTGGCCTACCTGGCCGGCCGCAGTTTTCTGTCCGACGGTGGCGTATCGGTGCTGCTGCTGGGGTGCGGCACCCTGATCTTCGGGCTGGTGAGCCTGATCGCCTCCATCACCATCTCTTTTGCCCGGGAGGTGAATGCCGGAGTGGCAATCTATAATATCGGCATGTTTCTCTCCGGATTCTGCCATTTTCTATCGGCGGTATCCGGCCTGAAGGGGCATTTCGGCCGAATCATTCGCAACCGGGATCTATTGCTCAACGGCACCTATGGGCTGGTGACGGCGGCGGTGGGGGTGGTGACGATTCTCGTCTTTCAGGGGGTGATTCCGCCTTTTTTTATGGAGGATGCGGGGCCCACTCCGCTGCGCCAGGGCTTTCTCGGCGCCGCCATTCTTCTTTTCGGCATTTCCGGTGTCCTTCTGATCGCCGCCGGCCGGCGCACCGGGTCTTCCTTTTCTTACTGGTACGGGCTCTCCCTGGGGTTGATCGCCACCGGTCTGCTGGGGGTGTTGATCATCACTCATGTGGGCAGCCCCCTGGGGTGGACCGGCCGGGCCGCTCAATACCTGGGCGGAGTCTACATGCTGGCGGCGGTGATCACCGCCTTTCAGGAATCTCGTGACTGGCGGATTCCGTTGGAGGAGATCCTGCAGCAGACCCGCAGCCGATTCGAGGCGATTTTCGACCAGGCGGCGGTCGGCATCCTCATCACCGCCGGAGACGGCAGGATCAGAATGGTGAATCCCGGTTTCTGCAGGATTATCGGGTATGAGGCAGAAGAATTGATCGGTCGTCCCGTGGATGAATTCATCCATCCCGAGGACCGGGCCGAGGGCAACCGGCGGACCCGCCGAATGACCGCCGAAGACGGGAGCGGGGATGTGGTCGAAAAACGGTTGATTCACCACGACGGCCGGCAAATCTGGGTTCAGGTCACCGTCTCCACCATCGCCGATGCGGATGGCCGATTTACCGACTTCGTATCGGTGGTGGAAGATATCACCGCCCGCAAATCAGCCGAAGAAAAACTGCTGCGGCTGAACACCGAATTGGAAAAGCGGGTGGAAAATCGAACCCAAGCGCTTCGCCGGTCCCGGGAACAGATCCGGCGGCTGGCCCACCAGGCCGCCACCGCGGAGGAGCGGGAACGGCGCCGAATCGCCGAGGGGCTGCACGATGACGTACAGCAGCTTCTGGCCGCATGCAGCCTCACCCTTCAAAACCTCTCCCCCCGGGTGTCGGACCCGGCCGTGTGTCAGCGCATCGAAACCGTCTGCGCCTGGACATCCCAGGCCCTCCACGCCACCCGGTCCCTGGTTTTTGACCTGAGCCCGGCGGTGCTGTATGAAGTCGGTCTCTGGGCGGCACTGGACCACCTGGCCGGTCTCATGAAGCAGCGACTCGGCCTGACGGTGGACCTGATCCAAGACGGAGAAATCGACCCGCTTCCGGAAGACCTTCGGGTCTTTTTCTACGGCACGATTCGGGAGCTTCTATTCAACGTTCACCACCATGCCGAGATCGACACCGTTCGCGTGTTCCTGGCCAAAGACGACGGCATGATCACCGCACGGGTGACCGACCACGGCCGCGGATTCGATCCGCAGGAACTCAAGGAGATGGCCGACAGCGGCGGCGGAAATACCGGCATCGGCCTTTCCAATCTCCAGGAACGGCTGTCCCAGTTCGGCGGCCGGCTTGAACTGACCTCGGCCGAAGGAAGAGGTACCGATGTGCAGATCTCGGCGCCGGTGGAAAACGGGTGCGACATCGTAAGGGGATGAATCGCAGGCTCCCTCCGAAACGCACCTGCCTTCTCTACTCCACCATTTCATCATATAATTCAGGGTAATGTTTTCGGACGCATTCCTGACAGATGCTGTGGCTGAATTCGGCTTCGGAATGGTCCCGAATGTAGCTTTCGATCTGGTTCCAGTATCCCCGGTCGTCGCGGATTCGTTTGCAGTGTGAGCAGATGGGAAGCAGGCCCTTGAGCTGCCTGACCTGGCTCAGGGCCGTTTTCAGCTCGGTCGTCAGGCGCTGGCGTTCGATGGCGTAGCGCAGGGTGCGAACGATGGCGGTGGTGGAGGGCTCCCCTTTGTATACGAAATCCTGAGCCCCGTCTTGGACCGCCTTCAAGGCCGATTCCTGATCTTTGGAGCCGGTCACGATGACCACCGGAATCAGAGGGAACGCCCGGTGAAACTCGCGAAAAGTATCCAGGCCCGAACTGTCGGGAAGCGACAGGTCGATGACCGCGACATCCACCGGTTGGGCCCGGGCAAAAGCGATGGCGTTTTCCAGCCGTTCTTCCTGATGGAGTGTAAACTTTTCTTCTTCCGAACCGGTTAGAAGCTCCTCCAGCAGAAAATAGTCATCCGGATTGTCTTCCACCACCAATACCTCGATGGTTCGGCTCATGACATCCCTCGTTTGGGCGGCAGCTTCACCAGTTGCAGCCAGAAGCCCTCGATCTGCCGAATGACCTTGGTGAACTGGTTGAAATCCACCGGTTTGGTGATATAGCAGTTGGCATGCAGCTGATACATTTTCAAAACGTCCTCTTCGCTTTCGGAGGTCGTCAAAACCACCACCGGAATATCGGTGAGGGCGGGATTTTCCCGAATCTCTTTGAGCACCTCCCGGCCGTCCATCATCGGAAGGTTGAGATCCAGCAGAATCAGGTCGGGCCGTGGTTTGTCTTTGAACTCGCCTTCCTGAAGCAGAAACCGCATGGCGGACCGCCCCTCGGGAACCACGTGGACGTTCATCCGCACCCGGGACTCCTCCAGAGCGGCCAGGGTCAGTTCCACGTCGTCTTCGCTGTCTTCCACCAGCAGCACCTGGGCCGATCGGATGTCTTCTTCGAAGGTCATCGATTCTCCACATTCCTGGGCAGTGTGAAATAAAAAACGGATCCTTTTTCCGGTTCGGAATCCACCCGGATTTTTCCGCCGTGCCGTTCAAGGATTTTCTTGCATAAGGCCAGTCCCAACCCGGTGCCGGGATATTCTTTTCGGGTGTGCAGCCGCTGAAAGACCAGAAAGATTCGGTCATGAAATTTCGGGTCGATGCCGATGCCGTTGTCTTTCACCGATATACAAAACATATCATCGATTTCTTCACAACCGATTTCTACATTCGGGGCCCGGTTTTCGATATACTTCAAGGCATTTTGGATCAGGTTCTGAAAGACGCTCTGAATTTGATCGCCATCCACCGGCGCCTCGGGCAGTTTTGCGGATGTGATTTGTGCGCCGGTGTTTCGAATTGTGGGCTTCATGTCGTCCAGGGTCCGGTTCAGCACGGCATTGAGATCGGTCATGACGAACTGTTGCCCGCCGGTGTTGACCCGGGACAGCTTCAGAATATCATTGATGAGGTTTTGCATTCTCTGGGCCGCGCCCACCGAACGGTCGATATAGTGGTGGCCTTTCTCATCGAGCCGGTCGCCGTACCTGGCCTGTAGCAGCTGCAAAAATCCGGCGATGGCGCGTAAAGGCTCCTGAAGGTCATGGGAAGCCACATAGGCGAATTGTTGAAGTTCGGTGTTGGAGCGCTCCAGCTCGGCCACCATCTCCTTCAGTTCCTTTTCAGATTTCCTTTTTTCCGAAATATCCCGAACCACGCTCACAATCCCGAGATCGGCGCCGGCATCGTCTTTCAATTGAGTGACCGTGTGCTCCGTAGGAAACACCTCTCCGTTTTTACGTTTGCTGAAAAATTCGAATTCGGCCGGAATTCCTTTATCGAAGGCGGCCTGGATTCGTCTGCCGAATTCCAAAAAATGAGCCTGATCCACATGCAGAATATCGGTCGAATGGTCATAGAGTTCTTCGGCGGTGTATCCGAAAATATCCCGGGCGGCCCGGTTGAGGTTGATCAGCTCCCGCCGGGGAGACACTACCAGGACCGCCTCTTTGAGGGAATTGAATATATAGCGCAACCACAGTTCCGATTCCTTGAGCGCATTCTCCATATTCAGCCGCTCGGTACAGTCCCTGGCGACCGAAAATGAGACCCCCCGGTCAAGATCCGGGTGCGCAGTCCATTCCAGCCATTTGACGGAGCCGTTTTTACAGATATAGCGGTTTTGAAAATTGATCACATCCCTTCCCTGCTCCAGATGGTCCTGAATCACCTGAAGGGTTTTCTCCCGGTCCTCGGGATGGACGAATTCCAGAAAGGGTTTTTCGAGCAATTCATCTATCGGGTACCCGAGAATGTCCCGTGCCGCGGGATTGACCATTCGAAAACGGCCGTTGATGTCGGCGATGCAGAGCATATCTGAAACCAGGTTAAAAAAATTCTCGAAGCGTTCCTCGGCCTGTTTGAGATCGGTGAGATCGACGAAGGTGGCCAGAAACCGGCCGTCGAATGCGGTGCCGGAGATAAGCACATCCCGGACCTCACCGTTTTTGCAGGTGACCTGATACTCCACCGGCTGGATGTCGGCGTGGTCTTTTTCCGCGGTTTCAACCGCCGTTTTCCAGGTATCCACCACCTGTTTGCGGTAGGCCGGGTCGGGGTAGGCGACCCGCCACCAGTCCTCGAGAGTGGGAATATCGGTGGCGGTATACCCGAAGACCTGTGTGAATTTGGCGTTGATATCCACCATCACCCCCTGGCTGTCGACGTAACACAAGGGGATCGCCGTCCCATGAAAAAGGGTGCGGAATTTGGCCTCGCTGGCTTTCAGGTTCTGTTCGGCCGTTTTCCGGTCGGTGATGTCCGCGGCGAGGCCCTCGATGACCACGCCGCCGTCGGTATCGATAATGCCGATGGAGCGGTCTCTGAACCAATGCCAGCGGCCTTTCTTGTCCCTGATCCGATACTCGATGTCGAATGCCGCGCCTTTTTGGACCTCCGACAGGGCATCATCGATCTTGTCCTTGTCTTCGGGATGGATCGATTGGTACCAGGTAAAGGGATGGGCCATCAGATAGTCGGCGGTATAGCCGAGGACCTCCTCAACCCGTGGGGAGATGAAAAACCCGCCCGCTTTTTCCGAAAAGCGATACATGATGCCGGGGGAGTTTTCCACCAGGGTCCGGTATTTTTCTTCGCTCTCCCGCAGGGCCGATTCCATCTCTTTGCTTTGGGTGATGTCGTGAAGCGCGACCAGCACCTGATCTTCGGGCCCGTTCGGCGCCCTTTCAATGGAAGTCAGACCCCGTCCTTCGAGCTTCACGTGGCGTATACGGTCGATTTGGGGGATCAGCCGCAGCTCCATTGAGTGTCGTTCCGGATGATTGAAGAAGGCCCGGTATCTCGAATGAAACAGGCGCCGGTCGGCCTCTTCGATCAATCGCGCAAAGGGTTTTTCGACGAGATCTGCGGGTTCCCGGCCCACCATTCCGGCGAAGGTCTGATTGACATCCAGAATCATGCCGGCCCGATCCAGAATGAGATATCCCACGGGGGATTGATGATACAGCACCGAATACCGATCCCGCGACTGTTCAAGGGCCTTCTGAGCGCCTCGCAGCTCTTCGTTCTGGATCTCCAGCTCCGCCTGATAGGTTCGAAGTTCTTCGATCAGGGCATCGAGGTCGGCCTGGTTTTTCGAGGGATTAGGGATCGGTTTTTCATTCATGAGGATTCCTGAATCTGGAACATCGGGGCTTTTTTTTCTCCGCGGCTTTTTAGCGATTCTTTTTCCTTTTTGATAAAAAGGCTTTAGATGATACCGATATCCTTGTCAAACAAAACCTTCTGTTGCGGCCAGGGCGGGTTCCCGG
>JBKHDE010000273.1:0-6183 GCA_046541495.1 Desulfococcaceae bacterium
AGTTCTTCAGTGGCCGCTTCGGTAAAGGTGACCACCAGAATCCGGTTGACCTCGATGTTTTCCTCCAACACCAGTCGAACGAAAAGTCCGGCGATGGTATAGGTCTTACCGGTGCCTGCGCTGGCCTCCAGAAGATTGGTGCCGATCAGAGGACTATGGAGCAGATCAAACGGTTCGGGAGTAAGCGGTGATTTGGTCATCGGTTCAATAGATCTTTCTCCGGTTACCGTTTCTCGGCATGGTCGAGAAGCGGCCCGAATACGGCCAGGGCCAGTGTTTCGAATTCCGAATCGAGGGGGGAATCCAGGTGTCTGAAACACCGATGGAAATAGCCGTCGGCCTCCTCCCCCGAAGAATGATCACTGTTTTTCCATTTTCCCCGGGCCTTGGCCAACGCAATATCTGCCGGTTTTTGAGCGGTGACCACGCTTTCTGCATAGGTCCAGGCCGAAATCGGGAAAAACCGCAATGGTTGCCGCAGCCCTTTCCAATAGATTGCCAGCAGGTCCAAAAGAATCGCTTCCGCATCTTCCACCGGCCCGTATTCGTAGGCCTTATCCTTGCCGGCGATCAGGGTGGTGCGGGGGTATCCCTCGACCGCGGCGGCGTTCATCGCCAGATGAAGCAGCCATGCTCGAAGATGATCCTTGGGTTTGACGGTGGCGAACCGGTAACGAACCATCTGCGCGGGGTAGATATTGGGGATTCGGCCGGTCAGGCGAAAATCGTCTATAAACAGATCGATGTCGAGGGGTTCTTTGGGTGTGTCCGCGATGTAGGATTGGATTTTCTCGGCAAAACCGCCGGCTTCCCGGCAGCTTTTCAGAAAAAGACACTCTCCGACCGCTCCGTGGGGCAGTTCACCCGAAGCGCATTTGAGAGGGTAGAGTTCCGCCGGGTCCCGGCCGGTCAGGGCTTGCTTGACCAGAACATCCTCCAGAAAATATTGATCCAGACCTCCGATATCAAAGGCCTCCTGTTCTTCAATACGGGTATCTTCGGTTTCCAGGAACAGGTTCAGACGCCGGTTCAGGAGAAATTTGGCCGGATGGGAGAAAAAGGAGATCAGGGTCTCCAGGCCGATGGTTTTCCACTCCGAATCCGGTTCTGAAAGCAGGCCGGTGATGAAAGGCTTCGGCGCCTTTCGGGGCGCGACCAGGCGCCGGGCCGCCCGGCAGTTTTCGGTCGAGTAGCTGAAAAGGCGGGAAGCATTCCCATCCCTAAAATAGGCAGGGCTGAAGGCCTGAAGCCGGTGCTCGGCGATGAGTCGGTCGTGCAGCAGATCCCCGTCCTTACACCGGAAGCCCCGTTGAATCACATCGATCAGTTCGCTGACCACCACTGAAGGCGGAATGGCGGCGTTGTCCCGAACGGACCGGCCCACATAAGAGATATACAGTTTTTCCCGGGCCGAAAGGATCGATTCCAGAAAGAGATACCGGTCGTCGTTTCGCCGGGACCGGTCCCCGGGTTTGGGATGCCGGGCCATGAGATCGAACCCGAGGGGTTTGGACCGGCGGGGATAGTCCTCGGAGTTGAGGCCCACCAAGCAGATGACCCGAAAGGGAATGGAGCGCATGGGCAGCATGGCGCAGAAGGTGATGCCGCCGGTGATGAATCCGAACCCGAAGGGGTCCTCCTGAAGCCGCTGAGACAGGTGGCTTTTGATGACCTGAATGTCCACCGGTTCCGTAAATTCCCCCTGTTCCCCGGTTTCCCGCAGCTCGGCCAGCACATCCCGAAGGAACTGGAGTTCGGCTTCGGTTTCTTCATCGGCATGAAACAGAGTTTCGAGCAGACCGGCGAGACGCTCGGACCAGTCCGAGAGGGATGCGGGGCGGGTGAGGGTGTTCACCTGGTGGAAGAGGCGATCCGTGAATTCCAGAAAGTGACCCAGAATATCGGTTTCGCCGCCTTCCACCGCGTCAAAGGGCGGAATGCCGTGAAAAGCCCGCTCACCCCCGCCGGTCATGGCATAGCCCAGCAGCAGCCGGTCCAGACCGGCCCGCCAGGTGTTTTCGGGGGTCTCGGGCAGCCCCAGCCCGGCCCGGCTTTCCGCGTCCACCCCCCACCGAATGCGGGTATCCCGAACCCAGTTTCGAATCCGGTCCAGATCCGTCTCGGAGAGATCGAATCTCTGAAACACGGATGGATTTTCCAGCACCGACAGCACCCGGGCCGCGCCGAACCGGCCGCCGGCCAGGTCGAGCACCTTCAGGAAAACATCGATGACCCGGCTTTCGGTGCGCATGGCCCGGTCGGCGATGCTGAAAGGGATGCGATGCGGGTCGTCGGCGGGCCGGTCGAAAACCGCCTGAATGTAGGGCCCGTAGGTTTCAATATCCGGGGTCATCACCAGAATGTCCCGGGGGGCCAGGGCGGGATCGGCCTCGAACAGAGTCAAAAGCTGATCGTGGAGGACCTCGATCTCCCGCATGGGGCTGTGGCAGATGTGGATCCGGACCGACTCGTCCTCAGGGTCGACGACTTTAACGTCGGCCTGCTCTGAGGGCCGATTCCGCCGAAACAGGATGTCCGACTGTATGCAGGAGAGCAGGGTCTTTTCCCCGGGATCTTGAAAGGCGTCGAACTCGTCGGTGTAAAAACCGGTGATCATGTCGAAGAAATCCCGGCCCTGCAACCCCATGGCGGTCAGCAGGCCGTTTTCTTCCCCCAGATAGAGCTCCGCCTCGGACAATCCCTTTTCCCGGCCCCGCCGAAGGGCCCGCCGCCGTTCCCGGTTGGACAGAATATCCCCCCAGTAATCGGCGCAGGGGTTGAGCAAAAACAGATGGACCGGGCGGTGTTTGGAAATCTCATCCAGCACCTGAATGTGAAAAGGGGGCAGGGTGGTGATGCCGAAGACCGAGATCCGTTCGGGCAGGCGGACGGCGACGGCGGGGTCGTTTTGAAGCCGGTCGAAGAGGATGCGGCCCAAGGCCGCCCGGTGGGGAAAATCGGTCTCGGCCGTCAATTGCCGCCATAAAATCGCCTGCCATTCGTCCTCCCGTTTTCGCTCTTCCCAGGCGAAGATCATCTCGGGCCGAAAGACCAGGTACTGGTCGAAAAGATCGGCGATGCGAACCGCCAGTTGATACCGGCGAAGCCGGTCCCCGTCCTTTTTGAGGTAATTCCGGAGCGGTTCGAATTCGGGCCGGTCGAGCAGGGGCGGCAGCAACCGCATGATCTTCCAGGCCATCACCTCCCGATCAAAAGGCGAGGCTTCGGGCAGGTCGGTCATCATCGACCGGAACACATCATTATAAACAAAGGCATTGGGAAAGGGAAACTGAAGGTGGGCCGCGATGCCGTGCCGGCGGGACAATTCCATGGCGATCCAACGTTCCATCCCCTTGCTCTGGACCACGACAATCTCGGGGGCGAACGGGGACGCGGGGGGGGAGGCCAGGATTTCCGCCAATGCTTCCATCAGCACCTCCAGTCGATTGCTGGTGTACAGTCGAAAGTTTTTCATCGATTCGCGATCCATGTTTCACCATGTACCACCTGCGAGCGGATCGGGCAAGATGATCCTTCACAAATCGCCTGTCCTCTATCAAGTTCCGGTTTTCCGTTCCGGCGGTCTCGGGACCGGGTCATCGGGTGGCCGGGTGGACCGGAACGGCGGTCATGTCGATCTCAGGGTCGGTAGCCACCCGGTTGGCACAAAACTGGCATATTTTTATGATTATTCCCCGTCAGGGTTGAAGGGGTTCAGGGGATTTCAGGTGAATAGGCCTGAAATCCCTTCAATTTTCAACCTTCGACAGTGGGCGGACCCCTCGGACGGTGTTAACAATTTTTACCCCTTTTCTTCAATTTTTTGCAGAGGAGGTAATTTATGGAAACGGTGGTTTCGGCATCCATCTGCCCCCATTGCGGGTTTTCCGCCGCCGGAAAATTCGACGATTGCCCTCGATGCGGCATCGTGATTGAAAAATACCTGCGGCTTCAACAGGAGCGCGGCCCCGCCTTCGATCAATCTCCCCCCGATCAATTACCCCCCGAACAATTATCCATAGACCGACCGGTCCAAGAATCGGTTGATGAAGAATTCGATTCACTCTGGTCATGGGACACATTTCAGACGGTGGTGCTGCATGTGCCCGAGGCCGTCCACCCCATCGCTTTCGGAGGGCGGGTCCTCCTTTTTCTGGGGCTTCTGATCCTGGGCGGGCGGTACATGCTCTCGCCCTTGGATTTTGATGTTTTCAGCGGATTTCTTCATTTAATCAATCTGCCTTTTCACGAGGCCGGCCATCTGATCTTTCGCCCCTTCGGGGATTTCATCACCTCACTGGGCGGCACGCTGGGACAGCTCCTGATGCCCACTATCTGCACGGGGGTGTTTCTGCTTCAGACCCGGGATCCCTTTGCCGGTTCCGTCGGCCTCTGGTGGGTGGGGCAGAATTTCATGGATATCGGTCCGTATATCAATGATGCCCGGGCGGGGGTCATGCCGCTTCTGGGGGGAAATACCGGGCAATCCTCTCCGTACGGATTTCACGACTGGGAATACCTGCTGACCGAAACCGGACTGATCCGCTATGACCACACCATTGCGCTTCTCTCCCATGGTCTGGGATGCCTGTTGATGGTTTCCGCTTTCGTCTGGGGCGGCTATCTTCTTTGGGAACAGTACCACCGCCTGAACTCGGGAGCGAACGGTTCACCGTAACCCCTTTGCCCCGCCTCGAAGAAGTGAAAAAGCGCATGGGGAAAATCCTACTTTTGAGACAATGCCTTGATGTTTTTCAAGGGATGCTCTACATGGGGTATTGGACTGTCGTGCCGTGAATTCGGATTTTTTCTTTAATGGAGTGCCTTCATGAAAAAGTTTACCCGCAAGGAGCGGGCGTTTTTTAAAAAACTGGGTGAAAATGAGTATCACTCATCAATCAATCGCAGCGTTCTTCCGGGATGGGTGGTGGCCATTCTGATCACCGGGGGAGCGATCCTGATCGGCCTGTATGCTTTTCAATTGTAGTTAAAATACAACAAAAAAGGCATCTCCCATGTGAATGATAGATGCCTTTCTACTTTTTATCGGATACGATATCGGGATCGTCAGATCTTGGTGACGTTGTCCGCCGCCGGTCCCTTCGGCCCCTGTTTTACCTCAAAGGACACCCGGTCCCCTTCGCTCAGGGATCTGAAACCGGTTGAATTGATCGCGGAATGGTGGACGAAAATATCGCCGCTGCCGTCTTCGCGTTCAATGAAGCCGAAGCCTTTTTTATCGTCGAACCATTTGACTGTTCCTTCTGCCATTGTGCCAACCTCCTTTCATTTTTTAATTAGCTCCAAACTTCAGGTTGCCACGATGACATGGAACAAGCCTTTAGTTGAAACCGCCCGAAATATTAGCCGGACTAAACTGATGGTAAATTATAAGAATTCGGGGGAAGGGTGTCAAGCAGGAAAATGCTTTTATTTCATGAGGCATCGGTTTGGATGTCCAGCTTTTGACATAGTCTGTCGATGAATTGGATCTGCCCTGGATGCAATTTCTCCCGTGCGGCGGCGGCGGGAAAGCGGTACATCAGAATGCCGGCGCTCTGTTTGGCCATATCCCTGGTTTTCTGAAAATTGGATTAACGCGCCACTGTGAGCGGGATTCAACCGAGGGGGTTGGTGGGATCGCCTTCGGCCATCATGCGCCCGATCACCTCTTTTTCCGCAGGACCCGGAAGGATGCCGGATAAGGTCGCTTCCAGAACAATCTCTCCCTGTTGATTTCGGAACACCGCCTCTGCTTCGGCCCGGTGGCGGTCGTCCATTTTCGTGAGGGTGAATCGGCACTCGACGGTATCGCCGAAATAGACCGGTTTTCTGAAACGAAAACTCATTCCCGAAGCCAGCCATCCGATTTGGCCCCCGATCTCGGTAAGAAGGGAAGCGACCAGAAGCCCATGGCAGATTCGGCCCTGAAAATGCTTGACCGCTGCAAACCGCTCATCGAAATGAATCGGGTTGTAATCCCGGCTGATTTCTGCGAATGCGATCGTATCCGCTTCGGTCAAGGTTCGGGTGACGGTGAAGGTGTCGCCGATGGTTAATCCTTCAACGGCTGATTTTCGAATATGCGACATAAACGATTGCTACAGCAGTCTACCGGTAAGGGCCATGTTGTCGGCCGGCGGCTTTCCGCTCCTTCTTCTGACTATTTTCCGCTCGCATTTT
>JBKHDE010000274.1:0-6056 GCA_046541495.1 Desulfococcaceae bacterium
GTTATAGGCGGCGATCTTGTCCGCTGCATCCTGGTCAATTACCTCTACAAGTACCCATGCGTAATCGTCTTCGGCGACGGCCGCCGGTGCCCACGTGATGAGGCCGACCATGACAGCCGAGAGGATCGATAGGAGCATCTGGATTTTTTTCGACATCATTCACCCCTTACATTGTTTTGAGTTAGAAGAATTTTAATTCGACACTCCCTTAAAAGCGAAAATCCAGCTCGAACATCCGAAATAAAAGGGCCACGCACTTTTTTGTAGTGGCTTCGTTTGATGGCACGGTAAGTTCATGGATTCCCTTTACACTATCCTATAACTCAATGGCAAGTTTTACCTGCCAGGAAAAACATTTCTGTAAAAGGACCGGTAAGGGATAAAGCACGGTTCAATCTACGCGCCGGGGATTCCAAGGAGAATGGGGTCTCCGGAAGGGACGTCATAGGCTCTTCAAAAAAAATCCTGTCCGCTCGAAAAAACAAAAAAGGGCGATCGGATTTTCCGATCGCCCCAAGTATTTGAAATGGCGGAGAGAGAGGGATTCGAACCCTCGATGGAAGTTTCCCCCCATACTCGCTTAGCAGGCGAGCGCCTTCAGCCGACTCGGCCATCTCTCCGAAAATGGTGTGGTATGTCTGGCGGAGGGAGTAGGATTCGAACCCACGGAGCTTTGACACTCAACGGTTTTCAAGACCGCCGCCTTCAACCACTCGGCCATCCCTCCCGATGTAAGATCGATATCCATATCACCGAACGGACTGGAGGTCAATCCCTTTTGTCGGTTTTTCCGGGAAAAAATTCCGAGCCGCCCACCCGGTACACCCCTTGGAGAAAGACCGGCAGAGATGTAGACGTCGATATTTTATACTTGTAATCTTTCAGTTTGGGAATTACACTTCCAACTTCATAATGACAGCATAAAGGGAATGATTGACAATCCACCGGTTTTATGATTTCCCATGCCGTTCAAAAAGAACGACCATCCGTTTTGGTAAGGGGACCGGACCGGGTTGGACTCGATGCGACTTTTTCAGGAGAATGATTTTTTATGAAGCAAAAATATGAAATCTTGCGTGATGATGAGAAAAACCAGCTGATAATCCGGGAACATGCCGAGCTGGACAAGGACATGATGTCCCTTTTGTGTGAGCAGACCTATGCCCAGGCCGATGTGGAAGAGGCGATCAAGAACGGCCCCCAGGCCCTGATGAACGTGCTGAGAACCAAAAATATGTACCCGCCGGGCTACTACGTTGAAAGAATCGCCGCATCCATCGTGGAAGTGTCGGGGCAGGGGGAAAAGACCAGTGCGGAACTCATTTTCGACGACCTTGAGTTTCTGACCCGGGAGGAACAGCAGACCGATGTCCTCACCAATATCATGGAGGATGAGGATTCCGACCTCGATGATCTGCTGGAAGACGAAGAAAACATGGACGAAGATTTCGAAGACAACGACATCGGCAACATCGGTTCCAATTCCAGCCTGAAAATCGCCGATGACGAATCCATGGATATCGATGACGACGTTTAGCCGCAGCTCCGGACGACCCGTCGGCCAATTTTTCGACAGCGCTTCAGATTGCATCAACGGAAGGCTCTGAATGTGGCCGCTCGAAGCAGAGCCTTCGCGTTTTTGTACCGCCGTTTTCCTTCCGCGGCATTCCCTTCGCGCAGGATCCGCTCCAGGATGCGAAAATCCGCCACCAATGATCGAAGCTCTATCACCCCCTACCCCATCCGCAAAGACTGTAAGTCGTGCGAGCTGCCGATTCGGTGTCGGCCCGCCTGTTTTCTCAGTTAGACCTTGAAAAGCCGGCGGGTGTTGGCCCATACCCGTTCGGCCAGGATTTCCGGGTCGGTTCGGCGCACCTCCGCCAGTTTGAGAAGGGTGGTTTTGACGAAGGCCGGTTCGTTGCGGCGGTATTTGTTCCGCTCCGGGGTCGGGGTCAGATACGGCGCGTCGGTTTCCACCACCAGGCGATCTTCCGGAATCAGACCCACCTGCCGGCGCAGTTCGGCGCCCCGGCTTTTGACGGTCAGGATGCCGGTGATGCCGATATACAGCCCCCGGTCGAGGTAGGCGTCCAGTTCCGAGTCGGTGCCGCTGAAGCAGTGGACCACCCCGGGATAGCCGTTCGGCAGGTGGGTTTTCAGGATTTCCAGAAAACGGCCCTCGCTGTCCCGCTCATGGAAAATCAGGGGCAGGTTCAGTTCCACCGCCGTTTCGATCTGCCGAATCAGCCATTTTTCCTGATCCGCTTTCGGGGAAAACATGCGGTTGAAATCGAGGCCGGTCTCTCCCCAGGCCCGGATTTTAGGGCGACGGGTCGCCAGTGCTCGAAGGTCGGCCAGTCCGGATTCGGTGCAGGAGGCGGCATCATGGGGATGAACCCCGGCCGAGGCGTAAAAACCGGGGCGGCTTTCCGCCAGGGCTGCGGCGGCTTTGGAATTTTCCGGGGTGATGCCCACGATCATGGCGGCATCCACCCCGGCCTCGGTCATCCGCGTCAATACCGTATCCAGATCGTCGGTATAAGCGGCATCATTCAAATGGCAATGGCTGTCGAACAACCGCATAACAGTTTTGTCCTGTGGCCTGGAGGTTTCTAAATCGAGAAAACAGATAGCGGAAAGCGATGCAATCGGTCGGCCCTGAACGGGTCAAAATTACCCATTCAGGGTCATAGGGGCACACACACGGTTTTCCCAATGAGATCGAAAGCGAGACAAGCTGCAAATCCCTTCATTCATTTACAATTTATGTAACATCGATGGGGCGTGAGATCAACCTTTTTGGGGGGTATGCGGGGATTGCGGCGGAGTGGGTGAGGCGCAAAACTCCGTTGGGGTAATTTATTTTTTTAGAATGTTTATTTTTGGCATATGAATTGCTATTTTTGCTTGGATGGGTTGAAATGGACTATCATCAACGGGTTCATGATTTTTCCGGGGCCTGTTGCAAATCCAAATATCTGGAGGAATACCATGTTTAAAATCGTGAAACGAGAAGAAATGGCGGGCGGAACCGTGGTGTTGAATGAAATCGAGGCGCCGCTCATTGCAAACAAGGCCAAGCCGGGCCAATTCGTGATTCTGAAGGCCACCGAAGAAGGGGAGCGAATCCCTCTGACCATAGCGGAAACCGATCCGGAAAAGGGCACGCTCACTGTCATTTACATGGTGGTGGGCAAGTCCACGGCCGTCTTCAAAAGCCTCAAGGAGGGAGAGGGATATCAGGACGTGATCGGTCCCCTGGGCAAGCCCACCCACATCGAAAAGGTCGGTACGGTGGTCTGTGTGGGTGGCGGTACCGGCATCGCGGTGCTGCATCCCATCACCCGCGCTTTGAAGGAAGCCGGCAACCGGGTGATCGCCATCATCGGAGCCCGGAATAAGGACCTGCTTATTCTGGAAGACCGGATGAAACAGGCCTCCCATGAACTGAAGATCTGCACCGACGACGGTTCCTACGGCCGAAAGGGGTTCGTCACCGAGGTCCTGAAGGAAGTGCTTGAAAACGAAAAGGTGGATCAGGCGGTGGCCATCGGGCCGGTGCCCATGATGAAGTTCGTTTCCAAAATGACCGCCGATTACGATGTGCCCACCCTGGTCAGCCTCAATCCGATTATGGTGGACGGCACCGGCATGTGCGGCGGGTGCCGTGTGAGCGTGGGCGGCGAAACCAAGTTCGCCTGTGTGGACGGGCCGGAATTCGACGGGCACCAGGTCGACTATGACGAGTTGATGATGCGGTTGCAGGCCTACTGCGAAGATGAACAGAAGTGTTACAATGATTTCTGCCTGATGGAACAGGCGTAACCTGACTGAAAAAACGACTCCTCGGGAGTATGCCCGTAAGGAGCCGATCTATATCGATAATTTCGGAGGACGAAATGGCGGAAAAGAAGAAAAAAAGAGCGATTCCCCGGCAGCCCATGCCGGAGCAGGCCCCGGAGGTCCGGCGCCGGAACTTCAAGGAGGTGCCGGAAGGGTACAGTCCGGAAACGGCCATGGAAGAGGCGACGCGATGCCTTCAGTGCAAAAACCCCGGCTGTGTGGACGGATGCCCGGTGAGTGTGGACATTCCCGGATTCATCGGCCTCATCCAAGAGGGGGATTTCAAGGGAGCCATTCGGAATCTCTGGGGAAAGAACAGTCTGCCGGCGGTCTGCGGCCGGGTCTGCCCCCAGGAGATTCAGTGCGAGGGCAAGTGTGTTCTGGCCAAAAAAGGCGAGGCGGTGGCCATCGGACACCTGGAACGGTTTGCTGCCGATTACGAGCGGGAGCACGGCACCGGCGAATTGCCGCCCAAACAGCCGCCCACCGGCAAAAAGGTGGCGGTGGTGGGATCGGGACCGGCCGGTCTCACGGTGGCCGGCGACCTGATCGTCAAGGGCCATGAGGTCACCGTTCTGGAGGCCTTTCATAAGCCGGGCGGGGTGCTGGTCTACGGCATTCCCGAGTTTCGGCTGCCCAAGGATATCGTGGCCCAGGAGGTCCATTTTCTGGAGCGGTTGGGAGTCAAGGTCGAGGTCAACATGGTGGTGGGCCGCACGGTCAGTATGGATGAACTGTTCGAGCAGGGGTATGATGCGGTCTTCGTCGGGGTCGGGGCCGGATTGCCGCGTTTTTTGAATATTCCGGGAGAAAACCTGGTGGGCATCCTCTCGGCCAATGAGTACCTCACCCGGGCCAACCTGATGAAGGCCTACCTCTATCCCCAGGTGGATACCCCCATCCCGATGGGAAAGAACGTGGTGGTTCTCGGGGGCGGCAATGTGGCCATGGACGCAGCCCGAACCGCCATGCGTCTGGGCGCGGACAGCTCCAAAATCGTCTATCGGCGATCCCGGGAGGAGATGCCGGCCCGGGTCGCCGAGGTGCATCATGCGGAAGAAGAGGGAATCGAGTTCCATCTGCTGACCAATCCCACCCGGTTCATCGGCGATGAAAAGGGACGGCTGGTAGGGATGGAATGCCTCAAGATGGAGCTGGGCGAACCCGACGCCTCGGGTCGTCGAAAACCGGTGCCGGTGGAAGGATCGGAGTACCGGCTGGACTGCGATCTGGTGATCGTGGCGGTGGGCTCCGGCGCCAATCCGCTGCTGACCCAGTCCACTTCGGAGATGGAACTGAATCAGTGGGGCTATATCGTGGCCGATCCCAAGACCGGCAAGACCACCAAGAAGGGCGTCTGGGCCGGCGGCGACATTGTCACCGGTGCCGCCACCGTGATTCTCGCCATGGGGGCCGGTCGAATCGCCGCCGATTCGATGCATGATTATTTGACTTTGGGGTGGTAAGCCGAGCCTTGGCTATTTTAATCGTGGCCGCCGGGGGAGCCTATTGCTTTTCCGGCGGCTTTCACCTGGCTTTTTTTCTGATGCATTCAAGCAGCGTATTCGGCTGTGGATTGAAATTCGTTTAGGGATCGTAAATCAATGAGTCCACGAGTGTTCCGATGAAAGGGTTTTGATATATTGTCTAAGTTCTGAAATATCTTTTACCGTCAGAATCTTGTCACTCAATGCATCTAATTGATTGACGTCTGCAGTTTGGGAAATTGTTTTAAGAATTCCCAGGCTATTTTTTCCGAATTTCAGCGTTAAACCGATCTCGATCGCTTTCATCAGCCCTTCTCTTCTTCCTTCCTCTCGTCCTTCCTGCATGAAAGTCTTTCTCAGGCCCATCATTTCCTCCTTAACCCGACTCGATGATAGCCATTCCGCTTGATAGCGGACGATCTCATCGTTGCTCAAGTCGGCATACATGTCGATGAAATCGACGTATTTTTTGCGTTTGTCCATATCTTTTTCCAAGGCGACCAGACCTTCCTGTGCTTTGGCATAAACTTCGATGCGCTGATCTTCCGGATAGGCCATATTGGGCAGATTCAAACGAGCGACGATGTTGCGGCTGTCCAGATGGATCATCGCCGGGATGCGGCCCAGATCGCAGGGGATGAAGCGGAAGATGAGATAATCGTCGCGATCGCCGCCCAGCCGCAGTTCTGCGGGAAAGGACCCCGGCCGAAGGAAGATCACCACCGG
>JBKHDE010000275.1:0-6028 GCA_046541495.1 Desulfococcaceae bacterium
GGCCATGGAAACGCAGGGATGTTCCGAAAAAGAGGCGATCCAACTGATTCACGAGCAAGACAAAGACCGGAGTGGCTGGGTCAACATTCTGTTCAAGATAACCGATCCCTGGGACCCTTCTTTGTACGATGTTCTGGTGCCGACCGACAAGATGGGGGTGGACGAGATTACCGCGCTGGTGTCGGAAAACCTGCGCAGCGAGGTCATTCAGCCTACCGCCCGTGCCCGGAAATCGGCCGAAGACTTTCTGCTTTCGGCCCAAGTGGAAATGGCTCTGGCCGGCGAAGGCCACAATGTGGAGGTGAAGGCCCGGGACGGCGCCGTGACCCTGACCACCAACAAGAATGTACTGATGCTGAGCCGGCTGGAAGAAGAACTCAGATCGATCGCCGAAAAGGTGGAGGGGGTCCGTTCGGTGGAAACCAAAGTGGGCAAAGGATATCCCCAGGCCGACATCTACCGGAAATACGATTTTGAGCTGCCCTCCCGTGTGCTTCTGGTGGATGATGAACGAGAATTCGTTCAGACCCTGTCCGAACGCCTTCTGATGCGGGATATGGGGTCGGCGGTGGCCTATGACGGCGAATCGGCCCTCGAAATGGTGCGCGAGGAGGAACCCGAGGTGATGATACTCGACCTCAAAATGCCCGGCATCGACGGAATCGAGGTGCTCAGACAGGTCAAGGAAACCCGGCCTGAAATCGAGGTGATTATCCTCACCGGCCACGGGTCCGAGGCGGACCGGGAGGTCTGTATGAATCTCGGCGCATTCGCCTATCTTCATAAACCGGTGGATATCGAGATTTTAAGCGAAAACCTCCGCCTGGCCAATGAAAAAATCCGGAATAAAAAAGCCGACACCCGCTGAACACCGGCAAATCTCCACCGAGGCGCTTTTTCTGAACTCTCGGGGAAGAACCGAGGGGGACAAACCCGAGTAAAACGCCCATGACGACACTGATCCAAAAACTGAAACCCAAATTCTGGGATCACCACGACGATACCGCCGGTTCCTTCAACCGCATGTTCAACTACCGGTTTGTCTGGAAGATTTCGGTGTTTCTGATGATCGCGGTGGCGCTGGTCCCCCTGATCTTCATCACCGTGGTCGATTATCAGGTGACCCGGAATGCCGTTCGATCCGAAATCCTGTTTCGAACCAGCCGCCTGGTCTCGAACACCCGAAGAACCCTCTATTTTTTTCTGGAGGAACGCCGGGCCGTTCTGAATTTTATCATCAAAGACAACAGCTATGACAACCTCAATAACGAGGCCCGTCTTCTGGAGCTGCTGAACAACCTTCAAAATGAGTTCACCGGATTCATCGACCTCGGGGTCATCGATGCAAACGGCAGACAGAGCGCTTATGTCGGCCCCTATCCATTGGAAGGCGCCGACTACAGTGATCAGGACTGGTTCAAAGAGGTAATGGAACGGGGTTATTATATCAGTGACATCTTCATGGGTTTCCGGCGGATTCCGCACCTGGCCATCGCCTTTAAACACGATCTGCCGAACGGCGATTTTTTCGTGCTTCGGGCCACCTTAGACAACGAACGCTTCGAGGACATGCTGTCCAACCTCTTGATAAGCGGCGAAGGAGATGCCTTTCTCATCAATCATGAGGGGATTCTTCAAACCCAGTCCCGGTTTTACGGGCACGCGCTGGAAGAACTGAAGCTGCCGATTCCGCCGTTTTCGGAAAAGACCCAGGTCATTGAAACATCGGACGAGGACGGAGACCGGGTTATCCTCGGATACGCCTATATCGCCCGAACCCCTTATATTCTGATGATCGTCAAGCAGACCGATGAACTGATGAAGCAGTGGTATAAAACCCGGTTCCAGTTGATCGGGTTCCTCATGGTCAGCACCACCAGCATTATCATCGTCGCCCTGGGGATCGTCACCTTCATGGTCGGCAAGATCGATCAGGCGGACCAGCGGCGCTTCGCCGCCATGCACCGGGTGGAATACGAGAACAAAATGGCCTCCATCGGCCGAATGGCCGCCAGCATCGCCCACGAAGTCAATAATCCGCTGGCCATCATCAATGAAAAAGCGGGGCTGATCAAAGATCTGTTCACCTTTCGCGAGGAGTACAATCGAGATCCCAAACTGATCGGTTCGGTGGATTCAATTCTCAAATCGGTCAAACGGTGCGGCGCCATCACCAAACGGCTTTTGAAATTCGCACGAAACATGGATGAAGTGATCGGTCCGGTCAACCTGGTTCTGGTGGTTCGAGAGATTCTGGGATTTTTGGAAAAAGAGGCCGATTACCGATCGATTCAAATCACCGTCAACGCCGATGAGGACATTCCCGAATTCGAGACCGACCGGGGGAAGGTACAGCAGATCCTTCTGAATATTATCAACAATGCCTTTGCAGCGGTCGATGACGGCGGCCATATCGAGGTGGCCATCAAACGCCGGAACAAGGAATCGATCATGGTATCCGTCATCGACGACGGATGCGGCATCCCGGCCGCCAATATTCGGCAGATCTTTGAACCTTTTTTTACGACAAAATCCAAAATCGGGGGAACCGGCCTGGGGCTGTCCATTACCTATGGTCTGGTTCAGGAAATCGGCGGAACCATCGACGTAGAGAGCGAGCCGGGCAAAGGCACCCGTTTCACCCTTACATTGCCGCTAACCTATCATAAAACACCCGATCATCGGGAGAATCCAAATGAATGTATTGTTGGTGGATGACGAAATCGAACTGGTGGATACCCTTGCGGAACGACTCAACATGCGGGGCATCGAGGCCGATTGGGCGACCAGCGGTGAAGAGGCCCTGGCACTGGAGGGAAAAAAATACGACATCGCGGTGCTGGATGTCAAAATGCCCCGCATCAGCGGCATCGAGCTGAAGAAAAAACTCCAGGTCAAATACCCGGGGATCCACTTTATTTTCATGACCGGCCACGGGTCCGAGGATGATTTCCGGTCCGGTGCGGCCGAGGCCGGTTCGGATTATTACCTGGTCAAACCGGTGGATATCGACATCCTCATTCGCAAAATGAACGAGGTACTCGAAAAATCATCAGGATAAGGAGCCCTCTTTTATGAAAGAACCGGATATCATCGGCGAAACCGGCCTGCGCTTTTTCGGAAAGGTGTCGGCATCCATCTCCCATGAAATCAAAAATACCCTGGCCGTGATCAATGAAAATGCCGGTCTTCTGGAAGACCTGACTCTGATGGCCGAAAAAGGGATGGAACTCGACCCGACCCGGGTCCGCGGACTGGCTGAGAAAATCCTGGCCCAGGTTCAGCGGTCGGACGGCATCGTCAAAAACCTCAACCGGTTCGCACACAGCATCGATAAAACGGGCAAGCGGGTGGATGTGGAGGAAACGGTGCATTTTACCGCTCTGCTTGCCGCCCGACTCGCCGCGGGCCGGGAAGTAACCTTTACAACCGTTTCCCCGGAAAAACCCATCCATCTCCTTACCAGCCCCTTTTTTCTGAAGGCCCTCATTTTTCGATGCCTGGAGATCGCCATGTCGGCTCCGGATGCGGATAAAACCATTTATTTGAAACCGGAAACCACTGATGCGAAGATTCAGATTCGGCTGACGGGAATGGACCTCAAGGAGGCATGGAATGAAGGCGGGTTTCCCACCGAAGAAGACCGGGCCCTGCTTGCTCTTCTCGAGGCTGATATCGAGGTAAACTCGACGAAGGGAGAGATCGTTCTTATATTATCCCCTATGGAAAAAAGATCTTCACTCTCGGGCTCTCCCGCACCCGCTTTCAGTGAGAACAGCTGATGAACCCGGTTTGATCATTTTTTTATAACCGACAACCCCGAAATGGAGGTAAAACCCATGACTGAAAAAGTATTGCTCGTCGACGACGAAGTAGAATTCGTAGAACCCTTGGCCGAACGGATGCGGGCACGGGGCATGAACGTCTCCACCACCACATCCCCTACCGATGCCCTGGCCAGGGCCGAAAGCGAATCCTTTGATGCCGTTGTTCTGGATTTGATGATGCCGGAGATGGACGGCCTTCAAACCCTGGAAGCGATCAAGAAAAAGAACCCCGATATTCAGGTCATTCTGCTGACCGGGCATGCCACCGTGGAAAAAGGCATCGAAGCCATGAAGCATGGGGCCATGGATTTTCTGGAAAAACCGGTGGACATCAAGTCGCTGGCCGAAAGGATCCATAAGGCCCAGGCCAAGAAGATGGTGCTGGTGGAAAAAAAGAATGAGGAAAAGATTCGAGATATTATCCTGAACAAATCTTGGTAGCGCCGCTCCTGCTTTCCGATTTACACCTTTTCCGCATCGGCCGCCCCTGCAGCAAATCCGTTCCCCGGTCTCAGGCGATTTCAAAACCGCCTCATTTATCTAGTGATCCGGCGAAACCACCACCCGCCTCCCCGGTTGGTGGTTGTTTCGCCCCTTCAAATCGTATAAGATATCTTCAAACGACCTCACCAAAGGATTCAAACAGGGGCACATGGGCGAACAAGAATACATCTACGTGGAAAACCTGTCGGAGGATGAAAAGGAGATTCTTCGGCTGTCTCGGCAACTTCGACGAATGGGCAGAGACCCGGTCAAGGTCCTGAAACTGCTGGTGGAGACCGGAGACAAAATCGACAAATCTTTCTCCATCGGAAAATTCGTCTCCGGATACTTCAAGCGGCAGTGGGAATTGTCAAAGCATGAATTCAGAAAGGCCAAAGACGGGACCGATGACGGCGACAGCCGGGGTTCCGACGGCCGATAACCGTTCGAACCCCATCCCCGACCCATGTCGTCTTATCTGAATCCGCCCGCACAGGCTCCCGATATATCGCCGCTGAACCCCCGTCCGGACAGATATCCGGCGATGCACCCGCATTTGAGCACATCCGCCCTCACGGCAATACCCGCCGGGCGCCGCCGTCTTTTTCTCCACCAACCACCAGAACTTCGTCCTCCGTCCGGAGAACCTGCCGATCGCCGATCTGGAGGAAATCACCCCGCTCACGATTCCGGAAGACTACGTCCGGAAAAACCGGCCGCCCATCCACCGGTGCTGGCGGATGAGGGTGAGGTCCGATGGATCGGGCCCGGGATAATCGGGGCCGAATGGTATGGGATTGAAGGTCCGGAGATTACTCGGTTTCTCTTCTCGCAGGAACCATCTGTTTGGATGAATAGATCCGCCAGGTCAGGACGGTTCCGAAAAAGAAATTGTTCTCCTGCCGCACCAGGGGGCTGTCGTCAAAGGCGGCGCCGTCGATGTTGTCCCACCGGCCGTAAATCCCCCAACGCAGGGAGTCGGTGAGCTGTTTGGCCACGCTGGCCCCGACCGAGAATCCGGCGTATCCGCCGTCCGGATTGTAGCGCGGCCGATCGGGCCGGACATCTTCCGGGTCCACCTCATAAAAATAGTCATTGAAGTCGGCATCGGTGACATCGACCCCGAGGTTGAACCCGAATCGAAGCCGTTGATCCCGGAACAGGCGGCCGTTGTTGTAGATCAGGCTCACCCCGCCGTGGAGCCCTTGGTAGGCCAGATCGGGCCCGCCGTCCCAGCCGATGGAGAACACCCCGCGAAGAGCGGTCCGCAGATAGAGTTCATTGAGCGGGTCGCGCCCGGTAAAAAACCATTTCAGCTCCGGACCGAGTTCAAAGAGCGGGTCCAGGTCGTCCATGCCTTCCCGGGCATCGTTGTCGTCATCCACCGGCGGATTGCCGAAAAGTGAAATATCGGTTTCGAAATATTCGCTCTCGTAGAAAATGCCTCTGAATCCTTCCCGATCGATGCGAAACACATCCCCCCGATAGATCAGATACGGCAGGGGCAGGAAATACCAGTTGACCTCATCCGAGCCCCGGTAGTGGGGAATGCGGGCCGCGGTGTTGAACAGAACGAATTCCCAGAGCGGTGTTTCCGCAATCTCCGGTTCCGATTCTTCCGCACGGCAGGCGACGGGATGGAAAGCCGATGCCACGGCGATGATGATTACGATCGTACAGACCCAGTAACTTGCTTTGTTCATGATTCACCTTTTTCT
>JBKHDE010000276.1:0-6008 GCA_046541495.1 Desulfococcaceae bacterium
CACTCTCCGCCCGAATGGCGCCGCCGTAATTTTTGACGATGCCGTGGACCACCGAGAGCCCCAGACCGGTGCCCTTGCCCATCTCCTTGGTGGTGAAGTAAGGGTCGAAAATCCGCTCCTGCACGTCGGGCGCCATGCCCTGGCCGGTATCGGAGACGGAAAAGCGGACATAGGGGCCGGGTTCGAGATCCGACCAATCGGGGTCTTCGAAGGATACGGTCGTCTCCGTCAGTTGAACCTCGATGCACCCGCCGGTCTCCTGCATGGCGTGATAGGCGTTGGTGAAAAGATTCATGGCCATCGAATGGATCTGGATCGGATCGGCCATCACCGGGCCGCAGTCGCGGCCGATGTCCTGTCGAATGTCGATGGTGGTGGGCAGGGAAGACCGAATCAGCTGCAGCACCTCCTTGAGGATGAACTGAATCCGCAGCGGCTTGAGTTGGTGTTCGCTCTGGCGGCTGAACATGAGAATCTGCCGGACGAGTTCCCTGGCCCGTTCGGCCCCTTTGAGGATCTCTTCCAGGCTGTCTCGGATCAGGCTTTCCGGCGGGGATTCCTCCAGCCCCAGCTCCGCATACCCGATGATGGGAAAAAGAATGTTGTTGAAGTCATGGGCGATGCCGCCGGCCAGCGCCCCGATGGCTTCCAGCTTCTGGGATTGCTGAAGCTGCCGCTGCAGCCCCTCCCGTTCGGTTTCAAACCGCTGACGATGCAGAGCCAGGGCATACACCTCCCCCAACCGTTCCACCGCGTTCAGGTCCGAATCGGTGTAGTCCCGCTTCGGATTGGCCAGAGCGATCTTGCCCGCCAGGGCGCCTTCGATCATTACCGGCACCGCCAGAAACCGTTCCAGCGGTACATGACCCTCGGGAACCCCCCGAGACCGGGGATGGGTCTGCGGTGCATTGGTAAAAAAGGGTTCCCGGGTATTCAGGGCATGACCCCAGAGGCAGGGGTATTCGCCGTCTTCCCCAATGGGAAAGGTGATCCGACGATCGGCCACCGAGCACCCGCCCTTGAGCATTTCCGTCAGGGTGTAGCTCACATTGTTGCGATTTTCAGGATCGATGAAAGAGACGTATCCGTGGTCGCTGCCGGTGATCTCTTTGGCGTAGTTGAGCACCTGTTTTGAAATCGTTTCGATGCGGTAGTTCGAGGAAAGCAGGGATCGCGACAATCCGGCCACCGCTTTGCTGACCGCCAGTTCCCATTTCAGGAACTCTTCGGTCCGTTTTTGCTCGGAAATATCCCGATCGATGCCGATAAACCCGATCCGGTTTCCATCCGAATCGCTCGCCAACGATATGGCGGTCTCCGCGGCAAAGGTCGAGCCGTTCTTGCGCTGTCCGAATGTCTCGCCCGCCCAAAAACCTTTCTCCAGTACCTGAGCCATCCGCTCTCGAACATTTCCATGTTTGGTTGAAGGCACGAGCAGGGTCACCCGTTTTCCGATCACCTCTTCGGATGCATACCCGTAAAGATCCCGGGCCCCTTTTCCCCAATAGGTGATCCGGCCGTCCGGATCGGTTGCGATCACCGCTTCCCGCACACTGTTCAGGAGCTGCCCCTGAAACGCCGGTTGTTCCCGCAGCTCCTGAGAGATATTCGATTCCTCCCCCGATACTTTTCGCTCCCGGCGCAGGGCCGCGTTCTCCATTTCCAGTTCCCGAACCCGGCGAACCAATCTTTCATAGGTGGGGCTTTCTGTCATTCACTGTCTCCTGACCAAATTCAAACCAAAACACTCCCGTTCACCCGACGACCGAACCGCCGATGATTTGGAACCGCCCAGTATCACTGAAGGGAAAAGGAAGTTATGCGAGATTCATACCATCTGGATTTTTTATAGTATCGGATCACCGCCCCTGAAATCAAGCCCGGAATTGGAAACCGGTTGGAAACCGGTATCCGATTGAAAGAAAATCCCTCCTGTGGTAGGCGATTGAGCGGAGGTGACCAATGAGATTGTCAAATGACATCAAAATGCGTGGCATCGTCCCTCAAAATATGAGGATCAGCGGGTGAAGCAGCATTTTCGCATTTCGGTTCGGGGGCTGGTGGAGCACATGCTGCGGGCCGGGGATCTCTCCCTGGAGTTCGCCGGTCCCCTGCGCGCGGTGGAAGGGATACGGGCTCACCAGAAAATTCAACGCTCCCGGCCGGAGACCTATCGCAGCGAAATCCCGGTGTCTCATCATGCGGAAACCGATACCCTGGTCCTGGAGATTCGGGGCCGAATCGACGGGGTCGATGCATTACCGGACCGGGTGGTGGTGGAGGAGATCAAATCGACCCGTCGGCCCCTGGCGGTGTTGATTCAGAATGAAAACCCGGTCCACTGGGGCCAGCTCAAGCTCTATGCCTATCTGTATGCACTGAAGGAGCATATTGAACAGGTGCAGACCCATCTGACCTATTATCAGGTCGATACCGGGGAGACCCGAACCGTCACCCGCGATTTCGCCTTTGATGATTTGGAGGCATTTTCCACCGAACTTATTCAGGGATTTCTGGAATGGCTGAATATGATCGGCGCCTGGATGAAGGTTCGGGACGACAGCATTCAAACCCTGACATTCCCCTTTCCGGAATACCGACAGGGGCAGCGGGAGATGGCGGTGGCGGTCTATCGCACCGTTCGGGACCGGAAACAGCTCCTGGTTCAGGCCCCCACCGGCATCGGAAAAACCATGGCCGCCCTTTTTCCGGCCCTCAAAGCCATGGGCGAAGCCCACATTTCCAAATGGTTCTACCTGACCGCACGCACCACCGGTCGAATGGCCGCCGAAACCGCCGTGGACACCCTGCGGCGACACGGGCTTCGGTTCAAATCCCTGACCCTGACGGCCAAAGACAAAATCTGCCCTCACCCCGAAACCCCCTGCGACGGCGAATTCTGCCCCCGGGCCAGGGGCTATTACGACCGGATCAATACCGTTTTAAAAACCCTGTTTCAGGAAAAAAGCCGATTCACCCGGGAAGATATCGAAGCGGCGGCCCAAGCCCATGAGATCTGCCCTTTTGAGCTGTCCCTGGACCTTTCCCTCTGGGTGGACGGCATCATCTGCGACTACAATTATGCCTTCGACCCCCGGGTCCACCTGCGCCGGTTTTTTGCGGAAGAGCTCGGCGACTACGCCTTTCTGGTGGACGAAGCCCACAACCTGGTGGACCGGGCCCGGGAGATGTTTTCCGCCGAACTTCGCAAACACACCGTCCTGGATCTGCGAAACACAGTGAAGCAGGATCATCCGGCGGTCTATCGCACCCTCGGCCGCATCCATACCTGGCTGGTTCAGGCCCGAAAACGCTGTGAAACCCCGTCGGAAACGCTGGCTGAGACCGAACCGCCCCATGATCTTTATCCCCTTCTGGACGGATACCTGCATCAGGCCCGGGAGATCCTGTCCCGCCCGGGAGGAAGAGATCTACCCCATCGCGAGGCCCTGATGGGGTTCTATTTCACCGCCGGCTGGTTTCGCAAAATCGCGGATCAGTACGGCCAGGGATATGCCACCTGTTACCAGCGAAACGGAGGGGATCTGCGCATCAAGCTGTTCTGCATGGACCCTTCCGCCGGCCTGCGGGAGGCCCTGAAACGGGCCAAGGCGGCGGTTTTCTTTTCGGCCACGTTGACCCCGGCCGGGTACTTCGAGGAACTCTTCGGCTGTAACGGTTCCACCGCCCGGCTCCGCCTGCCCTCGCCCTTTCCCTCGAACAATCTCTGCCTGATGCTCGACCCTGCCACCTCCACCCGATACCGTCACCGGGACAGGACCCGGGACCGAGTGGTTCAGGCTTTGGCCGCCTTCGTCTCCGGCAAACGGGGCAATTACCTGCTCTTTTTTCCCTCCTACCGGTACATGGAAAGCGTCCGGGAGGCCTTTGAGGCCGCCCATCCGGATACCCGAACCCTGGTTCAGTCTCCCTGCATGACCGAAGCCGAACGGGAGAAATTCGTGGACCGATTTGCCGCGGATGCCGAGGAGACCCTGGTGGGATTCGCGGTCATGGGCGGGGTGTTCGGCGAAGGGATCGATCTGATCGGGGAACGTCTCTCCGGGGCGGTGATCGTCGGGGTCGGCCTGCCGGGAATCTCTCCCGAACGGGACCTGATTCGGGACTACTTCGCGGGTCGAAACGGCCGGGGGTATGAGTATGCCTATCTTTTCCCGGGAATCAACCGGGTCTTGCAGGCCGCCGGCCGGGTGATTCGATCCGAAACCGATCGGGGGGGCGTTCTCCTCATCGACGACCGGTTCGGCGGCGCCCGGTACCGGCGCCTGTTCCCGCCGGAATGGCGGCCGATTCCGGTGCGGAATGGAGATCGGATGAAGGCGGTCCTGTCCCGGTTCTGGAACATCGAATCCGCCGAATGACATTTCCATAAAGGAAAAAAACTTTCCTTTGTCAAATTTCTTTGCTTTAAAAAACAAAAATATTTGACACCGGTGCCGTCCTTCAAACATTCCGCTCAGGCGTATTTTGATTTTTCAATATTAATACAGGGTATTACATGTATTTATGGGAAAAATATTTTCTCCCGAACCGATGGCACTGGAGTTGCTATTCCTTTATAATCGTCCCAACCCCAATATAAAGAAAGAGAGGCCTGCATGCCGTTTTTCGAGTATTTCACCCAAAGCGAGGTGAAACAGATTCATGAAACCACACTCCGAGTCATGGAGGAGGCCGGGCTGGATTTCGGCTACGACCCGGCCCTGGAGGTGCTGGCCGAGGCCGGCTGCAAGGTCGAGGGCCGGCGGGTCTTTTTTCCGCCGAAGCTGGTGGAAGAGATGGTGGCCAAGGCCCCGTCGGAATTCACCCTCTATGGACGAAATCCCGAAAAAGACGTGGTCATCGGCGGCGATCACATCGCCTTCATCCCCGGCTACGGCCCTCCGTTCGTCACCGATCTCGATCGGGGCAGGCGGGAATCGGTCATGGAAGATTACATCAATTTCGTCAAACTGAGCTATGCCAGCCGCTCCATGGACATCACCGGCGGAATGATGGCCGAACCCAACGATATTCCCCATGAACGGCGAAACGCCGAAATGATGTACGCCTCCATGCGGTACTCGGACAAACCCTTTATGGGCGGCGCCATCGGCGCCGAGGCCGCCCGAGAGACCATCGAGATGGCCGCCATCGTCTTCGGCGGCAAGGCCGCCTTGACCGAAAAGCCGCGGTTCGTCAGCATTCTCTGTTCCCGCACCCCGCTGGGATTCGACGACCGAATGCTGGGGGCCATCATGGAATATGCCCGGGCCGGCATGCCCCAGCTCATCTCCTCTCTGTCCATTGCGGGGGCCACCTCGCCGGTCACCATGGAGGGCACCCTGGTGGTTCAGAACGCCGAAATCCTGGCCGGGATCGTGCTGTGTCAAATACTTCGGGAAGGCGCCCCGGTGGTCTTCTCCGGGTCATCCTCCAGCGCGGCCATGCGCTTCGGCACCCTGAGCATCGGGGCCCCGGAGATGGCGGTCAACACCGCCGCCACCGCCCAGATGGCCCGGTTCTACGGCATTCCGTCCCGAGGTGGGGGGGCGCTCTCCGACGCCAAAACCCCGGACGCCCAGGCCGGTTTCGAATCGATGATGAGCCAGCTGATGGCGACCCTCTCCGGGATCAATTTCGTGCTCCACTCCGCAGGCATCCTCGAAAGCTATATCACCACCTCCTATGAAAAATTCATCATCGATGATGAAATCTGCGGGATGTGCAAACGGATCAAAAAAGGCGAAGAGATTCGCTCGGAAAAATTGGCGGAAGAGGTCATCAAACAGGTGGGCCCGGGCGGGGAATACCTGACCCACAAGCATACCTTTCAAAATTTCCGGAAGGAATTTTACGCCCCGATCATGGAAGAACGGAACAACTTCATCCAGTGGACCAAAAAGGGAAGCCTTTCCATCGAAAAAATCGCCAACCAGAAATGGAAAGACATTCTGTCCGACTATGAAGAACCGTCCCTGCCGGAAGAGATCGACCGGGAATTGAGG
>JBKHDE010000277.1:0-5989 GCA_046541495.1 Desulfococcaceae bacterium
GATGACGCCCAGATCCGGCATCTCGTGCAGCGCATGCTCGAACGCCTCGGATACGAAACCATCTGCGCCCCCGGCGGCGCCGCGGCCCTGGAGATCTTCAAAGAAAAGCGGGAAGCCCTCGACCTGGTGCTCTGCGATCTCAGTATGCCCGGCATGAGCGGCATCGAGGTTCTGGAAAACCTTCGCGCCCTGGACGCTGCCATTCCGGTGATCCTCTCCAGCGGCTACAGCGAAGATGACCTCAAAGACCGCTATCGCAACAAAGGCTTCTCCGGATTCCTTCAAAAGCCCTATCGGCTGAAGACGCTGGGCCGAATGCTGGAAGAAATTCTGAAGTGAACACATGCTCTTTTCACAGATTTAAAAGGGGAGCCCTGATAGAAAAAAGCGAAAAATATTTGTTTTCTTTCGGCCCAAATTAAAGTATAACTTTAAGCATTCTATTCAGCCTCTGTCTAATAAGCCTGCTTTGATCCTTCCGTCTTCACGAAATCCGGAGGTAAGCGATGAAGGTCCAGTTGATTCTCTGTAAAATAAACCCGCTGGCGTTTCGCGTATACTGCGCCGCGATCGGCTGAACCGACGCTGGAACCCCCATTTTTCAAGTAGGGGTTTGGAACTCAACATGACAATCGGTTCCGGTTCATGGAAATGATAAGCCATAGTAAATATAAACTTATTGCGGCAACAGCATGCATGATATTTTGCTTCTACGGAAAACCCGAGGCGGGCACCCCCTTTCAGGGAGCCAAAGCGGCGGGAATGGCGGCGGCGTTTGTGGCGATCGCCGATGACCCTTCGGCCCTTCTGCATAATCCCGGCGGGCTTCCCCTTCTTGAAGGCACCCGGGTGTACGCGGGCGCCACCGCCATCATCGGCTCCACGGAATTCGAAAATCCGGCCGGAGAAACGGAAGAATCGGGGACCCAGGTCTTTCTGCCGTTTCACCTGTATCTTACCAGCGATTTGAAAAGGGACGACCTGGCCGTGGGATTCGGCATCTACTCGCCTTTCGGCATCGGCGGCCGGGAGTGGCCGGAAGACGGGCTTACCCGGTATCTCACCACCGACAGCCTGATCAGCACCCTTTCGGCCAGCCCGGTGGTCGCCTACCGGGTATTTCCGTGGCTGTCGATGGGAGCCGGGTTTTACTACATGCATGCCTGGAATGAGGCCGAACGGAAGGTGGATCAGTCGGCACTCGGTGCCGAAGATGCGGCATTTTCTCTGGAAGGGGACGGCGGGGGATTCGGCTATAATTTCGGCATCCTTCTGTTTCCGGAACGGCGATTCAGCTTTGGAGCGGCATACCGCAGCAAAGCGGATGTGGACCAGGACATCAAAATCCGCCTCGAAAACCTGGCGCCAGCCCTTCAATCAGCCACCGGCCGGTCGGACATCAAGGTAGATGCGGACGGCACGCTCGATTTCCCCGAGGTGCTGAGTGTCGGCGCTGCGTATCGACCGACGGAAGCGCTTGTTGTCTGTCTGGAATTCGAATGGACCGGCTGGTCCCGATTCGAAAGATTGGCGCTCGACCTTCACGAAGAGATTCCCCAGGCAGGGCTGACCGATTTCGCCATCGATTTCGATTATGAAGACATCTGGTTCATCAAAATCGGCGCCGATTACAAGATCAATCAAAATTTTTCGATCCGGTGCGGATATGCGTATGTGTCGAGCCCGGTGCCGACCCGTGCCCTCAATCCGGGCAATCCGGATGCGGATCAGCACAATGTGAGCCTCGGCCTCGGGTACCGCACGGAGACATGGGCCCTCGATTTTTTTTATATGGCGGATTTTTTTGAAAACAGACGTACCGACAATCCGGCATTCCCTGGCGAATATAAAAATTTTTCCCATTTTGCCGGGTTGAGCTTCGGCTACCGTTTCTGAATCAGCAGGACTCGCCTGTGGCTCCGCCATTTCGGAAGGTGATCCTGACAACATCTGATGGCAGGAATTTCTGAAAGCAACCTCTACGGAGACAGAGGAATGAATCTTCCGTTTAGTTATTCCAAAATCAGACCCCCTCGCCTGCGGGGAATCATCCGCCGGGATCATTTGATCGAAACCCTCATGCATCACCGAGACAAGAAAGTAATTCTCATCCTCGGCCAGGCGGCCCAGGGCAAATCGACGCTGGCGGCTTTGTATGCGGACACCTGCCGAAGACCCTCGGCCTGGATCAATCTGAGCATCGATGAATCCGATCCGGTGAACCTGTTTCGATTGGTCATCCACTCCCTGCAATCGGTTCTCCCCGACCATGATCTTTCAGGCATTCTTGAATATGCGGCCATGGATTTAGGCCCCAGAGAGGAAGGCCCCCTTTTCCGAGGCTGGATACATGTGCTGACGGAAAGCCTTCCCGCACCCGTACAGATCGTCTTGGACGGCCTGGATCGCCTTTCCGCGGAAGCGCCCTCCTTTCGACTGCTTCGAGTATTCATGGAAGAGCCGGACGCGAACATCCGCTTCCTCCTGCTTTCCCGATCCGAACCCCCTTTTGGAATCCACGGATGGAAAATGCGCCGGGAAGCGGCGGTCATCACCAATGAGCAACTCGCGTTTTCCCTGGAGGAGACCCGAATTTTTTTCAAAAACGTTCACGAAGTCCATTTATCACAGGATCAGGTGGATAGAATCCACCGGCTGGCAGAAGGATGGGTCGGCGGATTGCTTCTTTTTTCGGAGGCGCTCAGGCGGGTGCCGAAAATGCTTCAGGAACATTTTCTAACGGATACATCCCTCCAAGAATTCAAAAAGGAGGCATTTCGGTACTTGGGTGAGGAGATATTTTCATCCCTGAATGAACGCTCCAGGCGTTTTTTGCTTGCCGCCTCCATTCTGGAGCTAATGGACCCGGCTGTGGTTCGAGAAGTTCTGGAGACCGAAGAAGCCGAAAAGCTATTGGAGCAGTTCTCACAAAAAAATCTGTTTGTTCATTATGTCTATAACTATCAAAACGGTAAAATTTTCCGTTTCCATCAGATATTCAGAGATTTCCTCAAAATCAGATTCGACCTGGACACCGCACCAGAAGAAAAGCGTCGTCTGTATCTCAAGGCAGGTCGGGTATATCGACGGAATGGATATCCTGAATATGCCATGGACTGTTTTCTCCATGCCGGGGCCTATTCGGAGGCGGCCGAGGTTCTTGAGCACATCGGTTTGTCTCTGCTGAAAAGCGGAAGAATCGGAGAATTGGCGCAACGGCTTGGGATGATACCCGACGAATTCATAGAACAAGACCCGTGGCTGCTCTTTTTTCTATCCATGACCCGGCGTTTTACCGAAACCCGTGAAAACAGCCGGTCTCTTTCAGCGTGTTACCGGTTTTTTCAGAACAAAGGAGAAACCAGGGGTCAGATCCTCTCCTTGGCCTCTCTGATCGAATCGCTTCTTCTCGCCGGGTATCACCCGATCCCCTTGAAAAACCTCCTCCAGGAAGCGGAAACCCTGCTCGGCAGCATCCCCGCAGACGCATATGCCTATGAAAGCGCGATGCTCTGGCTTCAACTCGGGCATGGATGGTCCATCTCATGCGGCAACCCGAGAAAGGGGTACTGGTGCGCCTTGAATGCGGTGACGATCGCCGGCCGGTGCGGCGATACTGCCCTCCAGGTGGCCGCCTTGTCCCGTGCCGTTGAAGCCATGGCCTTTCTGGGAGAATTTCAGAAGGCGGATGAACTGCTGCACGACTTTAAAGAAGTGATGGAAAATCAACCTTATCCGGAACTCCGGGTTCCGCAGATAGTCGCTCTCAGTGAATTATTCGTTCTCAGAGGCGAAACTGAAAAAGCCGATGAGGAGATTCGACAGGCTCTGGGCCTTATTCAAAAACACGGCCTTCTTTTTTGGCACCCCCCTGCGCTCGCAGCGGCCCTCGGCGCAAGTACTTTCAGCGGTAAATTAGATCAGGCAAAAGAAATTGGCGACAATCTGCTGTACATGGCCTCCTCTTTAGGCAACCGAGTCTTCGAAGGGGTCGTTTTGTTTTTCAAAGCAATGAGATACGATCGTCAAGGATTACCGGCAAAAGCCGAAGCGGCGGTTGAAGCGGCCGTCCGAATCCTCTCCTCGGACAAAAGCCTGACCCTGTGGCATTATCATGGCGCCAATGTGCTCCGAAGCCGCATTCTGGAAAAGAGCGGAAGTCAAAAAAACGCCGATACCCATCTTGATCAGGCCCTTGCTTATTATCGCAGCATATCCAATTATCTTTTCCTGGTGGACACCCACCTCGCTGTGGCCTTCAGAAAAAGAACTCTGGGGGAGAATACTCAAGCAGAATTTCATATAAAGGAAGCGCTCAGGATTCACAAGGAGAAGCAATATTCACACCTACCTGCCTTAAGCCGGGAAGATTTCGCCGATGCCTGCATTCTGGCCTTGGAATGGCGTATTCCGGAAGCCGCCGAATATGCCTCTCATCTGCTTTCCACTCTCCTGTCCGATTTGGCGGATGAAAGACTGGCGGTATTGGAAGGAAACCCCGACCGGGCAGTTGCCGGACACGCCAGGAAACTGAGGAAAACGATCTACCGGGCCTCACTGCCGCGGCTGAGAATCCAGTCTTTCGGGGAATTCCAGGTGTGGATGGGGGATGACCCCATTCAGAATGAAGAATGGCAGCGGGTTCAATCCAAAAACCTGTTAAAAGCGCTGATCACCCGAGGCCCTCGGCAGGCTTCCCGTGAAGTTCTCATGGAAGACCTCTGGCCCGACAGCGATCCCCGTCCCGCGGAAAGAAATTTCAAGGTCACGCTTCATCGCCTTCGAAAAGCACTGGAACCCGAACTGAACCCTTCTTACGGTTCATCATATCTGCATCTCAAGGAAAACCGCCTATCATTGGATAGAACACTCTGTGCCATTGATCTGGAAGCATTTTTATCGCACATTGAAACGGGCGAGAAAGAGGAAGCGGAGGGGAATCCCGATACCGCCTTTTCCCGGTACTCCAAGGCGGTCGAGCTTTATCGCGGGGATTTTCTGGAAGAGGACCTCTATTCCTTATGGGCGGAATCCGCTCAGGAGTCCCTCCGAAAAAAGTACACGACGGTTCTATTTAAGATGGGGGAAATTCAGGAAAGAAAGGGAAAAAATAAGCAGGCCATTGGGTGTTATGAAAAAATTGTCGAATTTGATCCGCTGATGGAGGAAGCATATCGAAAAATCATGAGCCTGTATGCCGATCGCGGCCTGCGAAACGCCGCTATCAAAACCTATGAGGAGTGCAAAAAAAAGCTAAACACCGCACTGAACTGCGAACCAGACGCGATGACCCAAGCGATATACCGAAACATCATCGATGACAGTTGAAGCGGGACCTCCATCCCCCATTTCCCCCCAGGCAGCCACTCGGCCAACCTTCCCGCCAGGCCGAGATCATATCCAAACAACCCCTGCCGAAAAATTCCCGACTGGGCATCATCACCAATGCGGGGGGTTCTTTTTTTTTGGATTTTGGAAGGGCCGGCATTTCCTTCAAACTGAAATTCCATTTATTCTAAATAATTTAAAAAAGTTACCGGCCAGTTCATTCTGGAAACCCTCTCCCGTCCCGGTAACCCTTTGGTAACCCCCCGTGTGTTAAAAAAACGCCAGTTCAACCGAATCCCACCAAGAAAACCACACCAACCAAAGGAGGCCAGCCATGAAAACCATGGGCATCGTTCTCATCGTACTCGCCGTTTCTCTGTTTTCCCTCGCTTTTGTGCAAGGGGACCAGAACCAGAACCAGGACGAGGCGTTTTACAAAAAATGCATCGATGAAAAAATCGCAAAATGCGAACGCAAATGCAAACTGGTCCACTCCCGGGGGAATCATCTACAATCCTATGGCGAAAAGAAGGGTGGAGAGGCGCAATTTTACAAGGAGAACAAGGAGAACCTGGTCAAGGCCATGGTTCAGCAGAAAGTGCCGAAAAAAAGCATCGCGGTTCACCATTTCCTGATCAAGGCGTTCCGGTAGGTTTCACTT
>JBKHDE010000278.1:0-5978 GCA_046541495.1 Desulfococcaceae bacterium
CCTGAAGCAGACCGCACTGAAGCTTCGGCTGTGGGGCACCGTCACCGGCGACAAGGACCGGGCCTATGCGGTGATCGAGGAGGAAAAAAAGCGATCCCAGAACCTGTTCCGGGAAGGCGACACCCTGGAAGGGGCGACCGTGAAACAGATTCTGAGGGAGAAAATCGTCCTCACCGTGGGCGGCAAGGACGAAATCCTGAGCATGGAAAAACCGCCTGCCGGTGAAAACCCGAGACTTTCCCGGGCCATGCCCACGGCCGGCGGCGCTCCAAATCCTTTCGCTCGGGCCGCGGGTGATTCAGCCCCTTCCGGCTCCAAGCGCATCGCACTTGGGCGCGCCGAAGTCGAGGATGCGGTCAACAACGTCAACACCCTCATGCGGCAGGCCAGAATCCGACCCCATTTTAAAGACGGCAAACCCGACGGCTTGACCCTCTCCCGCATTCAACGGGATTCCATCTTCACCAAACTGGGGCTTCGCACCGGCGACGTGATCGTGGGGGTCGACGGCCAGCAGATCGAATCGGTGGACGATGCGCTGAAATTCTACAACAGCCTCAAATCCTCGCCCAATGTTCAGCTGCAGATCCGCAGAAGAGGACAACTCCAGAACATCGACTATGCCATCGAATAATTCGGCTTCGTCACCGACTCCGGATTTGGAACCCCTTATCGGAACAGGAGCACACCCGAGACTATTATGATTTGTTTTCACCTTCGTTTTCTTCGAACGCTTGTCGGCTCTATCTTCTTGATCTGGTTTATTCTATTCACCGCCGCGCCCTCATGCTTCGCTCAAAACGCCAACGGCAACGGCAACGCGGAACGGTTCGTGTCCATCGATTTCAACGACGTGGATATCAATGTATTCATTAAATTCATCAGCGAACTGACCGAGACCAACTTCATCGTGGACCGGCGGGTCAAAGGAAAGGTCACCATCATTTCCCCGTCCAAAATTTCGGTCAATGAAGCCTACCGGGTGTTTGAATCGGTGCTGGAAGTCCATGGATTCACCACCGTGGAATCGGGAGAGGTGACCAAAATCGTGCCGGCTCCGGACGCCCGAACCAAGAGCATTCGGACCCTGATACGGCAGGAACATGCGCCGGTATCCCCGGACGACAAGGTGGTGACCCAGATCATACCCCTGCGGTATGCGGAGTCCAACGACATCAAGCGGCTGTTTGCACCTTTGATTTCCAGGAGCAGCGTGATTCTGGCCTACGAACCCACCAACATGCTCATCGTCACCGATGTCTATTCCAATATTCAGCGCCTGCTTCACATCCTGAAAACCATCGACGTGGTCGGAATCGGCCAGGAAATTTCAGTCATTCCGCTCCTCAACGGAGACGCCACCAAAATGGTCCGGGTGTTGAGTTCGATCTTTCAGGCCCAGCGGGCCGCCAAAAAAGGGGCCCCCGCACCGATTACCGAGCCGGTCAAGTTCGTGGCCGACGAGCGCACCAATTCCATCGTCCTTCTGGCCAGCGAAGTGGATACCATGAACATCAAACGGTTGATTCAGCAGCTCGATTTGGAACTGCCGCCGGGAAAAGAGAAAATCCACGTCTATTATCTGGAGCATGCCACCGCCGAAGAATTGGCCCAGACCCTTCAGTCCCTGGCCACCGGAAGGACGGCCAAACCGGCCGAAGGGAAAGCGGAAAGTCCCGTCGTCTCCGAAAACGTCAAAATCACCGCCGACAAGCCCACCAACAGCCTGATCATCATGGCGGAAAAAGACGAATACACCGTGGTCGAATCCATCATCAAACAGCTGGACATCCCCCGGGCCATGGTCTATATTGAAGCCTTGATCATGGAGGTGGACGTCACCAAGCAATTCAGTCTCGGCACCGAATGGATCGGCGGCGGAAAGGTCGAATACGGCAGCGACAAGGATGCCTGGCTCGGCAGCGGATGGTCCGGCCCCGGGGATACCGGGTTTTCCAATATCGCCGGGGTGGCGGGCGCCGCCACCGCAGGCGGGCCGGTCTTGTTGCCTCCGGGTTTTTCCCTCGGGGTTTTCGGAGAATTCATCGAAATCGCCGGGGTGAAATTTCCGAACCTCTCGGCCGTGATTCAGGTGTTTCGCAGAAATCGGTTTGCCCACATCCTTTCCACACCGCAGTTGCTGACCACCGACAATGAGGAGGCCAGTATTTCAGTGGGCAGAAATATTCCGTATCAGACCAAAACCGGGACCACCGCCACTTCCGAGACATACAATACCTATGAGTACAGAGACGTGGGCATCGCCCTGAAGGTCACCCCTCAGATCAGCAAGGACCGACTGATTCGGTTGACTCTGGAGCAGGAGGTATCCAGCATCGTCAGCGGCACTCAGATCGATGAAAGGCCCACCACTCAGAAGCGGACCGTCAATACCACCGTCATCGTCAACGACGGCAATACCATCGTGATCGGCGGGCTGATCGAAGACCAGTTCAATGACTCGACCAATAAAATCCCCTGCCTCGGGGATATACCGGGTCTCGGGTGGGCCTTTAAATCCATGGGGCGAGACCGGCGAAAGACGAACCTCTATGTCTTCCTGACCCCTCATGTGCTCAAAAGCCATGAGGAGGCCACCGAACTTTATGAATCCAAAAAAGAACAACTTGACAAGATCGAAGAGCAGGAAGGGATCAAACTCTATCAGCGTTACTTCGACCAATCCGACTCCACCTATACCATACCCGATTTCATTGAATAATGTGGATGCCTGTGCGCTTCGATCGGATCAGCAAGCGAGAAGATTATGCAACCCCTATCGGAAATATTGAAAACCCAGGCCGGGGTCACCGAGGAAAATTACCAGGAGGCCCAGCGGATTAAAAAGGAAAAAGGCGGAAGCCTCGGGGACATCCTGGTAAAAAAGAAATTCGTGACCGAAGACCAGCTGCTCGAGGCCTTTAGCCGCTTGTACGGGCTTCCCTTATGGGATCAGCTTCCTCTCAACCAGAATGAAAGCGACATCATTCGGGATGTACCCATTCAGTTCCTGAAAAAATACTTCATGGTTCCCCTAGAGGTGGACACCAACGGCAACGGCCGAAAAAATGCGGACCTGAAACAAAAACCGGGTACGGAAGCCTCTCCGGAGACCGAGCCGCCGGCCGACATCGAGACGAAAGACCGCCGGCACCACAAATACATCATCGCCGTCAACGACCCGGCCAGCTTTCAGCCGGTGGACGATCTGATTCGCATCATCGGCTCCGATAATTATGAAATGGTCCTGGCCACCCGGGAATCGATCCTGTCGGCCATCAACATCGCCTACGACCTGAACCGGGATTCGGCCGAGCAGCTGGTCCAGGACATGGAAGACAATGATTCCATGATCATTTCCGATATCGAGGGGACGGCGGACCTTCTGGACGATACCAGCGACGCGCCCATCATCAAGCTGGTCAACCACATCATCTCCCAGGCGGCCAAAGCGAGGGCCAGCGACATTCACATCGAGCCCTACCAGGAACGGTTCAAGGTCCGGTACCGGGTGGACGGCATCCTGTATGATCTCCTGACCCCGCCCAAGTCGATCCAGGCGGCCCTGATCTCCCGCATCAAGGTCATGTCCAACATGAACATCGCCGAAAAACGCCTGCCCCAGGACGGCCGGCTTCAGGTCAAGATCGGAGATCAGGACATCGATGTGCGTATCTCCACCATCCCCACCTCTTTCGGAGAGCGGGTGGTGCTTCGGCTGCTCAATAAATCGAGTTCCCTGCTGGAGTTGTCGGAACTGGGGCTGGCCCCGGATCGCCTGACCCGGCTCAAAAAGCTGATCACCTCACCCAACGGCATCATATTGATGACCGGCCCCACCGGGAGCGGTAAAACCACCAGTCTTTATGCCATTTTATCCCACATCAATCAGCCGGACATCAATATCATCACCATCGAGGACCCGGTGGAATACCAGCTCAAGGGCATCAGCCAGATTCAGGTCAACCCCAAAATCGATCTGACCTTCGCCCGAGGGCTGCGATCCATCGTGCGCCAGGACCCGGACGTGATTCTGGTGGGGGAAATCCGGGACAAGGAAACCGCCGAAATCGCGGTCCAGTCGGCCTTGACCGGCCACCTGGTCTTTTCCACCCTTCACACCAACGACTCCGCCAGCGCCATCACCCGACTGGTGGATATCGGGGTGGAGCCTTTCCTTATCTCCTCGTCGGTGATTGCGGTGGCGGCCCAGCGGCTGGTTCGGGTGCTCTGCACCGAGTGCAAAGAGGCCTACATTCCGGACGACATCATGCTGGAAGGAATCGGCATCACCCATGAGCAGCTCAAACACCATACCCTCTATCGGGCCCGAGGCTGTCCTACCTGCTTTCATACCGGTTACCGGGGCCGGGTGGCGATTCTGGAGATCATGGAACTGGATGAACGGCTCAAGAGCGTGGTGTTGAAAACCTATGACTCCAATGTCATCAAAAACGAAGCCAAAGGGATGGTCACCCTGCGCCAGGCCGGTCTTCAAAAAATTCTCGACGGCATGACCACCATCGAAGAGGTGCTCCGGGTGACCCAGCAATGATTCGATTTTTCACTCATTATTTTAGCCGGCGCAGAACGCTGAAAATCATCTCGCGCTGTTTTACCCGTTTCGGTCTGGTGTTGATCGTTTTCGGATTTTGCGGCTGCGCGGGCTTGACGGAAAATCAGGCCCCGGCGCCACCCGACGGAGAAAACTCGACCTCGGGCTTGAGTTCGCCCCTGGCCTTTTTTCGAAAATACATCTCCTCAGCCGACGGAGACCGTTGCCCCATGCACCCGTCCTGCTCCACCTACAGCAGCGAAGCTTTTCAAAAGCACGGCCCCATTCTCGGCTGGATCATGACCACCGATCGATTGATGCGGTGCGGACGGGACGAACTCGACCGCTCCCCCCGGATTCAAAAGGGCGAACAGGTCTACTGCCATGATCCCGTCGAAAACAATGACTTCTGGTGGCAGCCATGATCCGCAAATTCGATCTGCCGCGGCTTGTGGTCCCGCATCGCCGGAAAATTCCACTTTTTTGCCTGGTTTTTTTGGCTGCCATCGGGGGCGCGACCACCGCCCTCGCAGAATCGCTGGTGGTGGATGCGGACCGGCAGTTCCAATTCGCCGAGCAGCTCTTTACCGAAAAAAAATATTCCCGGGCGATCGGGGAATATGAGCGGTTTATCTATTTTTTTCCGGATGATGAGCGCATTCCCCAGGCCCGGTACATGATCGGCCTGGCCTATTTCAACAGCGAAAAATACCAGGAAGCGATTACCGCCTTTCGGGAGTTGGTCGACACCGATTCCGGAAAACCGTTTTCCCTGAAAAGTCCGATCACCCGGGCCTACTTCAAAATCAGTGAAGCCTACCTGAAGCTGAACGCGCCGGGTCAAGCCTCGGCCACCCTGCGCAACCTGGTTCTGCTGACGGAAAACAGCGCGGTGGAGGATGAAGCCTTGTACCGCACCGGGTGGATTTTTCTGGAGGCGGGGGCCTGGGACCGAAGCGCCGCCTTTTTCGAACAGATCAGCGAAGAAAGCCGGCAGGAATACCGATTGCAAACCCTTTCCCAAGAGATGAACCGGGTCGAGGATATTCCCCGAAAAAATCCAACCCTGGCCGGGGTTTTGTCGATCATTCCCGGCGCCGGATACCTCTACGGCGAACGGTACCGGGATGCGCTGACCGCTTTTTTATTGAACGGCGGCCTCATGGCCTCGGCCTATCTTGCCTTCGACAATGAGAATCCCGCTCTCGGAGCGGTGATCTCCTTTGTGGAACTCGGCTTCTATACCGGGCAGTTCTACGGCGCCGTAAGCAGCGTTCACAAATACAATCGGGATCAGACCCACCGCTTTATCGATCAGTTGAAACGAAATACGCGAGTGGGCTTTTCGACCGGACCGCGAGGCGACGGCCTCGCCTTGTCTTTTCGCTGCGATTTCTAGCTTCTCCGCTTTCTCACTTTCACG
>JBKHDE010000279.1:0-5969 GCA_046541495.1 Desulfococcaceae bacterium
GAATTACATCCGCCATTTTGGCCTCAAGCGGGGGCTGATCTTCAATTTCAACGCGGTGTGTCTGGATTTCAGGTATGTTACGGATGTTGGATAACTACAAGGATTTCGGATAAGCAGGGATTCGTCCTCGCCAAGCCCCATCCTTTGCTTATCCTGAATCCTGGCAGGTATCAAGCCAGTTAAGAAGGGGCACCATTTCATCGTTCGGGCGAACACGATTTTTGTCCCCACCGTATTTCCCTCGGGCATTGCTCACCAATCAACTCGATAGCGGGCACCGCTGCTTTTGTCCACCCCGGCCGGGCTTCCATTCCCCGTTGCAAAGCCGATTCATCGTTGTTAATCTGGCTTGAACAGAAAAAAAGGAAATACCCCGGCTTTTCAGTCGAAAGAAAGAGCCGAAAATGCAAACGGAATCCGCAATCAAAAGCAAGACAATTGCCGCGCATGAAATACCGAAACAGTTTGAAACGCTGCTCGGGGAAATCAAAAACGGCATGGAGATCAAAATCAGCCGGGACGGTGTCGTCATCGCCAGAATGGTTCCCGAACCCGTTGCTGCGAAAAAAGCTTCCCTGCCTTTTACGGAAGAGCCAAAGCGATTTTCGGTGAGCCGTCCGGGAAGTCTCTTTCCGAATACCTGGAAGAAAGCCGGGAAGAGCGATTTTGATCGTCTATTTCTATACCAGCATACCAGCACGCTGATCCATTCCCTGCCTTTGCGTTTTCAACAAGAATGCGCTATCCTTGCATCAAGTTTAAACATCATTTCGGACAAAGGACACGGCGACATGACACCACGGGAACTTTTAACGGACATCCACGCATTGGAAGAAGATCTCCTGGCCTTTGAGCGCAAATACGGCATTCGCTCGGAAACCTTTTACGCAGCTTACATCGCCGGGGAGGAACCCGAGGATGACAACTGGGTATTGGATTTCGGGGAGTGGGCCAGCGTTTATCGCACCTGGCTGGCAAGGCAAGCGGATTACAGGAATGAAATTCAGCGGATTCGGCCCCGACCCGACACGCTGACCGGGCTGATTCATGCCGCAACATGACCCATCCGCTGAGAACTTCCGAAGACTACGAACTGTTCATTTACACCCTTGCGGAACGATTTCCCTCCATAAACCGATCAACGCTAACCTTTATCCGCCGGGGGACTTCCTTGGCCCGCGTGGCCGGGGAACTGCACTTTGATCATGATATCCGGTTGGTCGTACGGGAACGACTGGATTATCTCCGGCTGCCAATGGTGATAGACGGGTACGGATATGAGGTCTGGCAAGGAAAGAAAAAACTTTGCTGGTATGATTCACAGCCGCATCCGCATGAGTTTGCACTTCAGGCCACTCATCCGCATCACAAGCATGTTCCGCCGGATATCAAACACAACCGCGTCCCGGCACCTGAAATGAGCTTCAATCAGCCCAATATTCCGGCACTGATCCAAGAGATTGAGTCAATTATCGTAGGTTTTAATGCCGAATAATTGTGGACTTCCTCTCGCCAGGCGGCACCCTTGCTTACAATCCCCAATCTTTGTAGGTACCAAGAAAAATGCTCTCGCCTGTTGTATGGGGCATACCCCGAGGATATGATGAAGCAGCCGTGCTCGTGACGGCCTGTCGCCCCGCCCCGGATCGATGGGAGCAAGGGTTTTCAAAGAGGAAATAAACATGAAAAAGCGGAAAAAAAGTAAATATATCCATGCGGGGATCTATGTAGCGGAGGTGGAGGTCGAACTGCTGGAGGATGAAACCGGCTGGTCACCATACATTCCACCCGAATGAAAAACCACGGAATGATCATGAAAATCGCGCCCTCCCTTGGATGCCGAGCCCGGGCAATTCTGAGTATTTTTCTCCTTTTGGTGTTCGCGGGAAACGCCCCGGCCGAGAATGCCGCCTCCCCGAAAACCGACCCCGCTCCGACGGACCCGGAGGAGGAGTGGGAAATCATGGTCGACACGATCCATGGCGATATTTCCCGCAGATTTCTGTCCACCGCCGAATGGCTCGACTCGTTTTTCGACGACGAGCGGTTCAAGAGCGAAGAGAACCGCAGCCGCATGCGGCTCTACCTCAAGAACAGCCTGATCGACGCCGAGGGCGCCGATGTCGATGTCCATGCCCGGCTCAGAATCGTTCTGCCGGAACTGGAGGAACGGCTTTCGTTCGAAGTTTCAGGGGATACCCGCGACGAATTCGAAGATGATCCGACTCGGAGCCCGGTCGACAGAGAAACGTACGACCGGGATGAAAACGGCCTGACCGCCGGTTTCCGATACCTGGTCCGGGGCACCGACCGACTCAATCTGCAATTGTCGTCCGGTCTGCGAATCCGGGATTATGTGCCGGTATTCTACCTGGAACCCCGGCACCGGTTCACTCGGGATTTCGTCCCCTGGACCCTCCGGCTCACCCAGCGGGTCCGCTGGTATTCGGACGACGGATGGGAGCCGAGATCCCGGATCGACCTGGAACGGATGATCTTCCGAAGCTTCTTCTTCCGGTCGACCGCCGAGGTCAAATGGTACGAACGAAAAACGGGGGTTTTCTACGATATCGATTTCGCCGTCTCCCGCCCGCTCAATCTTCGAAGCGCCGTGGAGCTGCAATGGAACAACCGGTTCGAGACCCGGCCCCGGCATCGGCTGGACACCAGCTATTTCCAGTTGCGATACCGACAGCGCATCTGGAGGGAATGGCTTTCTTTCGAAATCGCTCCCCAGCTCGCATTCCCCGAAGACCGGGACTTCCGCCCGACCCTCGGGATCTTTTTCAGCCTGAATGCGGTGTTCGGATATATCGAACCCTGATTTCCGGAGGACGCATTGCAGCCGATCCCCCAGATCTCAGCTTTTGATGAACACAGCACCATACGGTGCGCGGTGGATGGCTTCGGCTCCCGGTCATTCAGGACCGGAGAAATCTTCCGGGAAATCCCATCTTCCGGACCAGATTCGACCACTATGGATATAATGGACGCTGCCGTCCAGAATCACCGCCCGGTCGGTAGACGCATGCCAAAAGGCCGGCATCACGGGATCATCCCCATTGAATCGGTCGGCCACCACCATTTTGCCGGTCTGCCGAATGTCACCGGGATCGATTTCGAACAGGTAAAGGCCCGTGTGGGTCCATTCATAATAGGTGTCGGGGCGGTTCGGGTCGAACCAGTCGGCGTGGGTGGGGGTGTCGTGAAGCCGTATCGGCAGGGACAGTTTTGCGGGCTGACCCGCCGCCGGAGGAATATAGGCGACGGCATGGTGATCGGAGAGGGCGGCCGATTCGGTGCCCCGTTTCCCGATGATCAGGCTGTCCAGCTCCCTGGGGTTCGAGGAATTGGAATCAGCGGATTCGGGGTTGCCGGAAACCTCGAAAAGCGCGAGCTTCACTCCCTGGTACCAGGCCCCTCGGCCGCCGAAATCACTGGATGAATTATCCGGCAGCGCATCCTTGCCGATCCCCAGGAGCAGGTTCTCGCCGATGGGATGAAGATAATCGGAGTAGCCCTCGATCTGGAGTTCTCCGACCGTGGTGGGCCGGTAAGGATCGGACAGATCGAAGACATACAGCGGATCGGTTACTCTAAAGGTGACCAGATAGCCTTTGGGGCCGACGAACCGCACGGCATAGAGCCGCTCGCCCGGTTTGCCGATATTTTCAATGGAGCCGGTTTCTTCCAGGAGACCGTCCTCCCCTTCTTTGAGCAGGGTCAGGCGGGTCGTGGCCGACCCGTCCCAGGTGTCTCCGAGAGAGGTGGCGATACGCAGGATTCCCTCGTGTTCCCCCATTCGAAAAGGTTTCTTGTCTTCTTCCCATCCCAGACCGCCCAATACCGATCCCGATGCCTTATAAACCGGCCCGTTGAGGGTGAGCGCAAATTTGTGGACCTGGGTGGTCAGTGTTGCGGTCTCTTCCGGGATAACATTTCCTTCTGCATACACCGGATGGGGATACCGGACGGTAGCCACATACAGGCTTTCCGTTCCCACAAATACGGTCTCCGCGGGACCGGCGATGGACCTGGAAACCGGGCTTTCCGGAAATTCCAGGTCAACGGCGGTGACGGTGATCAGACTCGGCTGCGGCTCCCGGTCTTCATTCGACGGCGGCAGGTAGACCTGATCGGTCCGGACCAGCGCCGCTTCCGCTCCGCCGCTGAAGCTCGCCTTGGGAAGCAGATCCGTCAAAGGGGCGTCGGCGATGACCCGTTCGTTCCATTCCCGGTCCGCTTCGGTCTGGGGATAAGGGATCACTTCATCCAGACCCGGGGTAAACCGGGTCACCAGGTAGAGCATGTTGTCGATGCGGCGGCTTGCGATCAATTGTCCATCCAGATTGATTCGAGTGATCAGTTCGGGGTTTTCCGGGGAAGACACATTGAACAAACCCACTTCTGCGGTGCCGGTCCGCCAGCACCCGAGACAATCCCAGGCCAGCCACATGTTCTGCTGAGTACCCCCGACCGTGACCAGAAGGTCCGGATTGCCGTTTCCCCGGTCGGGGACCAGATAGAGCCCGTCCACCGGATTTTCAAATTCGGCCAGGGAAAGGGACGTGATTTCCTGAGCCCGGGCGGGATCTGCGGAAATCTCCATCACCCGAATGGCGGATTCCCCTTCGAAGGAGGGCGGCGCGAAGACATCCGCTTCCGGCAGGTAGTTATCATCGGAATGCCCCTGAATCATATAAAGATGCCGACCGTCGGTCTTGACGAGATCGGCTTCATCGACCCCGCTCTCCTGCAGGTTGGTGGTGGAAAACCGAGGCCCCGAAGCTTCCCCTCCCGGGCCGCTCGCATCTCCCTCGGGCGCTCCAAATACGGGATCGGGATGGGCGGTCCTGGTGGTTAATCCCGATTTCAGATAGGCGGCCAGTTCCTCATCCGATGAGAACCGGGCCAGCTGGGAGGTATTGCTCGGAGCGACATCCCCCGGCGGCGTTTGGTCTTCCGAAACCGCTGTCGAATTGTCGCCGCCCCCGCTGCAGGCGAATAGCAGAATGCAAATCCCGACGACCCGTCCCATGTGTTGAATCATGCGTTTCATAAGAAGAACTCCTGTTTTTGTGGAATTATGTTAAACGTCGGTAAACCAAAAGGTTATCGGCTCTGATCCCTGGTTTTCGGGATCAGCGAGGGTTACGCCGCCCGGATGAAAAAGAAAGAGTCGGCCGCCGATGAACCGGGGCAGAATCCAAAGACCATCCGACACCGCAAGCACCGCTTCCGGGATTTCGATGATGCCCTCCGTTCGAATATCCTCCGTGGTGGTCCGCAAAAGCAAGGAGCCCGCGAATCGATCCGAATTCAGGCCGGCCACCCGCAGCGGAAGTGCCAGCAGGGAGGTTTCTGAATCTGCAACGAGCGGGCCGAAATATAAAGCGGATTCGGATTCCGCTTGGGGCACCATCCGGAATTCTCGATCGAGAACATTCAGAAGGGTTGTCTCGGAGGCATCGATCAGCGCTATGTGGAGGGTGGTTGTGTCGGTCGGGCCGGTTTCGCCGGTTCCGATGCCGAGAAGGCGATCCATCTTCAGGGTGGACACTTCCGAAAGCCTTCCCTCGACCGGAAGCCTATCGCCGGATCGCGGGTTCTGGGGATCGGAAAGGTCCACCGGGACGATGCCTCCGGTTTCTGAAAAGACATAAGCGCGGTTGCCGGAAAAGCGAATACGGGGTCGATTCGGCAGGGTCCCCACATCCAATGCACTCAGGAATTCCAACCGCCCGTTTTCCGTTGCCAGAGCGGTGAGTCGGGTCTGAAAACCCGAGTCCGGCCCGAAGGGGTTTCCGGTTTCGACGGCACTCAAGGCCCACAGAATGCCATTCAGTTCGTGGACGGCGTCAGGCCCATCCACAGCACCCCATACCGCTCCCGAAGCGGTGAATCGAGGTCCATCTCCCCCGAGACCCGCTTGATAAAAGGAGGTCCGGACCGGATCGTCCGGTTCACAG
>JBKHDE010000280.1:0-5959 GCA_046541495.1 Desulfococcaceae bacterium
GTATGGCAGACTTTTTATACACCGCAGGGGGATGGTATCGTCTCTCGGGTTTACCTGCTCTCCGGTTTACCGGGGCGAAAGGGTATCTAAAAAACAATAAATTTTGGTTTTGTTTTTTAAACATGCATAGTATGATATGCATAAATTTAGAAATAAAACCAGGTGAGGCTTTTTTTGAAAGATTTTCTGGACCACAGCGAGATCATCCATGTTCTGACCGGCTTCAATCCCTGGTGGAGCGAACGTCCATGTCCGGTGCCGCCATTCCGCCGGCTGGCCTTCGACGCCTGCCGACGCTATCTGGAGGACGCCGGCCTGCGCAGGGCCGTGCTCCTGTCCGGACCGCGGCGGGTAGGCAAAACCACGGTTCTGCAGCAGATGGCCCAGGCCCTGGTTCAGAAAGGGGACGACCCCAAGAGCATTCTGTATCTCAGCCTGGATCACCCACTGTTAAAATTACTGTCCCTGCGGGAGATCCTGTCGCTCTTTCATGAGAGCACCTACCCCGACGGCCGGCCGGCCACCCTGCTGCTCGATGAAATCCAGTACGCCCCGCAATGGGAGACCGAGATCAAGCTGCTGGTCGATCACAAGCCCCAGTATCGCATCCTGGCCACCGGCTCCGCTTCGGTGGTCCATCGGGATCGATTGGCCGAAAGCGGCGTCGGCCGCTGGATTACGGTACCGATTCCCACCCTTTCTTTCTTTGAATTCGTGAGCATGCGCAATCAGGTGGAAGAGGGGATCGATTCGAATCTGCGTGTCAGTGCCCTTTTTTCACATTCAACCGGCGATCTGTCGGCCCTGGCAACCCGGATGCGCCCCCTGCAACCGCTTTTTCAACGCTATCTTCTGGTGGGCGGCTTTCCGGAAACGGTCAGCCAGGAAAACATCGACCTCTGTCAGCGGCTTTTGCGTGAAGATGTGGTGGAGCGCGTGTTAAAGCGGGACCTGACGGCGCTCTTCGGGGTCAGAAATATCAACGATCTTGAAAAACTGTTCATATACTTGTGTCTGCATACCGGCGGCATCCTGGCCCACCAGAGCTGCGCCAAAGACCTGGGCACCACCGCCACGACGGTGGCCAATCATCTGACCCTGCTGGAACAGGCCAATCTCATTTATCGCCTGCCGCCTTCGGGGTTGGCCGGGAAAAAGGTGCTCAAGGCCCGCAACAAATATTACCTGGTGGATGCGGCCCTGCGCAATGCCGTGCTCCTGCGGGGTGAGGAGATCTACACCAATCCCGAGGAGATGGGCACCATCGTGGAGACCACGGTGCTGCGGCATCTGTTCGCCTGTTATTACCGGGACACCCCGGAGATCGTCTACTGGCGGGATGCGGCCTCGCAAAAAGAAGTGGACATCATCGTGCGGAGTCCGGCGTATGTGCTGCCCTTCGAAGTCAAATACAAAGCGAAACCGCAATTGGACAGAAAAGGCGGTCTCGGCATGTTTTGCGCGTCTGAAAACCCGAAGCAGGGGTATCTGGTGACCCAACAGGAAGCGGATTTTGGGGTGACCCGATTAAAGAATATCGATACGACGTTTTTAAAAATTCCGGCCTATATTCTCTGCTATCTTCTGGGACAATCGGAACGGCTGCTGTGAGGGGGAATATGGCGAAAGACCAACCGGCCAGTCACATACCTATCCTGATCGATGGCGCTTTGGTCGATTCATTTGCCGCTTGCCGGCCGAGACGCTAAGCCCAAGCCCGGTTCCCTTTTTCACTTCCTTGGTGGTAAAGAAGGGGTTAAAAAGCCTTTCCATATCTGCAGGGGCGATGTAATAAACCCACCTTCATTTTTTTTCTTAACTTCTGTTTAACAATGATTTACATTGGCAGAAACAAAGGGAAAAAGGCGACCATCGAAAACAGGGCCGAAAGCGATAAAAACAATCCCAGGTCGTGCAGGCGGTCTTATGACCGTCGATTCACCGCCCCCGGGTTCGCCGGGGCTGAAAAGGAGAAAGGACAATGAAAAGCGCAATCCATATCATCGAGGCGGAAATCCGGCGGTACGAGGAGGCAAGAAAAGCCTCCGGCAAAAACGAAAACGGCGAATACAACCACACATACAATACACAGATATCCGCCCTCAGAAGCGTCCTTTCTCAAATCAGGGAAGAATATTTCAAAACAGAGGACGGCATTCACGAAAAAATCGCCTCTGCCAAGCAAAGGGCGGAAAAGCTGGGAACGCGTATCGTCTACGCGAAGGTACACACGGAGTCCGGAAATTCCTTGACCCTCTACGCGCGGGACCTCTTGTCTCCTGCCGGGGTTTTTCGCATCGGAAGCGTCCCGACAGGGAAGTTAGCAGAAAAGATTCTGTCTGAAAATTCCATCGAGATTTGTTAACAGCGCTCAGCCCCCCGCCAGTTTCACCGTATACCCCTGCTTTTCGATCGCCTCCTTCAATGCCTCCCGGTGATCCCCCTGAAGTTCGATCACCCCGTTCTTTACGGTGCCGCCGGTGCCGCAGCGGCTTTTGAGGGTTTTGGCAAACTCCTTGAGGTCCTTGTCCGCCAGGGGAACCCCGAAGACGGCGGTGACGGTTTTCCCCTTGCGGCCTTTGGTCTCCCGCTGAATCCGGACGATGCCGTCATTGGGATGGCTCGGCGGCTGGGGCGGCGTCTTTTTATCCTTCTTCTGCTTTTTGCATCGGCATTTCGCGGCCGGTTTTTCGCAGGTCGGGCAGATACGGCCGGTTTCCGTTGAATAGACCAGTCGGCTGTCGTCATTCATTTGTAATGATCCCTTTCACTCGGCATCGCCGAAACGCGCCGAAAATTTATCCCAGTTCCTTCTCCCCCCGATCCCGAATCGATGCCAGGGCACTCAGGGTTTTGTCCGGCAGCGCGGGCGCCTCATGGGTCTCCAGGATGGAGAGGATCTTTTCCCGGACCCGGTCGGCGGTGTCTTTTTCGCCGCTTCGCACCCATCCGCCGTGGGTTTCCCGGGTAAAAAGCGAGGTCTGCCACAATTCGGACCGGAACCCCTTGCAGGTGTGCATCTCCTGAAGGAAATTGCCGCCCGGGCCCACCTTTCCGATCACATCCAGGGCCAGGGTATCGGGGTTGATCTCGATGCCGCGCAGAAACCGTTTCACCATGCCGATGATTTCATCCCCCAGCACCAGCTGTTCCACGGCACAGGCCATGCCCATGTCCATATAACCGACGTCGTGGATCATGTTGAGCCCCGCCTGGCCCTGGGCCAGCAGATGAAACGCCGCCTCGGCCCCGGCCTGGGCGTCCAGCACCTTGGCGTCGGTGGCCCCGGCCAGTCCCCAGGTGGGCAGCTGAAAATACTGGGCCACCTCGGCCTGGGCCGAAATGGCCAGGCTGGTCTCGGGCGCGCCCACGGACATCAGCCCCCGTCGCATGTCCATGATTCCGAAATTGCACCCCAGCCCCACCGGACATCCCGGTTTTCGAAGCTGACACACCACCAGCCCCATCAGCGATTCGGCCAGGGCCTGGGCGATGCCGCCGGCCAGGGTGATCGGCCCGGTGGCGCCGGGCTGAATGGTGGGGCCCATCATCTGGGGCATATACAGATCGGCGCCCACGAACATTCGGGCCACCACCTCGTCCGGAAAGACCATGGGAGAGATCGATTCGGGGTAGAGCACCAGAAAAGGTTTTTCCCGCAGGGCGTCCAGACCGCCCGCGATTTCGGCGGCCATCTCAAAGACCAGTTCGGTGCCCCGGGGGGTGTAATTGAGAAACACGATCGGCTTCACGGTGTTGGTCACTGTGGCATAAAATTCATGAAGATCCGCCGAATTGGCCGGCACATCCTGGCAGGAGCCCATGGGCATCACCCAGTCCATGTGGTCCAGGGCGTCCGCGATCTTGGCGGCCCGGGCCAGGTCCTCCACCGTGGTCGGGTGGTATTCGCCGGTGACGGCGTCTTTGGTGTTGGGGCTGGCGGTGGAGGTGCCGTAATAGCTCTTGCGCGCGGCCACATCCAGGGCCCGCTTTCCCTGCCGGTCATAAAGGGTCCACCCCTTGGGGGCCGTCTGAATGCAGTGGGAGACGATGAACTCGGGCACCTTTACCCGCTCTCCGGTCACCACGGCGCCGGCCTTTTTGAGCATCTCCCGGGCGCCGGCATGGAGCACCCTGAAGCCGACTTTTTCCATGATTTCATAGGCGGCCCGCACCAATTCATGAATCTGGTCCTGGGTCAGGATGCGAAAATAGGGGGTGTTTTTCTGGGTCGCGTTGGTTTCAATCGGCATCGGCGTCCTCCTCTGGTCTGCGGGTGGGGGTTGGTTTTTTTTACGGCATTTTCTAACATGCGGGGCCGCGACCTGACAACCATTTTGACCGACGGCAAAACACCCCTTGACAAAATTAACACCGGGCGGGTATGGCTCAAAAAAACCGAATGCCGCCGAGGGTAGCCGATTCAGGTTTTAAGCTGGAATGCGAATAAGTTACCGGAAACCCATCGGCACCGCCGGCGAAGCAAAGATATAGACAAGGAGAATGAAATGGAAAATCAATATGATGCGGTGATCATCGGCTCGGGGATTCTCGGGTGCTGCACCGCATTCGAACTGGCCAAAAAGGGGTACAAAACCCTCAATGTGGATAAGCTGGGAACGGCCGGGTACGGGTCGACCTCCAACTCCTGCGCCATCATTCGGCTGCACTATTCCACCCCCGACGGGGTGGCCATGGCCCGGGAAGGGTTCTTCTACTGGGACAACTGGGACACATACCTCGGGGTGGTGGATCCCACCGGGATGGCCCGGTACGTCAACACCGGCTGCCTGGTGATCAAGACCCCGCTCAACAAGAACCTGGTCACGGTCAAGGCCAGCCTCGAAGATCTCGGGGTCGATTACGAGGAGCTGACCCGAGAAGAGATTCGGCGGCGCTGGCCGGTGCTCAACACCCGGCGCTATTTTCCGGCCAAGACCATGGATGATCCCGAATTCGGTCAACCCACCGGAGAGGCGATTGCCGGCGCCATTTTCGTGCCCGAATCCGGGTACATCACCGACCCGCAGCTCTCGACCCACAATGTGCAGGTGGCGGCGGAGGCCCGGGGCGCCGAATTCCGGTACCAGGCCGAGGTTGTGGAGATCCTCAAAAAAGACGGCCGGACCGCGGGGGTCCGGCTCAAGGACGGCACCGAGATTCACGCCCCGGTCGTCGTCAATGTGGCCGGTCCTCACTCCTATCTGATCAACCGAATGGCCGGTGTGGAAGCGGGAATGAAGATCAAGACCCGGGCCCTGCGCCAGGAGGTCTGTCATCTGCCCTCGCCCCCCGATTTCGATTATGAACACGACGGCACCATCATCTCCGACGGGGACATCGGCTGCTACTCCCGGCCCGAGGTGGGCAACCATGTGCTGGTGGGCAGCGAAGACCCGGAATGCGACGAACGGGAATGGGTCCACCCGGATGATTTCAGCCGGGACTTCACCCGCCAGTGGACCACCCAGGCCATGCGCCAGGCCCAGCGGATCGATGAACTGCCGATCCCCAACCAGCCCCAGGGGGTGGTGGACCTCTATGATGTCACCGACGACTGGATCCCCATCTACGACATGTCGGATCTGCCCGGGTTTTACATGGCGGTGGGCACCTCGGGCAACCAGTACAAGAACGCCCCGGTGGTGGGGGTGCTGATGTCGGAACTGATTCAAAAGGTGGAGGCCGGGCAAAACCATGACGCCGACCCGGTGGAATTTACCATGGAACATACCGGCCGACCCTGCAACATCGGCTTTTTCAGCCGGCTGCGGGACATCAATCCCGATTCCAGCTTTTCCGTCATCGGATAATGGCGGCGCCGCTCCTCGATGTTCGGGACCTGCACATCCATTTTCGGGTGAGAGAGGGTGTGGCCAAAGCGGTGGACGGCATCTCCTACCGGATTCATTCCGGCGAAACCCTCGGCCTGGTGGGGGAAAGCGGGTGCGGCAAGACG
>JBKHDE010000281.1:0-5916 GCA_046541495.1 Desulfococcaceae bacterium
ACAAATAGAATTTTAACAATATTTCCTTGACCTATACATATAAAATATGTATTTTCAAATATGAAGGTCGAATGGGATCCTCAAAAAGCAGAAGCCAATTACAAAAAACATCGCGTCCGTTTTTCAGATGCCGAATCAGCTCTCTTCGATCCTTTTGCTTTATCAAAAGAAGATCATGATATTGAATCAGAAAAACGATTTGTAAGTATCGGCGCTGATTCAATCGGACGTATTGTCGTCGTAGTATATACCTATCGGGGGGATAGCATTCGAATGATTTCGGCCAGAAAAGCGACATCCGGCGAAAGAAAGCATTATGAAAAAGGAATATGATTTTAAAAATGCCCGCCGCGGTCCGGTGGTTCCTCAAAAGGGGAAAACGAGGATTACCATTTATCTCGACACCGATATCCTTGAAGAATTTCGCGCCCGGGCCGATGCGGCCGGGTACGGGTACCAGACCATGATCAATGAAGCTCTACGGCAATACCTGGGCCACAGCCGAAAAACGCTGGATGAGGCCATGGTCCGCCAAGTGATCCGAGAGGAACTCGACCGGGTTCAGGTCAAGAAAATATAACCCCGATCGCCTGGCATCAACCCTCTCCGTAAATCGCCTTCAGCAGCTCTCCGGACGAGGCGGTTTTGCTCACGAAGGCTTCGGCCCCGGCCCGGCGCATGGCTTGGGCGATGTGATCATCTTCGAACATCGAGAGGCCCACCACCCGCACCCGGGGCCATTCGGCTTTGATGCGCCGGGTGGCCCGAACCCCGTCCATCTCCGGCATGGTGACGTCCATCACCACCAGATCGGGCTGAAGCTGACGGACCAGTTCAACCGCCTCCCGGCCGTTTTCCGCTTCTCCCACCACTTGAATATCGGGTTGGTCGTTGATCGTGCGGATCAGGGCCCGACGCATCACCAGGTGATCGTCGGCGAACACCACTCGAAGCGCCCTGGCCTTTTGGGATTTGGAAACCTCGGCCGTTTCAACGGGTTGCCGGTCGGTCGCTGTTCCCACCGGGGCCGTCTTGTCCGGTATCGGCAGGTCCAGGGGCACGGAAAGATCGAAGCGGCTGCCTTTTCCGGGTCGGCTTTCGATCTTCAGGGCGCCCCCGATGGAGCGGGCGCGCTCCCGAAGGCTCAACAGACCGATCCCGGATTCGGCGGTGGCCGTTTCGAGGGCGGCGGGATCGAATCCTTTACCCCGGTCTCTGACGGTCACGCTCAGGCGGTCGTCGAAGGCGGAGACATGAACCCGAGCGGTTTTCACCCCGGCATGCTTGAAAACATTGAAAAGCAGTTCCTGAACCACCCGGAATAAAAAATCCTTCAAAGGGGCGCTTTCGATCGAATGTGCCATGTCGATATCCAATTCGACAGTCATGTCGAACTGCTCGCTCATCTTCCGGACCAGCCACTGGAGTGCCGGCACCAGACCGGAATAATGGAGCACCGCAGGGCTCAGTTCATGGGAAAGACCGCGGGCCTTCTCGATCGATTCCTCCATCAGTTTTTCCACATTTTGAATCACCGGATTCTCCGGAATACTCCGGACCGCCGTCTGAAGCTGCATTCGAGCCCCGGCCAGGAGCTGCTGCAGGTCGTCATGGAGAAGACCGGCGATTCGGCGGCGTTCCCGCTCTTCGGCCTCGATCAGCTCCACCGCCAGGGATTGAAGCTGTTTGGACCGGACTTCGGCGATAGCCGTTCGCTCAGCGACCTGCTGTTCGAGGGTTTCATTCAGGTGCTTGAGGGCTTCCTGCATGCGGACCTGTTCGGTCACGTTCCGAAGGGTATGGGCGGCCCCGATCTGCCGGCCTTCGCTATCGTAAACCGGGTTGTAACGAAGATCGTAAATCTGTTTCTCCTGCTTCGACGGACCGAACCCGAGGGTAATGCTGAAGGTTTCGCCGTCCAGTGCCCGGCGCCAGAGGTCTTTCGCTTTTTGCTGATCCTCGGGCCATGGCGCCAGGGCCTCCAGCATATTGGTGCCGATCTCGATATCCCGGCCCCAGAGGCGTTGGAATTCCCGGCGGTAGGCGTTGTTGAAGAAAATGTATCGAAAATCTTTGTCCTCCGCGGCGATCATATCTTCGGATCCCCGGGTGATGCCTTCGAGCAGCCCGTGGGCATACTGAAGCGCCTCTTCGGCGCGACGTCTTTCGGTGAGATCAAGCATGGAGCCGATCATGCGGTAAGCGTTTCCGTTTTCATCCCGGGCGATCAGACCCCGATCGAGGTAGGTCCGCCACGGGCCGCCCACCGGACCGAATCGGTATTCGTCGCGCCAGGTATTCTCCCCGGTGTCGATGGACCGGTGGATACCCTTCAGAACCCGGTCGCGGTCTTCGGGGTGGATGTGCCGGCGCCAGCTTTGGATGGTCGGTTCCATTTCGGCCCGGGTTTTTCCCACAGCCGATTCCACCATTTTATTCCAGCTCAATTCATCGGTGGTCAGGTTCCAGTCCCAGATGATGTCGTTGGTGGCCCGGTTCACGAGCTGATACCGTTCCCGGCTTTCCCGCAGCGCCTGTTCAGCGCGTTTCTGATCGGTCACGTCGATTTCGACCACCACCCCTGCGGTGATTTCACCGGAGGCATCCCGGATCGGCGCGGCATTGTTTATAATGAAGCGCCGCCGGCCCGTTCCGAACTGTTCGCATTCGACCAGCTGGCCGACCACCGTCTCGCCCTCAAGCAGGGCGCGGCTCATGGCCCATTCATGGGCCATGAGCCGTTCACCGGTATCCGGCCAAAAGCCGACCCAATCTTGATATTGTTCCCAGTTTTTGGTTTCCGGGTGAAGACCCCATATCTCATTGATGACCCGATTCACGCGGAGGAGTCCGCCCTGCTTATCGGCGATCACCACGCCCACGGGGAGCGATTCGAGCACGGCGTTCAGGGTCGCTTCATTTCGGCGGATTTCCTCTTCCGCCTCTTTTCGCTCGGTGATATCGGTGGCCGAGGGAATCAGATAGGAAATGCGACCGTCGGGTCCGAACATCGGCGAAAGCATGAAATCGATGGTTCGAAAGGCATTTTCGCCGACCTGAATCACCGCATCATAGCGGGACCCCCTTCCCGCGGCGGCCTCCCCGATGGCTTTTCGCAGTCGTTTTTGCACCTCCGGGGACCAGGCCCACCAGTAGCACTCCTCGAATGGTTTTCCCAGTACATCCGACGGTGAAAGACCGGCCGCTTTCAGGGCATACCGGTTGGCTTCGATCAGAATCCCGTCCGGGGTCAATACGCCGACCAGGGCGATCAGGTTGTTCAAAACGTCGCGCAGATGTGGTTCGCCTTCTTTCAAGACGTCCCGGACTTGGTCGGGTTCGTTTTTCGGGGGATGTAAGGATTTCAGGCGGGCAAGTTCCCGGGCTTGCTCCCGGGTTCGCTGTTGTTCGGCGGCCAGGCTTGCCCTCAATGCTTCAATCTCCCGAAGCAGCGCTTCTCGTGGTCGGTTCCCGTCTTCTATACCGGTGTGGCGTTTGGAAAGGGCCATTGTTTTCATCCTTGGATGGACGACTGATTTGGGCTGGGGAATATGGCAATAAAAAGATTCACCGGTTCCGGGTTAGAAACACCCTCGAATCGTGTCCATCAAGGCCCCGGCCCCGGCCGCCTTGCTGACAAACGCATCGGCCCCGGCATTCAGCATCCGGCGCCGGACGGTTTTTTCGTCCCGCATCGACAAAGCGATGATTTTAGCCGTGACGCCGTTGGCTCGTAAAGCTTGTGCGATTTGGTCTCCGGGCCGATCCGGCAGGCGCACATCCAGCAGAATCAGTTCAAATTCGGTGTGGCGGCAGGCATTGATCGCCTGGGCCGCGGTTTCGGCTTCGCCGGAGACCCTGAAATCGGGCATGTCATCGATGATCATGCGAACACTTTCTCGAAATACCGCATGATCGTCCACGATCAGCACCCGTCTTTTCGCCTCGTCTGGTTCCATATTCAACTCCTTTTCCGCCCTGTTTCAGCGGAACAGCATAATGAATCCTTTGGGGCGGATCAACTCAAAACCCCGGTTATGGATCGGGACGGAAGATTTTTCATTCGGCTTCCCCGTCCCGCAGATTATAGATCGCCTGAAGCAGTTCCCCGGAGCCGGCGGTTTTGGAAACGAAGGCTTCGGCCCCGGCCTGTTTCATGGTTCGCACGATCTCTTCATCCTCGGACATGGAAAGCCCGATTACCCGAATATGGGGCTGTTCGGATTTGATCCGGCGGGTGGCTTCGATCCCGTCCATTGCCGGCATGTTGATATCCATCACCACCACGTCCGGATGCACCCGGCGGACCAGATCGAGGGCGTCGCGACCGTTTTCCGCCTCTCCGACCACCTCGATGGCGGGCTGGTCGGATATCATCCGGATCAGCCCCTTTCGCATGACCTCATGGTCGTCTACAAAAACCACCCGAATGAGACCCGTCTTTTCGGAATCTTCCGGTCTGACCGGGACCTCGAGGGTTTCGCCGGCAACCGGCGGAAACGCCTCCGTGTCTTGGGGGTGGGACAGGTCTATGGGAATGGAAAGGGTAAACCGGGAGCCCTTGCCCGGTGTGCTCTCGACCTCCAGTTTCCCCCCGATGAACCGGGCCCGCTCCCGCAGACTCAGCAGGCCCAGCCCGGTGTCCGCATCGGCGGATTTCAAGGTTTCGGGATCAAAGCCCGTGCCGTAATCCTGAACTGTAATCATCAGCCGGTCCCGGGCGCCGGAAATCAGGAGATCGGCCTCCTTTTCACCGGCATGTTTGTGAATATTGAAGAGTAATTCCTGCACGGCCCGGAAGAGGAAAACCTTCAACGGGCCGTTTTCGACCGGGGGAGGGGAGTCCGCCTTCAGCCGGACGGACAGACCGAACTGGGTTTCCATCTGCCGAATCAACCATCTGAACACATCCATCAAATCGGAATGGTGAAGCACCGGCGGGCATAATTCATGGGACACCTGTCGGGACTTTTCAATCGATTCCGAAAGCAGCCGGTCGATCTTTTCCAGCATCGGCACGTCTTTCAAATTGCGGCAGACCGCCTGCAGCTGCATGCGAACGCTGGCCAGGTCCTGCTGAAGATCATCGTGGAGCAGATGGGCGATTCGGCGGCGCTCCCGCTCTTCGGCCTCGATCAGCTCCACCGCCAGTCTTTGGAGCTGTCGGGTCCGGGCCTCCGCCAGTTGGGTGCGCTCCAGCACCTGCTGCTCCAGGGTTTCGTTCAGCCGCCGCAGCGCCGCTTCCGCCCGTTTGCGGTCGGTGATGTCGATCAGGATGATCACCACCCCTTCGATTCGATCCTGTTCGGTGCGGTAGGGCAGCACCCGGGTCAAATACCAGCGGCCGCCCTCGCTTTGCAGCTCCCGCTCCACCGGCGCCAGCCGGTCCAGCACCAGCCGGGCGTCCTTCTGCAGCCGGTTGTCGCCCAGCCGGTGGGTCAGATCGGTCAGGGGCCGGCCCCGGTCGGTGTGCAGGATATTGAAAAGGTTCCTGGCCTGGGGGGTGAACCGAAGAATCCGAAGGTCCCGGTCCAGAAACAGGGTGGGTATGTCGACGGCGGTCATCAGGTTCTGAAGGTCGTCGGTAAGCTCGGTCAGCTCCTCGATCCGATGGCGGTTCTCCTGGTTCACCGTGGAAAGTTCCTCGTTCATGGACTGAAGCTCTTCCTTGCTGGTTTCCAGCTCCTCCATGGTGGAGCGCAGCTCCTCGTTGGTGCTCTGAAGTTCTTCCACCGTGGCCTGGGTCTCTTCCTGGCCGGTTTCATATTCTTCGATAGCGGTTTGAAGCCGCTTTTTGGTCATTTCGAGTTCGGCTTCGAGTTCTTTGACGGTGGCATCCGTCTGGGTTGTATCGGATAGGGTTTCGGTCTTCAGGGGGGGGGGGTCGATTTCATCGAATATCACCAGGTAAAAGTC
>JBKHDE010000282.1:0-5880 GCA_046541495.1 Desulfococcaceae bacterium
AGTCGTTTTTCAGAGAGCCCTGGCCCGTCGCCTCCAGTACGCTCTGCCAGAGCCTTCCGTTGGGGGTGACCTGTTTGCGTTTGCCCGAAGAGGCCTCCAGCGGCACGTGGACGAAGTGGTTGTTCCAGTGGCCGACCAGCATTTTGGTTTTTCCGGCCATGGCCGCATGAACCGCGTCCCGACCTAAAAAACTGCAGAAGACATGGTCATTGGAATTGGCCGGCAGGCTGCGAATGATATAGCTGGGATCGATGTATTTGAGGGAATACTCCACATTCTTTTCCCGAAAGTACTCCGAAATTCTTTCTTTCAGGAAGAGGCCGATATCGTGGAGTTTGACGTTGCCGGAGGGATCGTGCTTTTCGGTGGCCGAAACGAAAAAGTGCTGCCCGGCCCCTTCCGCCACCACGATGACCGCATGTCCGCGATGTTCCAGCCGTTTTCGAAGGGTTTCCAGAAGCCCGTTGGGGCCCTCCATGTCGAAATCCACCTCGGGGATCAACACGAAATTGACGTCCTGCTGGGCCAAAGTGGCGGTGGCGGCGATGAACCCGGAATACCGTCCCATGAGCTTGATCAGACCGATCCCGTGGGGATATCCTTCGGCCTCGTTGTGAGCCGCCCGAATCGCCTGGGTGGCCACGTCCACGGCGGTATCGAAACCGAAAGATCGGGAGACCATATAGATGTCGTTGTCGATGGTTTTGGGAATGCCGATGATGCTGATCTTGAGCCCGCGTTCCAGAATGGCGTCGGCGATCTTGTTGGCGGCCTTGAGGGTGCCGTCGCCGCCGATCATGAACAGAATGCCGATATTCATTCGCTCCAGACAATCGACAATTTCATCGATATTCTGGGGGCCTCGGGATGATCCGAGGAATGATCCGCCTTTACGAATGATGTTGCCCACCACATCCGGGGAAAGGTCGATCACGTCGCGTCCATATTCGGGGATAAATCCCTGAAGTCCATACCGGATGCCGTAGATGTGGCGCACCCCGTAGCCGTAATACAGCTCCAGAACGGTGGCCCGAATGATGCCGTTGAGGCCGGGGCAGAGCCCGCCGCAGGTCACCAGGGCGCACTTGAGTTTGCTGGGATCAAAATAGATCTTGGACCGGGGGCCGGCCTTTTCAAAGGAAGGGGGTTCTTTCCCCGCCTGGATCATTTCCGTCAGTCTTTCCGGATCGACCTCGACCGTCACCCGTTCTCCGTTGGAGACGAAACTGCGTTGACAGTCCTTCTGCCAGCGCTGAATAGGGGTGGGGATTCGGGCCTCACCGAGCATGGGGATGGTGGTGTCTATGTCATCGAAAGCCATGGCTGATACCTCGAACTATATAGGGTCCATCTATCTATCAAAAAGGGGAAAGCCGGGGCTTTCCCCTGAATTATCAATGAAAAATCCGGTGGACGCGTTGCTTTAGGCGCCCTTGAATTTGAACTCTCCCTTACCCAGAATATCGTGAAGATGAAGAATGCCGATCACTTTCATGTCCGCATCCACGATGGGAAGAACGGTGATTTCGAAAGCTTCCATCAGGTTCAGGGCATCGTAGGCCGGGGTGTTGGGTCCCACCGATTTGGGGTTTTGAACCATCGTTTCCCGAACGGAGAGTTCGTAAATCGGCTGCCGTCGGGCCAGAAGCCGGCGAAGGTCCCCGTCCGTCAGAATGCCGGTCAGGGTCCGGGCTTCATCCACGATCAGGACCACCCCGATGCCGGCCTGGTCGATGGCCGATAGGGCGTCCGCCATGGCGGCATTTTCGAAGACCATCGGAATGGCTTCGTCCACCATCATAAAATCCCGGACCTGCTTGGAGAGCCGTTTTCCCAAAGCCCCGCCCGGATGAAACCGCTTAAAATCGACCGATTTGAAATGTTTTTTATGGATCAGCACCACGGCCAGGGCATCGCCCATGGCCAGGAGAGCCGTGGTGCTGGTGGTCGGGGCCAGGCCCATGGGACAGGCCTCCCGCTCGACCCCCACGTCGATGACGATGTCGCTGTTGCAGGCCAGGGTCGACCGGGGATTGCCGGTAAAGGCGATCACCCTGCATCCCATGCTGCGGATGGTTGGAATCAGAATATTCAATTCTTCGGTTTCGCCGCTGTTGGACAGGGCCAATACCACGTCTTCGGGGCCGACCATGCCCAGGTCCCCGTGCATGGCCTCCACCGGGTGGAGAAACAGCGACCGGGTGCCGGTGCTGTTGAAGGTGGCCACGAACTTACGGCCGATGATGCCCGATTTGCCGATGCCGGCCACGATCAGGCGGCCCGAGGCCGCGCAGATCACCTCCACCATTCGGGCGAAGTTGTCGTCGATTCGGTCCATCAGTTGCAGGACCCCTTCGGCCTCGGATTTGAGAACCTCCCGGGCCTGGCGAATCACCATTTCCGATGGTGTCTCCGTTGCGATATTCATTACCCGATTCCTACCAGTCTTCCATTTCGGATTTCTTTTCATACGAGGCGACCAGGGCCTGGACCGATTCCTCCAGCTTGGGCCGAATCACCTCCATATCCGATGCCAGGAGCGGATCGATGCCCAACCCGCCCATCAGGCGAAGGTCTTTAAATGTGGTTCGAATTTTTTCGTCTTTGGTTTCGGCCACCACCGTGAACCGAAGCTCGAACCGCTCCGGACCCCCGAGCTTGGAGGGGCGTTCATGGGGAATGCTGGTTTTTCCCACCACCACTCCCTGCTCCCGGTTCGCATACTGGATCACATCCAGGTCGGAGGAGAAGCTTTTGGCCACCCAGATTTTGGCGCCGTTGAAAAGCGCTTCCTTTGAAACACCCGGTATTTCGGAAACTTCCTGAATGAAGAGATCTTCCGGAGGCGCATACTCCGGCGGGGGACCGGCGCATCCCCAGAGAATCGTCGCCAAAACTCCCAAGTAAAATAGGTATCTTTTCATCATTCGCAACTCGGCTATGGGTTGATGCATTGAAAATTCGCATCAATTCAAGCCCTATTCGGATTCTTCCTGAATGATCCGATCCAGGGCGGCCTGAGCGGTCGGATAGGTAAACCGGAAACCGTATCCCAATAGCTTTTCCGGAATCGCCCGTGTGCTGGCCAGAAGGGTATCCCCCAGCTCGCCCATGACCGTTCGAATCATGAAGCCGGGCGCCGGCATAAAGGCCGGCCGATGGAGCCGATCGGCCAGAATGCGGGTGAATTCTTTGTTCCGGACCGGGTCCGGGGCGGTGAGGTTGAACGGCCCCGATACCTCCTCGTTTTCCAGGGCGAACTCGATGGCGGCGACGAGATCTTCCATGTGAATCCAGGGAAACCATTGGCTGCCGTCGGCCAGCGGGCCGCCCAGGCCCAGTTTGAAGATCGGAAGCATCTGCTTCATGGCCCCGCCGCCCTTTCCGAGGACGATGCCGAAGCGGGGGATGGCCACCCGGGCCCCTTTTTCCCGGGCTTTTTCGGCTTCGGCTTCCCAGTCCTTACCCAGTTCGGCCAGAAAATCGTCTCCCGGCGGGGCGTCCTCGGTGAGGATTTTATCCCCTTGGCTGCCGTAATATCCGACCGCGGAGGTGGACACCAGCACAAAGTCCGGGTTCTCCGGGAGTGCATCCACCAGGTTCCGGGTAGTCAGGATGCGGCTGTCGTACATCTTCTGCTTGTAAGATTCGGTCCAGTAATTGAAGATGGACCGGCCGGCCAGGTTGACCGCCGCATCGGTTTTGGCCGCCACCTCCTGCCAGGGGCCCGGCTGTGTGTTGTCGCAGGAGAGGTAATGAAATTCATCGTGGTGAATCCGGTCCTGATCGGGGCGGGTGCCGGTGGCGATGACGGTGTGTCCCTTGTCCAGGAGTCGTTGGGAAAGGTGGGCGCCGACAAAGCCGGTGCCGCCTGTAATGAATATCTTCATGAGGTCCTCCTTGGTCGCTCCGCACTTCACCCGATGTTGAATTTTCCCGATTCGATATAGGGAACGTCTTCCACATCCAGAGCGTGGACGATATCTTTATACAGCCGGGCCTTCATCTCCCGCAGCACTTCTCTTTTTTTGGCGAGGCCGCCGGAAAAGGCCAGGGCCTCTTCCAGGAGATGATCCAGGTGGCAGGCCCGGGTGACGATATGGTGTTTTTGGCATTCTTCGGCGGTGAGGCGGGCGCCGGTGTGGTGCATCTCTTCCAGCTTGTACATGGGAATCGCCTTTTTCAGTAATGCCAGCATACCCGGCAGAAAAGGAATGCCCAGGTCCACCTCGGGAAAGCAGAAATACCCGCGATCCGAACGCATGAATCGAAAATCGAAGGCGCAGGACCAGATGGCGCCCCCGGCAAAGGCGTGTCCGGTGATCGCCGCCAGGGTGATCATCGGGTAGGTGAGGGTTCGCTTGAACATCCGGTTCATCAGGAAGAAAAAATCCTTGGCTGCGGGGATGTCTCCCTGCTGAATCACCGGAATCAGCCAATCCAGATCGATGCCGTTGGAGAAAATCTTTTCGTGGGCCGACCGGACTACCAGGGTGCGTGCATCGGTGGCGGTTTCGATGTCATCCAGAATGTCCAGAAAAGAATGGATGAAATCAGGGTTGAACCGGTTTTCTCCGTCATTCAGGGTCACGATCGCGGTCGATTCATTCAGTTCATAGGTGACCTGTGGCATTCCGTATCCTCCGTTCAAAAATAGTGAAACCAATCCGTCATGGGCTCCGAGTATCCGTCCCCTAGCACGACCCTCGAAAACAGTCAACAATTAAGCGGTATTGCTGAAAAACAGGCATTGCCGAATCCCATAAAAAAAGGGCTACACAATGCATGTGCGGCCCTTTCATAAACGATCGCGATTCGGAATTTATTTATGAGCAGCTCGTATTTCCGGTTCCGCAGGAGGAGCATGCCGCCTGCCGGCTGAAATCGATGCCGCAGGTAAGTTTGTATCCGATTCCCTCGAAATCGACCGAGATCGGCTTGGCCTTTTCCAGAAAATCCTCATTGATCAGATAGGTAAAACCCTCGATCTCAAATTTCTCGTCGTTGTCTCTCGGCTCATCCAGAGCCATCGCAAGGGATGGGCCCCCTCACCCGCCTTCGTTCAAAAAAATTCGAATCGGGCTTCTGTCTCGGCCCTTGAAGTACTCCTCGAGCTGCTCGGTCGCGCTCGGGGTGACTTCGAGCCGGTCATTGTTTGCTTCAGTCATCTAATGTACCTCCTTACATGGATTCATTGGTAATGCCATTCAATCTATTCACGGGAATCGGGTTTGTCAATTCCGTTATTCACTGTCTATTTTTCACTGTCCAGGCCGAATGCCGAATGCAGGGCCCGTACGGCCAGCTCGGCATACTTGTCGGTGATGATGCAGGAGATGCGGATTTCAGAGGTCGAGATCATGCGGATGTTGATCCCTTCCGCGGCCAGGGTGGAAAACATTTTGGCGGCTACTCCCGAGTGGCTTTTCATGCCGACCCCGACTACCGACACCTTGGCGATGGTATCATCCCCCCGCACATCCCGGGCCCCGATTTCATGGGCCACTTTGCGTTCGATCTCCATGGCCCGCTTGTAATCGGTTTTGGGCACTGTGAAGGCCAAGTCGTTGGTATCCCCGGTGGGGGAGGACTGAACGATCATGTCGACATTGATGCCCGCCTCGGCGATGGGGGTCAGTATCTTGGCCGCGATTCCCGGCTGATCCGGAACGCCTTTGACGGCGATTCTGGCTTCGTTTTTGCTGTTGGTCACGCCCGATACCACCAGACGTTCCATATCGGCTTCTTCGTTGACGACCATGGTTCCCTCCTCTTCGGTAAACGACGAACGAACATGTATGGGCACATTGTATTTCTTGGCGAACTCCACCGACCGGATCTGGAGCACCTTGGCCCCCAGGCTGGCCATCTCCAGCATCT
>JBKHDE010000283.1:0-5851 GCA_046541495.1 Desulfococcaceae bacterium
CCCACCCCGAGACCGGCGACCAGGGCGGTGATATCCACCCCGAGATTGTCCAGGGCCACGAAAAAGAGAATCACCCACAGCCCGATGACCGAGGCGATACTGAGGGTGCCCAGGGTGGTGACCGCCCCGGCATTGGTCTCCAGCTTGAGCTTTCTATAGTAGTCGAACCAGAAACGGATCGCCCGGGAACTGATGATGCCGATTTGCAGCAGCAGCACCAGAATGACCGTCCGGTTGATCACCATATGGACGATGTCGGGCAGTTCGAGTTTCAAGGCCCCGAAATAGACGGCCACCAGCAGCAGCACCGAGGTGCGGATGCGGGCGATGAGTTCGACGGCCATGTCATCCCAGATGGTGACGGTGGTGGAGGCCGTTTTGCTCAGTTTGCGATACAGGATCTGCTTGAGAATGCGGGTGACGAGAAAAATCAGAAAGGCGGTGGCCAGGGCGATGATCCATTCTTCCAGCGAATTTTTGTAAATCACCAGATCCAGGTTCCGATCGATCAGCTTATCCAGCATCGTGTACCTCCAAAACGTGGTCTCGTTAAAGGCCGTCGGGGCGGTTCATATTCGATCCGGAAGCAAAGAATGTCAAGCCGGGAATGCATTCGAGCCGCGGGCCCCTGCCCCTGTGCCGAAACCCGTAAACCGGCGGAGGCGCCCCGAACCGGCCATCTGAAACCGTGTGTAAATCCGGCTCGGGACCAGCGGGTTGCTTGCACACCCCCGCTTTGTATGATTATAATTCCAAACGACGCCGATTCGATTCACCGCAGACACCCGGTTTCCGTTCAGGAGGCCTCAGAACAGGAATGAAACCTATGCCGACGGCCCGAAAAACAACCGCTTACCGCCCGAGCATGACCTCCGCCGGGTTGTCCCCCACCCATTCGGTGGATGCCCTGGATCAGGAAGGCGGCCCCCTTCACACCAGAATCGCCGGTGAATATCCGCTGACCATCTACGTGGACGGGCGGGAAGTCGTCACCCTCATGACCCTCGGCACGTATCCGGAAACCCTTGCGCTCGGTTTTTTGCGGAACCAGCGGTTGATTCAAGACATCGAAGAGATCGCCTCGGTGGATGTGAACTGGTCGGAAGAGTCGGTGCATATCGCCACCCGCCACGGCAAAGGCATTGCCGACTGGGAAGAGAAGATGGCCCATCGATCGGTGACCAGCGGATGCGGGCAGGGCACGGTCTTCAGCTGTGTTCTGGACAAGCTTTACGAGGTTCGGCTTCCCCGGGCGACGGTGGACCGATCCACCATTTACGGCCTGGTCAAGGCGGTGGCCGGGGAAAATGAAATCTACAAGGCGGCCGGTGCGGTGCATGGGTGCGCTCTGTGCCGGGGGGAGGAGATTCTCATGTTCGTGGAGGACGTGGGCCGGCACAATGCCGCCGACACCATTTCAGGCCGGATGTGGCTGGATCGGATTTCGGGCCACGACAAGATCTTTTACACCACCGGGCGGCTCACCTCTGAAATCGTGATGAAAATCGCTCATATGGGCATTCCGGTGCTGCTCTCCCGATCCGGGGTCACCCATATGGGGCTGGAACTGGCCCGGGATCTCGGCATCACCATGATCGCCCGGGCCAAAGGAAAGCAGTTCATCGTCTACAGCGGGGGAGAGAATATCGATTTCGGCGGTTGAGGTGGATTTCGGCGCCGGCCGAAATCCCGGAAAGACAGGATGGTCAAGACGAGCCCGCCCCGGCAGGTTTTCGGGGCGGGCCGAAGGATTTACGCCGCCTTGACCTCTTGATCCAGAAGCGCCAAGGCGGTCTCCATCAGCTCATCGCCGACATTGGACAGGTGATTGAAGGCCTTGGCTCGGGACATCTCGTCGATGTTATCAAGAAGATTGTGTAGCGATGCGATCTCTTGTTCAATTTTGGATTTGATCTGATCCATTTTTCATCCTGTGTTTTTCGTTTGGGTTTCGGCCGATTGCTCAATCGGATCTTTCCATAAAAAAACAGTCATTTATTTCGGTTCAAGAGAACGGCTGTCCGCAGATTCAGCCGTAACAAAACGGGTAATATGAGGGTAGACGGGGCCGATGTCAAGCCCCTTTTTGCATACGCCGGTTATTTCCATCCCGATTGCATCCGGTCCAGCTCCTTCACCATTTTATCGGGCAGGGGCTCGGGCCGGTGGGCCATTTTTTTCAAGGTGATTTCCTGAAGGCGCTCCTCGAACCGTTTGGCGCCTGCTTTTTCCCACCGTCCGTAGACCATGCGTTCAAACAGATCGGAGTATTTGATGTTTCGGAAATGCTTCAGGGTATGGGCTTCCTGCAGATAATGCCCGCCGGGACCCACCTTGTGAATCACATTCAGGGCCAGGGTTTCTTCATTGATGGGAATGCCCTCCATGTAGTGCTGGACCGAGTCGACGATGTCATGGACCAAAACCATGAACTCCGGGGAGGCTACCGATCCGTGGTCCATCCAACTGCTGCAATCATGGGTCAGGCCCGACCCCACGGCCGCGGCCGATAGGCACTGAAAGGCGGCCTCCGCACCGGCCTGGGCATCGCAGAATTTGGCATCCGTGGCGCCGGCCGTGCCGAAGAACGGCAACCGGTAGTGCTGGGCCATTTGGGCGAGGGCGGCGGTCATCAGGCTCATTTCGTTGGCGCCATAGGAGAAGATGGTCGTCCGCATGTCCATGATGGTGGTGAAGGCGCCGTAGATGAAGGGCGCTCCGGGATTGACCAGTTGATGAAGAACCAGTCCGCTCAGGGACTCGGCGCCGGCCTGAACGATGGCGCCGGCGAAAGTGGCCGGCGATGATCCGCAACACTGGGGCGCCGGGAAGTTGATCAGCGGAATGGACTTTTCGGCGCAATAAATGATCTTGTCTACCGCCGGATCATAGTAGACCAGGGGAGAAATCGGTTCCGAGTAGTGGACGATGCAGGGCGCATGATCGAAATTTTCTCTGCCGCCGCACAGCAGGAGCGCCATTTCGTAAATATCCTGAACGCTGTCGGTGTCTTTGCAGCAGAAGACCAGCGGCTTTTCGCAATACTCCATGACATTCCGGGCGATCACCCGATCAGCGACGTCTGCATCCACGTCCGCGGCCATGCCGATGGTCATGCACCACTGGAAATTGGGCAGGGCGTCGCAAAGGGCGGCGGTCACCTTGACGTGATCGCTGGTAAACGGAATCCGCTCGTGGGTTTCAGGGTTCAGGTATTCGATACAATCGAGGCTGGGACCGAAATAGGTTTTATCCCGCTCCAGAAAAACGGTCCGCTTTCCGGTGCGGGTGCCCAGAACGAGTCTCGACGGCGCTTTTCGAATCGCCTCCTCCACCAGAGGGGCCGGGATTTTGACCCGATCGCCATTAATTCGGGCACCGGCGGCTGCGAAAATCTCCAGCGCTTTCGGGTGGGTGATCTTGATGCCGGTACGCTCCAGCACTTCCAGGGTCGCCATATGGAGTTGAGCGATCTGGTGCTCATTGATTACTTGAAGCCGTGGTTTGAAATTCAAATCGTCCGTTGCCATGCCCATGCTGTTTGCCTCCTTAAATCACCTTCCCCAAAAAACTCTTGGTCCGCTCATGCCGCGGATGGGTGAAGATCTCCTCCGGCGGGCCTTCTTCGATGATCACCCCTTCGTCCATGAAGATGACCCGGTCGGCGACCTCCCGGGCGAACCCCATTTCATGGGTCACCACCACCATGGTCATGCCTTCCCGGCCCAGCTGCTTCATGACGTCGAGGACCTCGCCGACCAGCTCCGGATCGAGGGCGCTGGTGGGTTCGTCGAAGAGGATCACCTTGGGTTTCAGGGCCAGGGCCCGGGCGATGGCCACCCGCTGCTTCTGGCCGCCGCTCAGATGGTCCGGATAGGTGTCGGCCTTGTCTTTCAGTCCCACCTTGGCGAGAAGCTCCCGCCCCAGATTTTCGGCCTCCTTCCGCTTCATCTTTCGTACCTTGAGGGGGCCCAGGGTGACGTTTCCCAGGGTGGTCATGTGGGGAAAGAGGTTGAACTGCTGAAAGACCATGCCGGCCTCGGTGCGGATGAAGTTGATGTCGGTGGCTTTGTCGGTCACATCGTAGCCGTCGACGATGACCGTCCCCGAGGTGATCTCCTCCAGCCGGTTGATGCACCGAAGCAGGGTGCTTTTGCCCGATCCGCTCGGGCCCATGATGACGGTCACCTCTCCGGCCGACACGGTCAGATCGATGTTTTTCAATACCTCGAGGCTGCCGAAGCTTTTGTGGAGTTGCCGGATTTCGATCATGGTCAAATCTCCAGTCTTCGTTCAATGACGTTCAAGACCTTGGCGATGGACATGGTCATGATGAAATACATCACCGCCACCGCCAGCCAGACTTCAAAGGCCCGAAAATTGGCGGCGATGATCTCCTGCCCGGTTCGGGTCAGTTCGCCCACCCCGACCACCACCAGCAGGGAGGTGTCTTTGAGGCTGATAATGAACTGGTTGCCCAGCGGCGGGATCATTCGTTTGAAGGCCTGGGGCCAGATCACATAGTAGAGGGTCTGAAAATGGGTCAGCCCGATGGAGCGGCCGGCTTCGGTCTGGCCCCGCTCGATGGACTGAAAGGTCCCTCGAACGATTTCCGCGATATAGGCCCCGGAATTGATCCCGATGGCGGTGATGCCGGCGACGATCGGCGGGATTCGGGTGCCGACCGCCATGGGCAGGCCGAAATAGATGAACATGACCTGGACCATCAGCGGCGTGCCCCGGACGCTCTCGACATAAAGCCCTCCCATTCGGCGGATGAGCGGGTTGCGGGAGATTTTCATCAGGCCTGTTATGGTTCCCAGAAGAAACCCCATGAGAAGCCCGAAGGCGGTGATGAAAATGGTGAGTTTGACCCCGGTCAGGAGAATGGGGATCGATTCCCAGATGACGCTGAACTTGAATTCAAAGCCGGTGCCCATGGATCATGCTTCCTCTTGTTTTGGATTGGAAGGGCGGCCGACCGGTCGATGACGGCCGCGGCGCCCCGGGTGGCCGATTCCGGATACAAAGAGAGCAGGGCCAAGACCCTGCTCTCCGGATACACGCAAAATGTTTCAGCGCCTTTTTACTTCGGAGCGGTGCCGAACCATTTTTCATACAGTTTGTCGTAGGTGCCGTCTTCCATGAACTTGAGCAGGGCGATGTTCACCTTTTCCCGCAGGGGGCTGCCTTCGGGGAAGGCGATGCCGTAGGGCTGGCCCTGGTAGAGCGGTCCGACCGTTTTGACCTTGCCCTTGCCCTGGTTGTCGGCGAAATAGAGCAGCGGCGGGGAATCGAAAAAGACCGCATCCACCCCGCCGGACATCAGTTCCATGAACAGATTGTCGGTATTGGGAAGCAGTTTCAGCTCTTTGGTGTCCACGTTCTTTTTCAGATAATCTTCACTGGTGGTCGCCAGTTTGGTGGCCACGCGTTTTCCCTTGAGGTCTTCCAGGACCTTGATGTCTTCGTTATCGGCGGCCACCAGAATGATCAACCCGGAGTCGTAATAGGGATGGGAAAAATCGACCACCTTCTCCCGCTCGGATTTGATGGTGATGCCGGCGATGGCCGCATCGATGCTCTTGGACTGCAGGCCGGGGATGATGCCGTTAAAATCCATGGTCTGCCATTTGAAATCCAGACCGATTTCCTTGGCGATGGCCTCGAACAGATCCACGTCGAAGCCTGTCAGTTTGCCGTCCACCTTGAATTCAAAGGGCATAAAATTGGCGTCCACCCCGACCACCGTTTCGGCGGCCAGGGCCGCCCCGCCCGTCATGAACACAACCATTGCCAGAACGACCATTGTCCGCAGCATCTTCTTCATTCACGCCTCCTTCTGTTTAAT
>JBKHDE010000284.1:0-5816 GCA_046541495.1 Desulfococcaceae bacterium
CGATATCATAACTTTCTTTATTTTTGAAGCGTTCGGGTGCTTCGGGGTCACCTTTATCCCGATGATTGCTGATAAGGCATCCGCCACCGATTTGGCTTCTTTGGCCTGGCGGTCCATCTGCTCGGCCATGGCGGTGGTTTCTTCAGCTTGAGCCGCATTTTCCTGGACCACCTCGGAGATGCTGTTGACGGCGTCGTTGATCTGGTCGATGCCCTGGGCCTGTTCCCCGGCCGCAGCGGAAATGTCGCCGATCAATGCGGCGGCTTCTCCGTTGCGCCGACGGATCTCTTCGAATACACGGCGGGTGTTTTCGACAATCTGCTCGCTTTCTTGAATCCGATCCGCCGAATCGGCCAGCAATCGCGTGGTATTCCGGGCCGATTCGGCGGCCCGGACCGCCAGATTCCGCACTTCGCCGGCCACCACCGCAAATCCGGCGCCGGCTTCTCCGGCCCGGGCCGCCTCCACCGCGGCATTCAGCGCAAGCAAATTGGTCTGAAAGGCGATCTCGTCGATGGACCCAATGATCCGGGACACATCCTCACCGGAGCGGGCGATTCGTTCCATGGAAGCGGTCAGGCGAGATACCGATTCGGCCGCCTCCGTCACCACGGTTCGGGTGCCGGTGACCAGATTTTCGGCCCGCCCGGCTTTGTCCCGGTTGTCGTGAACCATGGCCGTCATCTCTTCCATCAGCGAAGCGGTCTCTTCCAGAGAGGCCGCCTGTTGGGAGGTCCCGTCGGCCAACTGCTCGCTGGCGTCTCGAACCTGTGAGGAGACCGTTTCCAATTCCCGAACCCCGTCGTTCAATCTGTCGGAAGCCCGGCTCAGGGGACGGGCGATGGAATTGGAAAACAGAATCGCCAGGGGAACAATCAGCAGAATGCAACCCAGGAATACCGCAGTCAGCCAGAAAAAGATCCGCATCATCTGAGCGGTAAGCGCCGCCTTGGGGAACAGGGCGGTAACCGCGCCGGTGAACGCCCCGTCATGATGAAAGGGCAACAGGGCCTGAAAATAGACCGATTCATCCGACCGAATTTCAGTGAATTGTATCTCGCCTTCCGCAGAAGACCGATTTTTATCGGAAATCACCGTCTCCGGGGCCTGAAGCGTCCGATAGGCTGTCAGGTTTCCGGCCACCAGAGCATCCCCGGCGAATATATTGATTTTCATGTCAGTCAAATGGGACATCCGGGAGGCGAAATCCTTCCCAAGAGGCTGCACGGCCATGAGAGTGCCGAAGACTTTTTGTTCGGTTTCACCGGCGTGATCGGTAGTTTCAGAGAAAATGGAGGTGAAGACGGTCATGCCGAAGGCGCCGTCCGATCGCTGTTCGAAAACCACGGTTTCATCACCGATCACCGGTTGATCGAGCTGAGGTTCTATTTCGTTAAAAATCAAAATCGGGTGAAAAAGCGTCTTCAGCCAAGCGCTTCCCCTTCTGATTTTCTGCGAATGGGGTTTTCCGAAAAGCCGAATTTTGTAAAATTTCACAGGTGACGTTTTTGCTGTAAAAAGCCGGGAAAAATAAGGGGGTGGAAGGTTTTAAATACATAAAAGCCGTTATTGTCTTTCCTGCCCGGCCACTACAGAATCGAGCGGTTCGGATGTATTCGGCAGGGGCCGCCCTTTTCATCCCCCGGCCTCGGCGGGAAATCCTTCTGATCTTGACTCAAGTCAATACTATTTCTTCCTTGCCGGTCTAAAGTATCTCGTCCACATTCACCGGAATCATCGAAAGGAAAGGAGCTTGGAGATGGAAGCCGTTCAACCGCAGGATAAGGCTCAAGAACTGTCCCCCTGGTGGCGATACAGCGCTTTGCTGGTGTTCATTGTCGGAATGTGCGTGCTGGTCTATATTTCAGCCAATGCCTATCGGGATGCCCCGCCCATTCCCCGGACGGTGGTGGGTCCGGAAGGGCAAACGGTCTTTACAAAACAGGATGTAGAAGAAGGGCAGGGGGTTTTCCTGAAATACGGGCTGATGGAAAACGGCACCATCTGGGGCCACGGCGCCTATCTGGGGCCCGATTTTACCGCCGAGTACCTGCATACCCTGGCCATCCATGCCAATGAAGTGCTGGCCCGGGAGATGTTCGAAAAGGAATTCGGCAATCTCAGCGGAGAACAGCAGGAGGCGGTCAATGCCCAAACCCGGTGGATGTTGAAAAACAACCGGTATGATCCAGAGGCCGGGGTTTTGAAGTTCACCCGGGCGGAAAAAACCTCCTTCGAGCAGCAGGTCGACAAATGGGCCGCCTATTTTGAAGGGCCGGAGACCACCGGCGGGCTTCCCGACAAATATATAACGGATGAAAAGGAAATCCGGCAGCTGACCGCATTTTTCGCCTGGACCGCGTGGGCATCCGCCGCCAAACGGCCCGGCAAGGAATATTCCTATACCAACAATTTTCCCTATGATCCCATGGTCGGAAACACCATCACCAGTGAGGCGGTGCTCTGGAGCGCCATGAGCATCATCATGCTCCTGGGCGGTCTGGGGGTGGTGCTCTTTGTCTTCGGCAAATTCAATTATCTGGGCTGGAAAGGCGAACCCACCCGGGTGCATGAAAAGATGCTGCCGGGGGATTCCACCACCGGCCAGCGGGCCATCATCAAATTTTTCGTGATCGTGGCGGCCCTGTTTCTGGCCCAGACCCTCATCGGCGGGGGCCTGGCCCATTATCGGGCCGAACCGGGTTCTTTCTACGGATTCGATCTGTCCGAGATCTTCCCCAGCAACATCCTTCGCACCTGGCACCTTCAATTGGCCATCTTCTGGATCGCCACCGCTTATGTGGCCGGCGGGCTGCTGCTGTCGTCCACCCTGGGCGGTGAAACCGAACCGAAGCGGCAGGGGCTCGGCATTCATGTGCTGTTCTGGGCCCTGGTCCTGGTGGTGGTCGGCAGCCTGGTGGGTGAATTTATGGGTATCCGCGGCATAATTAAGGAGCACTGGTCGATTTTCGGCCACCAGGGGTGGGAATATCTCGATCTGGGCCGTTTCTGGCAGGGCCTGCTGGTGGTGGGCCTGGTCCTCTGGATTTTTCTGCTCTACCGGGCGGTTCGGCCGGCCCAGCGGGAGCCGGAACGTCGGGAGATCGCCTGGCTGTTTCTGGGCGGGGCGTTCACCATTCCCTTCTTTTACCTGCCCGCCTTCTTTTTCGGAAGCGCCACCAATTACGCGGTGGTGGATACCTGGCGGTTCTGGATCATCCATCTCTGGGTGGAAGGCTTTTTCGAGTTGTTCGTGACCATCATGGTAGCCGTCACCTTTTTTCAGCTCGGGGTGGTCTCCCGCCTGAACGCCACCCGGATCATCTATCTGGACGCCATTCTCTTTCTCACCGGCGGGGTGGTGGGCACGGCCCATCACTGGTACTGGACCGGGCAGTCCAACATCACCATGGCCTTTGCCGCCATGTTTTCGGCCTTGGAGGTGGTCCCCCTGACCTTGCTCACCCTGGACGCCTGGGATTTCATTCGGCTCACCGGCACTCGAGGCGAGGTGGGGGAGAAAAAGCTGGTGATTCCCCACAAATGGGCCTTCTACTTCCTGATGGCCGTCGGGGTCTGGAACTTCGTGGGGGCCGGCATCTTCGGATTTCTCATCAACATGCCGATGGTGAGCTACTACGAGGTGGGGACCATGCTGACCACCAACCACGGCCATGCGGCCCTGATGGGCGCCTTCGGGATGCTGGCCGTCGCCCTGATGGTACTGGCCATGCGCCAGGTGCTGACCGAGGAACAATGGCAGCACCCCCAGAAATACGTCAAGGTCGGGTTCTGGGGATTGAACATCGGCCTGGCCCTGATGGTGATCACCAATCTCTTTCCCGGCGGCGTGTTGCAGCTGAAGGATGTGCTGGAAAACGGCTACTGGCACGCCCGGGGGTATGACTATGTCAGCCAGGAGATGGTGCGCCTGATCGAATGGATCCGCATGCCCGCGGATGTGGTCTTTATCGGACTGGGGGTGATTCCGATGCTGATCGCCACGGTGATCACCTATCTGAAGGTTCGGACCGGGAAAGCGGCATAGCGGAAATAACGTAAAATCCTTTGCCGGTTCATTTCAGGGGCGGATCTTCGGGTCCGCCCCGGCGACCCAAGGCCCGTGCGACATCCAAATCAGGCACAAAAACAGACACCGGGAAAGTCCTCCGGGTCATCGGTCAATCCAGCAAAGGGGTAGAAGCCAAGTCGGCATTACGGTCGTCCTCACCATTCTGGCCGTGCTGCCCAGCATCTGGCCGCGCACTTTCGCCCCCCTGAATTCCCTGAAGATCGACACCGACCCGGAGAACATGCTTCCGGGCGACGAACCGGTGCGTGTCTTTCACGATCGCATGAAAGAGATCATGTCCCTCAACGACATGATCGTCGTGGGCATCGTCAACCCCGAGAACGAAAAGCACGGGGTTTTCACCCCCGAATCCCTGAAGAAGATTTATGCCCTGACCGAATTCTCCCGGGGCTTGCGCTGGCGCGATCCGGAAGACCCGGCACAGTTCACCGGAGTCGTGGAACAGGATATGATCGCGCCCTCCATGGTGGATAATGTGGAGTCGGGCGGCGCCGGGGCCGTGCGTTTCGAATGGCTGATGTCCCAGCCGCCGGAAACCCTGGAAGAAGCCCAGGCTGTAAAGCGCAAAGCGCTTGATATTCCCTTCCTCAAGGGAACTTTGGTTTCAGAGGACGGCAAGGCGGTCGCCCTGTATCTGCCCATCACCTCCAAAGATGTGACTTACCGCATCTATTCCGCCCTGCAGCAGAAGATCGAAAACCCTTCGCGCCTGTTTCCCTCGGAAGTGGGGAGTTTCAACGGCCTCCTCGACCAGTTGGCGGCCGCCTCCGAAGAGCAGGGCCCGGCGCTGATCCGCGACATATGGCGGCAACTTTCCTCGGAAACCCGACAGAAGCTGCTGGATGTGCGAAAAGAGGTGGATGAATGGCAACGTGTCATCTCCCGGTATGAGCGTGCGGCTCAGCAGGGCGACGCCTCTTCAGAACTCAAAAGGCGGGCGCAGACGCTGCTCGAAAAGCGCAAGGAAGCCGTGGAGGCCTTTGTTGCAGATCTCAACACCTGGATGAAGCAAAAAGAAAACGGCGAATGGCTCACGCCTGACGAATCAATGCGCCAGTCGCTGGGAGAAGAAGGGCGCGAACTGCTCGCAAAAGGCGATACCCTCAATGAACGAGAGCAATACCGCCTGAAACGGCTGTGGCTCGAAGCGGCCCTTCCCGGCAAGATTATCAAAAGCCACGTCGACAAAATTGAAGGCGACGAGGATTATCACATCACCGGCCTGCCGGTGGCCGAAGACACCTTCGGCGTGCAGATGTTCAAGCAGATGGCGATTTCGGCGCCAATCGCCATGCTCATCATATTTGTTTTGATGTGGCTTTTCTTTCGTTCGGCCCTGGTGATTCTGCCGGCGATCTGGGACGCCCTGATTGCCACGCTGGCCACCATGTCCCTGCTGGTGATTACGGGCAACACCGTGCATATCATGAGTTCCATGATTCCGATTTTCATCATGCCCATCGCCGTGCTGGACGCGGTTCATATCCTTTCGGAGTTTTTCGACCGATACCAGGAAACCCGCGACCGGCGACAGACGATTCTCAAGGTGATGAGAACGCTGTTCGCGCCCATGCTGTTCACCTCGCTGACCACGGCGGTCGGATTCGCGTCGCTGGCGCTGGCGCCGATTCCGCCGGTACAGGTCTTCGGGTTGTTCGTCGGATTCGGCGTGCTGATGGCCTGGCTGTGGACAATGGCCTTTATCCCGGCGTTCACCATGTTC
>JBKHDE010000285.1:0-5811 GCA_046541495.1 Desulfococcaceae bacterium
GCAGCTTCATCTGATTTCGGGGATGCGATGACGACATCCTGTCTCCCGCCGACCCATTCGGCGCATGATAGCGGTACTTTTAGCATATAGTATGCCAAAGGGTATCTTATCTTCAAGTAACTGTTATTATGTGGTTATTTATATTATAGGGGATTCGGCAAGAATAAAGTCGGGAAAAAAGCGCCCGCATGGCGGATCCGGAAAGGGTAAACGCTTTGAAAATATATCGATATACTACCGGGCGGATTCGCCCGAAGCGGGCGATTTTGGCACTTACCGGGTGGACAGCTTTCGAAACAGGGCTCTTCGGGATATCCCCAGCAGGGCGGCGGCCCGGGTCCGATTGCCTCCGGCTTGGTGCAGGGCCTTGGAGATGAGCGTTTTCTCCAGGTGTTGAACCGCCTTACGAAGATCGACATCGTCTTGGCTTTCGGTCATGGGGGAGTGGGAATCGGGGGACAGGAATTCGACATGACCCAGGGTGACATATCGTTGCAGGACATTGCGCAATTCCCGCACATTTCCGGGCCAGTCATGCGCCATGAGAATATCCATGATACGCCCGGGCACCCGTGCAGACCCGGCGTCAGCGTCTAGTTTTTGCAAAAAATGTTCTGCCAGAAGTGATATATCCTGTTTTCTGCGACGCAGCGGCGGCAATGGAATGTGGATGACCTGAATCCGGTAAAAAAAATCGGGACGCATGCTTCCGCTGCGGACCAGATCACTCAGGGGTGTATTGGAGGCGGATATAATACGAAAATCGGCGAATTGAACCTCTGTACCGCCAACCGGCCGGTATCCTCCGCCTTCGATGGCCCGGAGCAGTTTGGCCTGCATCGTCACCGTCAGCTCGCCCACTTCATCCAGAAACAGGGTTCCGCCATCGGCCATATCCAGGTATCCCGGCGCATCGGCATGGGCGCCGGAGAAGGCGCCTTTCCGGTGGCCAAAAAATTCCCGTTCAAACAGGCTCTCCTGAACAGCACCGCAGTTGACCGCCACAAACCCGCTGTTTTTTCTGAAGCTATGCTCATGAACAGCACGGGCGACCAGTTCCTTTCCGGAACCCGATTCGCCCAGGACGGCCACACTGGCATCGGTCGCAGACGCTTTCAGAATCAGCTCATACACCTCCTGCATGGCCTGGGAACGGCCGAGAATATCTCCAAGTCGATATCGCTCTTTTAAAGAGGATTTCAACACCCGGTTTTCAGTGTCCAGCAGTTCCGCCTGCTGCTGAGCGGCCATCTGTGCTTCTTTGATTTCGGTGATGTCCCTGAAGGTCGACAGCAGAGCGGGGCGGCCCTTGAAAGTGATGGCGCTGTGGGATACCTGCACCCAGCAGGCTTTTTCGGATCGGCGAAGATGATGGACCTCTTCGATCTTGGTTGTGACGGCGCTGTCTGCCCGGGTGCCATAGAGAAATGCAATCTCCTCGGCATTGCCCGCGGAAGGGCGCTGTACCCGGGCATTGCCCAAATCTGCTGCCGAGGAGACGTTGAACATTTTACAAAAGGCCGGATTTACGTAACAAAACCGCCCGTCCTGGGCCAGGGCGACCCCCTCATCAACTTGTTCGGTCAGCACCCGGTAGCGCTCTTCGCTCTCCTTCAGGGCTTCTTCGGAGCGTTTCAGCCACAGGACCTTGCTCAACCGCTCGCTGATCGCTCTCAAAAGCCGGCCCTCTTCTTCCAGAAACGGTCTCCCCTTGTCGTCGGGAGGGGTTTGGAGGTAGCAGACGCTCACATCCCCGACACGGCTGCCGTTTAATATGATCTGCGCATTCTGACACCAGGAAGTCAGCTTGAAATGAGCGGAGGTATACTCCCGACCGTCCAGCCTGATGCGCGCGCAGGCATTTTCAGGGTATTGCCAGGCTGCCGGAATCAATTCCACTGCGCGTTGCATAATCCATGACAAAGAGACGTCCTGATTTTCCAAAAGGTTGGAAATGCCATACAGGCAATTGAGTTCCTTGATTCGCTCCGTCAGCGCATTCGGGGCGTGAGAAATCTGCAATGGCTTGCCTGCTTCTTTTTCGACAGGGGTTTTCTGATGTCTGAAAGATGAAGGCGTGTTCTTTTTTGTGAGTAATGTTTTCATGATTTCCGTTCTGGTATAAAGGACTGAACGCCCTTTGTCATCGAAAAACAGCAAAGTGGATCAGAAAAATAGACCTGATGATCATACCCCGAATGCCGTTTATCTATCGTCAGCCATCCTTGGAAGTGAGCATTCTGATATCGTCATTATCCGTTTATATCTCCCCTGAAAGGGTATCAAGTCTTTGTTGAATTGGCATTTTTTTTCCTGTACAGGTTATGATTTTGATCAAGAGTTGAACTCTTGAAAAAAAGTTAATAGTAATCTCTTTAAAACCATGAGGTACGGAGCACTACCAATGTTTAAGAATTTCAGCCTTAAAAAAAGAATGTTACTGCCCATCTGTTCGATCGTCGCCCTTGCATTCGGCTTGACGGTCCTCGGTGTCGCGATTCAGGCGAGCCGTTCCGTTAAGGCCGAAGCCCTGGAAAAGAACCGGGAACTTGCCTTTCGCTTCAGTGCGGAGGTCGCCAATGAAATTAATACCGCGCTGAATGCCTCCGGGATATTGGGGGAGGTTTTCACGGCTATTAAAAACAGTGCGAGTCCCCCTGACCGGAATGTGATGACTGAAATGCTCCGCCAGGTTCTATCTGAAAATCCTCGCTTTTTTGCGGTGTGGAGTGTTTGGGACCCGAATTCTCTGGATGACCGGGACAGTGAGTTTTCGGGCGCCCCGGGGCATGACCAAACCGGGCGTTTCATTCCCAACTGGAACCGGGCCGGCGGCAGTATCGCCCTGGAACCTTTGGTCGAATATGAAGCGCTTTATGAGGCTTCCAAATCCTGGGGAAAAGAGCAGATTCTGGACCCGTATGAAATCCCTGTGGGGGGGAAAGATGTTCTCATGACCACGGTTCTTTCCTTGATCAGACACGAAGGAGCGGTTATCGGAGCGGTAGGCGTCGATTTTACTCTTGATACCCTGCGAGAAATGGTCCGGTCCATTCAGCCTTATGAAACCGGCAATGCGGCGTTGATCGCGCACAACGGCGCCTATGCCGCCCATCCTGATGAAGCCAGGGTGGGGGAGGATATCGGAGACACAGCGGTCTGGCGGTCGGCCAAAGATGCCGTCCGAGCCGGAAACATTTTCATCGCTTCGGATCACTCGGAATATCTTGAAACCGAGGTCACAAGGATACTGGTCCCCATCCGTTTGGGCGATACCGGAACACCCTGGTCTTTTCTGGTGAACATCCCCATGGACAAGGTGATGGAAAGCGCTCAGGAAATTCGGAATACCGCCCTGTTGATCGGCGCGCTTTCCCTGTGCGTGTTGATTCTGATCGTATATTTCATCTCCAACGGCATCGCCGGCCCTTTGCAACGGATCGCCTCCGGAGTCGATCTTGCTTCGGTTCAGATGTTTTCGGCGGCCGGAGAAATGTCCGCCACCAGTCAGACCCTGGCCGAGGATGCCTCCGAACAGGCCGCCTCGGTGGAAGAAACCTCCGCCTCCCTTGAAGAAATCTCCTCCATGATCAAACAGAATGCCCAGAACGCCCGGAATGCGGATCATCTGATGACAAAAGCCAATACCGAAGTGAAACAGGCCGAATCATCTTTTGAAACGCTGTCCCGATCCATGGGCGAAATCACAGAGGCCAGCTACCGAACCTCGGACATCGTCAAGACCATTGATGAAATCGCATTTCAGACCAATCTGCTCGCTCTCAATGCCGCCGTGGAAGCGGCCCGGGCCGGAGAAGCGGGCGCCGGGTTCGCGGTGGTGGCCGATGAGGTCAGAAATCTGGCGCTGCGGGCCACTCAGGCGGCCAAAAATACCACGGAATTACTCCAGGGGACGGTGCAAAAAATCGATCAGGGAACGCACCTTCTCACCGAAACCGGTGATGCCTTTACAAGAATGGCTGAGAGTTCGAGCGGCATCGGCAATTTGATTTCTGAAATTGCCTCGGCCTCCGATGACCAGGCCCGGGGCATTGATCAGATAGACAAAGCCATGTCGGAAATGGATCGGGTGGTCCAGCAGATTGCGGCCAGTTCCGAAGAAAACGCCGGAACTTCGGAAGAAATGAACGGGCAGGCCGAACAACTGAAAGAGTATGTCTCTGAACTGGTGGCGCTGGTGCAAGGGAAAAAGTGAAAATTTGGAGACTAAATCAAGGTTCGTCCTTGTTTTTCTAAAAGCATTCGGAAAATCTGCATCATCACAAGAAAAACCCGGCGGAAGCCGGGCTTTTCCATGGATGAACATCGTTTATCGATGACGCGGTTTCTACTGGAGGAGTCTCCCGCCCCCTTTTGGGTCACCGCCGCCATTCTTGCCTGCATTCCGTCCGTTCGTCCACGAATTGAAGAGACGGGGGCTTTCATCTTGCCGGTTCAGGCCCTGCTGCTCAATCCGTTCGAAAACAGGTTCAAACCAATCCGAATCCCCCTGGATACGCTTTCAGCTGATCGGCCCGGGCGCTCATTTCCTCGGAGGTCGAGGCCGATTCTTCGGCATGGGCCGCGTTCATCTGGGTGACCTTGTCCGCTTCGGCCACGGCCTGTTTCTCGTTTCCGATGCCATTTTCAACCCTTTCTTTTTATTGATGAATGAGCAATCAGACGTGAATCTTTCATGTGGAATGATTTGTCTGTTCGAATCGATTTCATTATTTCATCGGGCGGAGGAAAAATTTATCCTCCTTTAAAAGCTTGATAAGGCAAGGGATTCGATTTGAACGTTATCGCTATTAAACGGAATCGCCATTTCTTTCCTGGCTCTCTTCTGGGTCGAGGGTTGATTTTGGATTTGCGGGCGCCGCTTCCCTGTGCCGTTTCTTTCGCCTTCTACCATTGAGACCAGCCTCCGGACAAAATCCATCATCTCTTCAGCCTGGGCGTTCAATTCCTCGGAAGCAGAAGCCGATTCCTCTGCATTGGCGGCAACCTGCTGCACCACATGATCCATTTCGGAAACCGCTTTGCTGATCTGGTCTATTCCCTCCGTCTGCTCCCGGGAGGCAGCGGCAATCTCCCGCATCAGCTCTTCCGCTTTGGATGAACCCCGGGCCACATGGTCTAAGGTTTCAGAAGTCAAAACCACCAGTTTTGATCCCTTTTCGACCTTTCTGATGGTATTTTCGATAAGCGTTTCCGTATTCTTTGCCGCCTCGGCTGCCCGCTGGGAGAGGTTTCGAACCTCATCGGCAACAACGGCGAATCCGAGACCCGCATCACCGGCTCTGGCCGCTTCAACCGCGGCGTTCAGAGCGAGCAGATTGGTTTGGAATGCAATCTCATCGATGGTTTTGATGATCTTGGAGGTCTGCCCGCTTGCCAGTGATATCTCTTCCATGGATGCGGTCAATTCTGCCCCGTAATCATGGGCTTGTAAAACGGCTTGGCTGTTTTTTTTCATGAGTTCATCCGCTTGTGCTGCATGCGCGGCATTATGCTTGGTCATCGCCGCCAATTCTTCCAGCGACGAGGAGGTTTCCTCCAGAGATGCGGCCTGTTCGGAAGACCCCTCGGCCAGTTCCTGGCCGGTGGCGGATACCTGGCGGGAAGTGGAGGCAACCTGTATGGCGCCTTCGTTCAGGCCTTCGACCACATGCTGAATGGGTCCGTACATATAGCGAACCAGGAAAAAACTGAGCACCGCCCCGAGTATCAAGGAGAAAACGGTTGCAGCGACAGCAAACCATTCGGAGCGAGCCCCCTTTGAGATCATCCCTTTTTTGGCTGCCTCCA
>JBKHDE010000286.1:0-5781 GCA_046541495.1 Desulfococcaceae bacterium
CGATTCGATCGTAATCTTCACGAAAACGCCGATAATCCCCCTGCTTGCCGATATACCGAAGAAAGTCTTCCCGGGTCTCGAACAGAATCTTGTCGGGCAGGTCCTGATTCCCCAGTTTTCGGTGATTGACCGTCTGGATCTCCACCCGGTATCCGTATCCGACGCCGTCCTTGCTTTTCTCCCGCAACACGCGAGCCCACTTTCGAACCGCGGCATAGTCCGCCAGCAGCTCCCGGGCGGTGGGGCTTCGAAACGGAATGACCAGCGGAAAGAAGCCTTCACCCGCGAGATCCGCTTTCAAAAACCGCTGACCGGTCCAGAACCGCAGCGCCTTCTTGCGAATCTCCTCGGGCGAGATCACGACTGGGCGCCCCGCTGGTAGGTCTCCTTTTCCCGGCGGTATTCGTCCACCGTCAGGTTTTTGAGGATGGAGTGCTTGCCGCCCTCGTTGTGGACGAAATGGACGGCGCGGATGTAGTCTTCGATGATGTTGATCTTCTGAAGCGGGGTCACGATCAGAAGCTGAAGGTTGAGCTTTTTGAACAGCTCCAGGCCGTACCGGGTGGAATCGTCGGAGCCCCGGCCGAAGGCCTCGTCGATGACCACGAAGCGGAAGGACCGGGACCGCTTGGACCGCCACTCCAGACCGAACTGGTAGGCCAGGGCCGAGGCCAGAATGGTGTAGGCCAGCTTCTCCTTCTGGCCCCCGCTTTTGCCCGAGGAATCGGAGTAGTACTCCTTCTCCGAGCCGTCTTCCCGCCACCGCTCCACCGCCGAAAAGACGAACCAGTTGCGGACGTCGGTCACCTTGCGGGTCCACCGGCGGTCCAGCTCGGCCAGCCCTTCCCGGCCGTTGAACCGGTCCAGGAGCTTTTTGACCTGGAAAAATTTCTGCTCGTTGTACAGGTCGTTGCCGTCCAGGGTGTGGGAGAGGCACTGCTTGAGGTCGGCCTGGAAATCGCGCACCTCGCTGTCCGGGGTAGGATCGGTCAGCAGCTCGATGCGGGTGCCGGGGCTGTACTCGATGTCGTTGAGGGAGCCGTTGATGAGGGCGATCTTCTTTTCGATCTCCTCCCGCTCCTTGGCCAGCTGGCTTTGAAACAGGGCGATGGAGTTGATGGCCCCCTCGTTGAGAAGCTTTTTGAACCGGGCCTCGTGCCGGGGCAGGTCTTCTTTTTCAAGGGTTTCCAGCATGGCCGCAAACTCGGGGGCGGCCTCGAGGGCGGCATCCACCTCGTTGGTTTCCGCCGGGTACCGGTGTTTGTAGTCCTGCATCTGCTGAATGAGTTTCACCGTCAGGTCTTTGAGCTTTTTGTCTTCGTTGTCGATCTTTCTCTGAATAAACTTACGAACCTCGGTCTGGCAGGTATCCACGGTCCGCAGGTCCAGGCGCCGGCCCGCCAGCACCTCCTGCCGGAATTCGTCCAATCTCGGAAACAGGCTCTCTTTAACCGCCTCATCGATGGCCGCGACGGTCGCCTCGGCCATCTTCAGGAGCTGTTTTCCCTGCTCCAGAGAATGGTGAATCTCGCCGCGCTTTTCCAGCACCGCCTCCTTATCGGCGTCTCCGGTGCGGATATCGCTCCGTACTTTGGTCAGCTCCTCCTGAAGGGTCCGCAGCAGATCCGATCCTTCCTCGATCTTTTTCTTTTCCGCCGTCAGGCCCTGAATTCGGGCCGCGGTCGGCTGCCAGCAGATGTCTCCATAATCGGCGACCGCCAGCAGGTCCCGGCAGGTATCCCGATGGCGCCTGAGGGTCTCCTGCTTTTTGAGCAGGGCGTTGAGATCATCCGCCAACTTTTGGCCCCTGAATGCCAGCCCCTCGGCCATGACCTTGAGCGCCTGAATCTTCTCCTTATTCTGCCACCCCAGAATGAACCGGCTGCGGTCCCGAATATCGTGGCGATCGTCTTTTTCATGGCGGCGGCCCCCGGTCTTGATCTGGCCGTTGGGGGTGATCGCCCGGGGCCGGCGGTGAAAGTCGGCCATCTCCCGGCAGCAGGCGTAATCGAACCGCTTGTGAAGCTCGGCCGAGAGCCAGTCGTAAAAGGGGCTGTCCGGCTTGACCTGGATTTTGCGGACCAGGGCGTCGGGGTTGGAATCGGCCTCGAATCCGGTTTCCGCTTTTTCGGATGTTCGAAAATAGACCAGCCGCCCCTTGAGATGGGTGCGGTCCACATACCGGCAGACCTTGGCGTAGAGGGATTCGCCCACCAGAAGACTCAATCCGAAATTGTGCAGGAGCCGCTCGATGGCCCCCTCCCACTCCCCTTCCCGTTCATCCACCCGAATCAGCTCCCCGGCAAAGGGCATTTCGGCCTCGGGGATGACGAGGATGTCGGCCATCTCCTTTCGAATCCGCAGGTTCTTGAGCGGGATATTGCTTTTGCGCTTTCGCAGGGAATCGATTTCCGCCTGAATCCGGTCGTATTCGGTGCGGGTATCGTTGATCTCGATCTGAAGGTCCACCTGCCGGTTCTGAAGCGCCTGCAGCCGGGCCTCGATCTTTCGAATCAGGATCTCGGCTTTTTTGCGGTTCTCTAAAAAGGTTTCCGCCTTTTCCGGTCGGGTCAACTGAAGCTGTTTGGCCAGGGCCAGATAGGCGCTTTCCTTTTTCCGCTTTCGGTCCCGCTCCGCCTCGAGCCCGCCGATCTCCCGCTGAAGGTCCTCCAGGCGCCGGCCGCCGTTGTCGTCGATGCTGGTTTTGAGGTCGCTTTCCCGGTTTCGCAAATCCGCCAGGTGCTCCCGAAGGGTTGCCAGGCGGTGCTCGCATTTTTGGTACTCCAGGTCCCACTGTTCGATGCGTTTGACCAGCAGATCCGCATGAATGGCGGCGAAATACCCGTGCAGGTGTTCCCGGCAGGCCCGAAGCGCATCCACCTCTGTGCGGATTTCGTCATGGCGGCGGCTGTCGGCCACCAGAGGCGACAGCCGGCCGATCTGGTCTTTGGCCCGCAGCACCGCGGCATGGGCCTGGTTGAGGTTGTCGAAGTTCTTGCGGATGTCGTTGATTCGGCTTTCCACATCGGTCTCATCCAGCATGTGGCGCCGGACGAAATCGGTGAGATTGCCCACCGACTTCATGGACACGGTCTGGTAAAACAGGTCCAGGGCCTGGGGATTCTGAATGCCGAAGAGCCGCCGAAACCGGTCGCTGTAGCGCTTGAAGTTCTCCAGCACCGTCACCTCCGGGCGGTTCTTGAGGCGCTTTTTAAGGTCCAGAATATTGGCCCCGAAATCGGCGAAGTCCTCGGCGATGGTCAGATCGGATTCGGAAATCACGAAAAACCGCTCCGGGTTTTTGTTCTGGTCCTTGAGCCAGAAGACCTGGGCCAGGGTCACCCCCTGCTGAAAGCCCTGGTTGACGAAATATCCGAGCAGCACTGTGTAGGTGTTCTCGTCCCGAAGCGACACCGCCTTGCCGCTCTGCTCCAGATCGAATTTGACGTTCTTGAACTCGCCCCGAATGTAAGAATAGAGGGACCGCTCCTTGCCCTCGGCCCCCGCCGCCTTGTTGTAGACGATGTGGTGGTGGGGCACCAGGAGGGTGGTGATGGCGTCCACCAGGGTCGACTTGCCCGAGCCGATGTCGCCGGTGAGCAGGCTGTTGAAGCCGCCGGGAGCGATCTGCCAGACATCCCGGTGAAAGGTGCCCCAGTTGTACATCTCCAGCCGTTCCAGCCGGAATCCGGCCCGGGTCTCCTCCGGATGAAGGTCAAGAATTTTCGTCTGCATAGGCCTTGTATTCGGTGAGTCGTTGATCCAGGTCCTGGAGCCAGTCGGCATCCACCAGGGCCTTGATGATCCGCCGGACCTCGAAGCGGGTGTCGTCTCCGGACATTTTCCGCAGAAAGCCCAGTTCCATGGCTTTTCGAATCTGGGTGTTGATCTGATCCACGGTGCGGGCCTCGTTTTTGCCCTCGGGCATAAAGACCCGCATCATGTCCACAATCTGGTTCCGGCTCAGGATGAGGCGGGTTTCACCGCCTTCGGCATCCAGCTCCGCCAGTTTTTTCCGCAGCAGCACACAGAGCAGGCTCAGCGGATAGCTCAAAGACCGCCGGGAAATCAGCCGAGGCATATCGGCGGTCTCCTCCGCCGCCTCCCCCTCGTCGGAGGCCTGGCGCAAAAACGCATACCCTTCGGTCTCATCGATGATCAGCGCCAGCCCGATCACTGCCAGATAATCCCGCACTGCGCCCTGAAGGATCAGCAGGTCCCCCCAAAGCTCCGCCTGCCGCTCCTGGTAGAGTACGCCTTTCATAAGCTGGATCACGACTTTGGAAATGCTTCTTTCCTGCGTTTGTGTGTCGTTCATGGGGGTATCCTATCCAAAAGCGGCGGCGGATACAAGACTTCCTTGCTGGAGATGTAAAACCGTTTGAATCCCGATCGTCTGAACTGTGATTTTTGTGATTCCCGGGATTTTCAGGATCGGTGTAATCCTGGTCATCATTAAAATCACGTGAATCAAAGTTCAGACAGAATGGGTTTCATCATTGCCATCATAAAAATCAGACGCATCACAGTTCAAGACAAGATCTGCCGCAATCACATTTTTGCTTTCCATGTCGTCATCCTCCTGTTATCATCATCAAAATACCACCGAAAGGGACTACCCATGCCAAAGCTTCCAAAACTCCCCATCGGCATTCAGGCTTTTGAAACCATCCGGGAAAACGGATATTTGTACGTCGATAAAACCGCCCACGTCTTCCGCATGGTCGACGAGGGAATGTTCTATTTTCTGGCCCGTCCGCGACGGTTCGGGAAATCGCTGCTCGTTTCCACTCTCAAATGCTTCTTCCAGGGGAAAAAGGAACTTTTTCAGGGCCTATGGATCGACAAACAAACGGAATGGCCCTGGAAACCCCACCCGGTCATGACCATCGATTTCAATCAAATTCCCCACCATACACCGGAAAGCCTGGAGAAGGGCATTTCACTGGATCTGGAAAAAACCGCCGAAGAATGGGGGATCGCCCTCAAGACACCCTTTATTGAAACCCAGTTTCAGGAACTCATCTCCGGATTGAATCGACAAACCGGCAGTCGGGTGGTCATCCTGGTGGATGAATATGACAAACCGCTGATCGATCATCTCGGCAAAGGCGAAAAATTCCTGAACATCGCCAAAGCCAACCGGGACATTTTGAAGCGGTTTTTCGGTGTACTCAAAGGCGTTTCCATTTCTCCCCTGCTCCGGTTCGTGTTCCTCACCGGAATTTCCAAATTCAGCCGGGTGTCGATCTTTTCGGAGTTGAACAATCTGGATGACCTTACGATGAACCGGGTGTATTCGGAAATGCTCGGGTATACCGACGCGGAATTGGAGCGGGACCTGGCCGACCATGTGAAACGGTTTTCGGAGGAAACCGGCGTCTCCCGGGAAGAAATTCGGCAGCAGCTGAAAAGGCAATATGACGGGTACCGCTTTTCCAAAAAGGAGGTCACCGTCTACAATCCCTACTCGGTCTTAAAGGCGCTCCACCACCTGGAGTTCAAGGATTACTGGTTTGAAACCGCCACCCCGACCTTTTTGGTCAATCTGCTGCGGGAACGAAATTATCCGGTGCCGGAAATCGAAAAAATGGCGGTGGATGAACAGGTTTTCAGCACCTACGATCTGAACCACCTGAAACCGGAAGCGATCCTGTTTCAGACCGGGTATGTCACCATCAAAGGATTTCAGGGAAGTCTGTTCCGCCTCGATTATCCGAACCTGGAGGTCCGAAATTCATTTCTAAAGCATCTCGTCTTCGCTTTTACGGAAGGCGTAAA
>JBKHDE010000287.1:0-5776 GCA_046541495.1 Desulfococcaceae bacterium
TGTTTTCCTGCTCCCGCTTGATCTTCTTGAGCACCCCTTCCTTGAAGACCCCTTGGGTGGTGAAACTGGCCGGGCTTTTTCGGCCCACCTTGCTGATCCGGCAGCCGGATCGGGACCCCCAGTAAGAGGAAAAGTCGATATCCGACAGGTCTTCCCTGAATCCGGCCTCGGAGAGGGTTTTCTGAAGGGCGTCGATCTGGCGGATCTTGATGCGGTCTCCGAGGATGGCGAAAATAAGGGCCTCCCCGATGTTGAGAAGGGCGTCGCCGATCCGCTCCAGATAGCGGAAAATGAAAATGGTGGTGATCAGGTTCCCGACCTGCCGCCCCTCCTGGAGTTCGACCATGATTCGGTCGAAGCTCTCTTTATAGAGTTGATCCATTCGGGACTCGATGCGGCAGATTTCCAGGGCCCCCGACAGCCTGCGGCTGTCGAAAACCGGAATGATGCGGGAGAGCCCCTTCTGAATTTCCGTAAACATGGAATGGTAGTCGTACCGTCGGAAAAAAGCGAGATCGGAAAGGTATTCGGTCTGGCGGGCGATGTTGACGGAATAGTCGGCGATTCGCTCCAGGTTGACCGAAATGATGTGCAGGGCCCGAATGTCGTTGATCTTCTTCTGATCGACATGGCCCTTGAGGATATGGATTTTGGAAAAACAGGCGTTTTCGACGGTGGCCTTGAGGTTGTCGATATAGTCGTCTTTGGAGAGGATTTTTTCCAGAACCGAGATGCGGAAATCCGACAGCAGTCCGTAGGTTAGCTTGACCTGGCTTTCGGCCTCGATCACCAGGAACCGGAAGTTTTCAATGATGTATTCCATCGGGAAATCAGGTGCTGATGCGAACCGGTTCGGTGCGTCCTCCCGGCGTGTCCTTCCAGGAGAATTTGATAGAAATCTTGTTTTTGTCTCCCTTTTTTTTGGCCTTGATGACCATCTCCATCAAATCCCCGGGATGGAAAATGATCTGCCTGTCCTCGGAGTTCAGAACGATTTTTCCGCTTTCCAGGCCGTCGATCAGGGCCTGAAGGTATTGGCTGATGGTATGGTTGTCCTGAATCGATTCGTGTTGGAATTCTTCTTTTTTGGCCATGGGGTTCTCCTTGGGTTATCCGGCGAGACGGTTTTTGTATTCGCAAATCACCTCTTTGCGGCTGCAGCCGGCCATGATCAGGGTCTTTCGAATGGTGAGATCGTCCCAGGCCGGCTGAAACCCGATTTCCCGGTCGGCTTTTTCCGGGTTCTGCTCTCGAACCGGCCGGGCCTTTTCCGCCATGTGGGTGTCGTCCCCCATGAAGATCAGCAGTCGGCGGTGGGAGGGACCCCGATGCTGGTTCTTTTTGTTCAGGACCCCGATCAGAAATTCGGTATACCGCTGGGACTGGGGGTTCCAGACCTCGATGCCGTCCACGTCGTATTCGGCCAGCAGGACGGGCCAGAATTGCTCGGGATGGGGGATGACGATGCCGGCGTTGAGGGACCGGGCTTCTTCGATGATTTCGGAGGTCCGGTAAAAATAGCGAAGGGAAAAATGGGACTTGACCTCTTGTTTGACGGCGGTGAGAAAGGTCTGTGCCCGGTCGATGAGGGCGTCGCCATAGACCGGTCGCAGGCAGTCGAAGAAATTCCGAAGCAGTTTGTTTTTAATCGACTGGGGCGGCAGGTCGCTGTAATGGGCGTCGATCAGGGATTCGATTTTTCGGACGTAGACCTGAACGAACCGGATCAGGGCATCGTTGGCCCCGGTCCGGCGGGCCGCTTCCTCCATCCGCTCTTCGACCGGCCGGGTGATGGTGTGCATAAAGCTGAAGAGCTGAGAGGAGCGGTATTGGAAGGTATGGGCCAGCATTTTTTTGAGGGTGTCGGCCTTCTCGGCATTGGCGCTCTCGAAATGAAGCAGCAGCTGCACCTTCTGGTTGAAGCCGCCGGAGAAGCTGTCCACCTCCACCCCGGAATAGGCGCCGTAGCTCAGGATTTCGTTGTGCTGGGTCGGAATGATCAGGCTCTCCTGCCGGTTGGGGAACATGGTTTCGATCCGTGCGGCGATAAGATCCATGGGGACGAATTCCGGATGCCAATGCACCGCCAGCACCGCCTCCTGCCGGGGTAAAATGCGGGGCGGTTTCAAAATCCGGCTTCTCTGTTCCTCATTCAGGTCGACGGAGACGACTCGAAAGAAAAACTCCCGCTCGGTGTCGGTCACCTCTTCCGGAATGTTTTTGGGAATCAGGCAGAGCGGTTCGCCCCCGCTTTGGGCTTTGGCGGATTCCATGATTCGTGCTCTATAAACCAAGGGATGCTTACTTGTATTTTTTATGGCAGTCTGTTTTGAGCCGATCCAACTCCTGAGCGGCGGCCTTGCAGGCGGCCGGATCATGGCTTTCGCAGGCTTCGCGAAACCGGATGCAGGCCTGGTCGTAATCGCCGTAAAACTCGGCCCCGTATTTCGGGTATCGGATCATCAGTTTGGAATCGGCCAAAAACGCGGTCACGACGGTTTCCGGGGGCAGGGCCCCGGTTTCGAGGCTTTCCAGGATTTTTTTGAACTGGATCTTCATCCGTTTCTTGAGGTCCTTGTACTTGGGGAATTTGGGATTTTCAGGGTCATCCGAAGGAATGCCTTCATTCGATCCGCTCTCCCTGGCCGGTTTGAGCTTGATCTTGACGGACAGATCATTCATATCCCGTTTCACGGCGATCTTCATCTTTCGAAAATCGCCCAGTTCCGGAATGGACCACGGTTCGGATGCGGATGAATTTCCTTCCATTCGGTCCGCCAGTTCCCGGAACAACCCGGCCGTTTCCTTCTGTGTCATTGCCTTGAATACGAGTTTTTCTCCGCTGCCCACTGCCTACCTCCGCTCTCGGACCGTCCCGAATTCAGGCCGGTCCTGTAAAAAGATGCATGAATATCAAAAATTGCCGTGGCGAATGATTTCGCCTTCGATCAGATAGATGACTTCCTCGGCCACATTGGTGGCGTGATCGCCGATCCTTTCCAGGTGACGGGAAATCAGGAACATGTTGACCAGATATCCCACATCTTCGGGGCTGCCGACGATATCCTGCTTGACCTGCTGGTACATCTCGCTGTGGATCCGGTCAACCTCGTCGTCCAGAAGACAGACCTTGAAAGCCACGTCGACATCCAGATTGACCAGGGCGTCGAGGCTTTTTTTGAGCATCTCCTGAACCTTCTGAATCATGACGGAATAATCGTACAGGATGCCGTGATCGGGCTGGTTGCCGACCATGCTTTTGACCCGGTTGGCGATATTGACCGTCTCGTCGGCGATCCGCTCCAGATCGCTGTTGATCTTGATGGTGGCGATCAGAAACCGCAGATCTACCGCCACCGGCTGATGCAGGGCCAGGATTTTGAGGCATTCCTCCTCGATTTCGACCTCTTCCTCGTCGATTTCATAATCCGATTTGATGATCCGGTCGGCGTCGAAAATCTCCCTCGACTTGATGGCTTTGGCCGCCAGCCGAACCCGATCCTCCACCTGAGCACCCAGGCCGAGCACCCGGTTTTTCAGTTTGTCCAGTTCTCTTTGTAAGTGAAGTGCCATCTTTTTGTATTCCCCTGTCGGTTTAACCGAATCGTCCGGTGATGTAGTCTTCGGTCTGTTTAAGCTTGGGCCGGGTGAAGATCGTGTCGGTATCGTTGAACTCGATCAGTTTGCCGATATAAAAGAAGGCGGTCATATCCGAAACCCGGGCCGCCTGCTGCATGCTGTGGGTAACGATAATAATGGTATAGTTTTTCTTCAGCTCATGGATCAGTTCCTCGATCTTTTGGGTGGCGATGGGGTCCAGGGCGGACGCCGGTTCATCCATGAGAAGGATTTCCGGTTCCACGGCCAGGGCCCGGGCGATGCAGAGCCGCTGCTGCTGGCCGCCCGAGAGCCCCAGGGCCGAATCGTTGAGGCGATCTTTGGCCTCTTCCCACAGGGCCGCTTTCTGTAGGCTTTCTTCCACCCGGTTTTCGATGAAAGCCTTGTCTTTGATTCCGTTGACCCGAAGTCCGTAGGCCACATTTTCAAAAACGCTTTTGGGGAAGGGGTTGGGTTTTTGAAAGACCATTCCCACCCGGCGCCGCAGCATGACGACATCCAGAGACGGGTCGTTGATGTCCTCGCCGTCCAGCAGCAGCTCTCCTTCCACCCGGCTGATGGGGATGAGGTCGTTCATTCGGTTCAGACAGCGCAGATAGGTGCTTTTGCCGCATCCGGAGGGGCCGATGAGGGCGGTCACCTGGCATTCCTGAAAATCGAGGGAGACATCATGAAGGGCCTGGAAATCGCCGTAATAGAAATTCAGATTCCGCGATTTCATTTTGACTGTTTCAGCCATACTATGCGAATCCTTATAAAGGGTTTATTTGTTTAATTTTCTTCGAAGCCGACCCCGCCAGATGATGGCGATCAGGTTCATTCCCAGTACCAGCGCGATCAGGACCAGAGCGGTTCCGTATTGAAGGGGGCGGGTTTGGTCGATGTAGGTGCCGGCGGTGGCCAGTACGTAAATATGATACGGCAGGGCCATGATTTCATCAAAAACCGAGGAGGGCAGGTCCGGGGTGTAAAAAACCGCGGCCGTGAACATGATGGGGGCGGTTTCTCCCGCAGCCCGGCTGATGCCCAGGATCGATCCGGTAAGGACCCCCGGCAGGGCCGCCGGCAGCACCACCCGGTAAATGGTCTGCCATTTGGTGGCGCCCAGCCCGAGGGATGCCTCCCGGTAGGTGTCGGGCACCGACTTCAGGGCCTCTTCGGTGGCGCCGATGATCACCGGAAGGCTGAGGGCGCCCAGGGTCAGTGCGCCGGCGGCCAGGCTCACCCCCATATCCAGATAGATGACGAAGAAGGCCAGGCCGAACAGCCCGAAAACCACCGAAGGGACCCCCGCCAGGTTGTTGATGCTCAAACGGATGATCCGCAGGATTCGCCCCGGTTTGGCGTATTCATTGAGGTAGATGGCCGATGCCACCCCGATGGGAAGCGCGATCAAAATCGCCCCGAAACTGAGGCAGATGGTCCCCACGATGCAGGGGAGGATCCCGCCCCGGGTCATGGAGTCCCGGGGGACCTCGGTCAGAAACTCCCAGGTGATGGCGTTCCATCCGTTTTTGACCATAAAAAAGACGATGATCATCAAGGCCAGTCCGCAGATGGCGGCCGCGATGCGAAAGAGGGTGAACAGTACGGCTTCGGTCGCTTTGCGACCGGGATGTTTGGCATCCACCGCCTTTTGTATTTCGGATTTTTCTCTTACGGGTTTTCCGGTAATGGTTTTTTCCACGGGTCCTTCCGCATATTCTTCGTTGGTGATGTCCATCGGCCCTTTCCCCCTCCTTTATAACGATGCTTCACCGACTTGTCTATACCGGTGGGCGATTTGATCGGCGATGATATTGAACAGCAGTGTAAACAAAAACAGGACGATGCCGGTGGCGAACAGGGCATAATAATGGTCCCCGCGGAATGGGGCCTCGGCCATCTCGGCGGCGATGCTGGCCGGCATGGGCCGAACCGGGTCGAAAATGGAACCGGGGATCATGGCCGCGCCGCCCGCCACCATCAAGACCACCATGGTTTCGCCGATGGCCCGGGACATTCCCAGGATCACGGCGGTGGCGATCCCGGATATGGATGCCGGCAGAATCACCCGGAGTATGGTCTCCCAGTGGGTGGCGCCCAGTGCCATGGATCCTTCCTTGAGGGCGGTGGGCACGCTGTAGATGGCGTCTTCCGAGATGCTGGTGATGGTGGG
>JBKHDE010000288.1:0-5740 GCA_046541495.1 Desulfococcaceae bacterium
ATTACCCTGAGCACTTTTACCTTTTCGCCCTTTGCCTGCGCCGGTGGCGCTTTTCGACGCTAAAAATTTTAGCGTTTTCAAAAATGAAATTCATTTCATTTTTGAACCAAATAGGAGGAAACTATGCCACCGATATTTTCCTCCGGATCGTAATCCGGGAGCTGCGGAGGGAGCATTCAGGAAAGGTGGTACGTTAACTCATTCGAGTGGTGGAATGAATCAGTCAAATGTTTCCTGCCATTTCTCTCCCACTTTGCGCTAAAGCACCGAAGATTGTCTCTCTCCTCAAATAGCGAGCTTGAAATTCGAAGAAACAACCTGTAAATAGAAGCAGTTTTTGGAGACTACCGCTTGACTGTCTCCCCACAAAATGGACAGGAGAAAATCTGCTTGACGCCGCTGCTCGACATCCGCAATCTCCGTACCGCCTTCTCCTCGCCCCACGGCATCGCCCGGGCCGTGGACGGCGTCAGTCTCTCGGTGCATGCCGGGGAAGTGATGGGCATCGTGGGGGAATCGGGGTGCGGAAAGAGCGTGCTCTCCTTGTCGATCCTGCGCCTTCTGCCCATGCCGCCGGCCTTTTTCGAATCGGGCGAGATCCTGTTTTCGGGGTCGGATCTGCTCAAAGCCTCCGACGAAGAAATCCGAAAAATCCGGGGCGATCGGATCAGCATGATCTTCCAGGAGCCCATGACCGCCCTGAACCCCGTGTTTACCGTCGGAAACCAGCTGTCGGAGGTTTTCCGGGTCCACCGGGGGATCGGCGCGGCCAAAGCCCGGTCCGAAGCCGTCCGGATGCTCGAAATGGTGGGCGTGCCAGCGCCCCGAAACCGGCTCCGGGAATACCCCTTCCAGCTTTCGGGCGGGTTGCGCCAGCGGGTGATGATCGCCATGGCCCTGGCTTGCCGGCCCGAACTGCTCATCGCCGACGAGCCCACCACCGCCCTGGACGTCACCATTCAGGCCCAGATTCTCGAACTGATGTCGGCGCTACAGGCCGAACTGAGCACAGCCATCGTCCTGATCTCACACGACCTTGGCGTCATCGCCGAAACCGCCCACCGGACGGCGGTGATGTACACCGGCCGGGTGGTGGAGACCGCCGGCACCTTCGCCCTGTTCGACCGGCCGCGCCACCCCTATACCAAAGGCCTCATGCGGGCCATTCCCACGGCCGAGGCCGACTTCGAGGCCGGGGAGTTGTACGAGATCTCCGGGACCGTGCCCAGCCTTCTGTCCCTGCCGCCGGGATGCTCCTTCCACCCCCGCTGCCCGCTGGCAGTGGACATCTGCCGGGAGACCGCACCCGACCTCGTCGAACACGCGCCGGGCCACCGGTCGGCCTGCTGGAGGGCGGACGATGTCTGACGCCCCGCTGCTTGCCGTCAACCACTTGGTCAAACATTTCCCTGTCCGCTCGGGCCTGTTCGGCAAACAACGGGACCGGGTCCACGCAGTGGACGACATCTCGTTCACTCTCGGGGACAACGAGACCATGGGGCTGGTGGGGGAATCCGGGTGCGGCAAATCCACCGCCGGCAGAACCCTGCTTCGCCTCATCGAACCCACCTCCGGAGAGGTATGGTTCCGGGGACAAAACATCTTCGCCCTGCCCCCGGGTCAGGGCCGCCGTCAGCGGCGGGAGATGCAGATCATCTTCCAGGACCCTTTCGGCTCCCTCAATCCGCGCCTAACGGTGGAACGGATCGTGGAAGAACCCCTCCTGACCCACAAAATCGGCGACCGTACCGAACGACGGGAGCGGGTGGCCGACACCCTTTCGACCGTGGGCCTGCTGCCCGAGCACATGACGCGCTTTCCCCATGAATTCTCCGGAGGGCAGCGCCAGCGGATCATGATCGCCCGGGCACTCATCCTGCGGCCCAAGCTGATCGTGGCCGACGAGCCGGTGTCGGCCCTGGACGTGTCGGTTCAGGCCCAGGTGCTCAACCTGCTCAACCGCCTGCGGCGGGAGTTCGGGTTCGCCTGCCTGCTCATCTCTCACGACCTGGGGGTGATCCGGTATATCAGCCACCGGGTGGCGGTCATGTACCTGGGCCGGATCGTCGAATCAGCCCCGGTAGCGACCCTTTACGCCCACCCCCTGCATCCTTATACACGGTCCCTGCTTTCCGCCGTGCCCATTCCCGATCCGCGGAAAAAGCGGCAGCGGATCATCCTGACCGGGGACGTCCCATCCCCCATCCATCCGCCCACCGGATGCCGTTTTCACCCACGGTGCCCGGAACGGATGGCCGTCTGCGACCAAGAAGATCCGGTCATGCGCCTGGAAGCCGACGGCCACCGGGTCGCATGTCATCTTTATACAACGGGTCCCCGCTGGGAACCCGATTCACCCAACCCCCAACACCTTAAGGAGGTCCCATGAAACGATCATTTTTGTTCCCCTTGTTTGTCATACTCGGATGCGTCCTCATGGTCGCTCCGGTTCCGACCTCAGCCATGGATGCCGACACGCTGGTGGTTATCCAGGAGGCCGAGCCCGTCGGTCTGGATCTCATGCGCAGTTCCATCCAGACCACCATGAGCCCCTGCTACAATCTCCACGACACCCTTTTCCATCCCCAGGAAGACGCCACGGTGAAACCCGCCCTGGCCGAAAAATGGGAAAAGGTGGACGACCTGACATGGAAAATTTTTCTGCGCAAGGACGCGACCTTCCATAACGGCGAGCCGGTGAACGCCCAGGCCGTCAAGTTCTCCTTCGACCGGATCTTCGACGAAGACATCCAGAGCCCCCACAAAGGAAAACTGTCGGCGTTCACGGAACTGATGGTTATCGATGACCACACCATCACCATCAAGACCGAAGCCCCCTACGCCCCCGGGCTCTACATGCTGGGCTACTACCTGCCCATCGTCCCGCCCAAATACATCGCCGAGAAGGGGGACAGCGAGTACAACACCCATCCCGTGGGCAGCGGACCCTATAAACTCAAGGAATGGGTCCGGGGCGAAGCCGTGATCATGGAGCGCTTTGACGACTATTACGGCCCCAAACCCGCATACAAAACCGTCATTTTCAAGGGCATCCCCGAGGAAGCCTCCCGGATCGCCTCCCTGGTGACGGGCGAGGCCCACGTCATCAGCGGTGTGCCGGTCCATCAGCGGGAAAAAATCAAGGATTCGGGCAAGGCTTACCTGACGCCGCAGATGGGGGTCATGCCCTACCTGGGCATCAACACCTACGAAGCCCCCTTCGACGACGTCCGGGTCCGCCGGGCCGTCAACCACGCCATCAATCGGGAACTCATCGGCAAGGCATTGTTCGACGGGGAGGCGATCCTCTGCGCGGGTCCCATCAGCCCCCGCACCTTCGGCGCCAACCCCGACCTGGAGCCGTACCCCTTCGACCCGGCCAAAGCCAAAGCATTGCTCAAGGAGGCGGGTCATCCCGACGGCATCGAGGCCCGGCTGGCTTATCCCACCTACATGTCCCAGATCCAGGAGCAGGCCGAGGTCATCGCCGCCAATCTGGGCGAAGCGGGAATCAAGGTCACCCTGGAACCCTACGAGCGGGCCGTCATGTGGGAACGCTACAAAGGCAAACAGCACCAGATGTTCATCTACTGGTGGGACGACGCCCCGGAGCCCGACCGGTACATGTACTCCCTGTTCCACTCCGAAAGCCGGGACTATTATTACAAAAACTCCAAAGTAGACGAACTGCTCGACAAGGGCCGGACGATCATGGACCGGGAAGAACGCGCCAAGGTCTATCACGAGATCGACCGGATCTTATATGAAGACTGCCCCTGGGCTTTCATGTATGTTGTGCCCGAGGTCTTCGGCGTGGCCAACGGCGTCGATTACGAGGGACGGCGGGACGGCTTTTTGAACATGCGGTATGCCAAACCCAAAGGGTAACATCGACGGCTTCAGTTCGGGACATGGCTCCCGGACTGAAGCCTCTGATGTAAACGGGCTTTCGACATGCTCCCATACCTTCTGAAACGCCTCCTTCACACGGTCTATGTGATCATCGGCATCTCGGTCATCAGCTTTTTCTTCATCCATTTGTCGGGCGACCCGGTCATGCTGATGCTGCCGGGCGACGCCTCGAACCAGGAGATCGAGGATCTCCGGGAGCGGCTGGGCTTCAACGATCCCATCCCGGTCCAGTATCTCCGCTTCGCCTGGAACGCCGTGCGGGGAGATTTCGGGGAATCGCTTTACTACCACGTGCCGGTGATGAATCTCATCGTCGAGCGCTTGCCCGCCAGTATCGAGCTGGCCGTGGCCGCCATGGTCCTGGCCCTGGCCGTCGCTGTTCCCATCGGCATCGTTTCCGCGGTCAAGCGTGGATCGCTGCTGGACATGACCGCCATGCTGGGCGCTCTGTTCGGCCTGTCCATGCCCCATTTCTGGCTGGGCATCATGCTCATGCTGCTGTTTTCCGTGCAATTGGGATGGCTGCCCACCTCGGGACGGGGCACATGGCTCCACCTCATCATGCCGGCCACGGCCCTGGGAATGAGCCTCATGGCCATGTTCGCCCGGCTGACCCGGTCGGTGATGCTGGAAGTCCTGAGTCTCGATTACATCCGGACGGCCCGGGCCAAGGGCTTGAAGGAGCGGATGGTCATCGGCAAGCACGCCCTCAAAAACGCCCTCATCCCCTTGGTGACGGTGGCCGGGATGCAGTTCGGATTTCTCATCGGAGGCACGGTCATCATCGAAACCGTCTTCGCCTGGCCGGGGCTGGGCCGGCTGGTGGTCCAAGCCATCTTCAACCGGGACTATCCCCTGGTTCAGGCCATCGTTCTGGTGATGGCGGTCATCTTCGTGGGAATGAACCTGCTGGTGGACCTGCTCTACATTTATCTGGACCCGCAGATCAGCTATCTGGAGGACAAATGACGGCAGCCGGTTTCAAACAGGCCGCGACGGAGCGGCTCGGCCCCCGGCTGCGGCTCATGGGGGAGACGGCCCGGGAAGTTGCCCGGCGGCCCAGCGCCTTGGCCGGCGGAATTCTGCTGGCGCTGATCCTGCTCACCAGCCTCACGTTTCCCCTGTTCTACAATGTCGACCCCCTGAAAATGGACCTGCTGGCCCGGTTCAGTCCGCCGGCCTGGCAAGAGGGCGGATCTTGGGTTCATCCTCTGGGCACCGACAACCTGGGCCGGGACATCCTCTCCCGCCTGTTCTGGGGCAGCCGGGTCTCCCTGCTGGTAGGGTTTTCAGCGGTGCTGGTGGCCGCCATCGCCGGCATCATCCTGGGCCTTATCTCCGGCTACTACGGCGGCCGGATCGACAGCGTCATCATGCGCATCGCCGACATCTTCATGGCCTATCCGTTCATGCTGCTCACCATCTCCATCATCGCCGTGCTGGGTTCTTCCATTCTCAACCTGATCCTGGTGTTGGGCATCTCCGACTGGGTCACCTACGCCCGGACCATCCGGGGCAGCGTCCTGTCCCTCAAGGAAAAAGAATTCGTGGAAGCCTCCCGGGCTATCGGCACGTCGCACCCGGTGATCATCGTCCGGCACATCCTGCCCAACGTCATCTCGCCCCTGCTCATTCTCGCCACACTCCGGGTGGCCAACATCATCATCTGGTAAAGCGGCCTGTCCTTTCTTGGCATGGGCACCCCGCCTCCCATGCCCACTTGGGGCCGGATGCTGGCCGAAGGCCGCATCTACATTACCGACGCTTGGTGGCTGGTCTGCCTGCCGGGCATTGCCATCATGATCACGATCCTGTCGACGAACTTACT
>JBKHDE010000289.1:0-5701 GCA_046541495.1 Desulfococcaceae bacterium
ATGATCACCGGATCGGCGGCGATGGCGGTGGTGGTGATTCCCTCCGGACACCGGTCCAGAATCTTCGGAATCTCTTTCTCGGTGGTGGATTTCAGGGCGATGATCGGTTTTCCGCCCTCCGAGAGATAGGCCCCGCGCAGAAAATCGGCCTGTCCTCCGACTCCGCTGTAGATATGACGGGCCTGGAGCGAATCGGCCCAGATATTGCCGTGAAGGTCCACCCCGATGGCGCTGTTGACGGCCACCATGAGAGGCTGCCGGGCGATATTGCGGACATCGTTGGTGTAGGTGGAGGTTCGGCTCTGAATGGAGCAGTTGAAGTGCATCCAGTCGTAGCCTTCCTGGTTTTTGGATAAGAACAGGGTGGCGGTGGTGGCATTGTTCCGGGTGTACCGGTTGGTGACGATTCCCTCGTCGATCAGTTTTCGCATGGCGTCGGCGAACAGTTCGGTATGGATGCCCAGGTCCTTGAGGCCCCTGGCGATAATGGCGTCGGTAACCGCCTCCGGGACTTCGCCGATGCCGTATTGAAGGGTGCACCCGTCCTGCAGGTAAAGCCCGGCGATGATTTCTCCGATTCGTCTGGAGCGTTCATCCGGCAGTTTGACCGGGCTTTCCGGAAGCGGGTAATCGGAGTCGATCAGATAATCGATGTCCTTTTCATGGACCATGGCGCCTAGAATGAACGGCATGCGGGCGTTTCGTTCCGCAATCACCAGACCGCCCTGTGCTTTGGCTGATTGAACGGCGGATTTGAGCCCCTCGACGGTGGTGCCGAGGCTGTAGTTGCCGGCTTTATCCGGACCGCTGACGGAGAGCAGAACCGTATCCGGCCGAATGCTTTCCCGAAGCTGCCGGGGAATATCCGACAGGTGCATCAGCTGGTACTGGGCCCAACCTCTATTGACCGCTTGGCGGGAGTGGTGGCTGTTGAAAATGACCCGATGGGTAATGCGTTCACAGACCGGTTCGCTGAACAGGGCGTCGATGTCTCCCAGCAGCAGAACGCCGAGCATTTCGACCTCCCGAATCGATTCATCGGCGACCAACTGCTTGAGCAGAAGCTGGGGGGTGGCGGCGTTGCCGGCGCAATAGATTCGGCTTCCGGGCTTCAGGTTGGCGGCATTGACCGCCTCATCCGCGGTTTTAACATGTTTCATGGCTGTATCTCCGGGTTGCGCTTGGGAAGCTTCCGCTGTTCTTCCGTGAATTCCCCGTCGTTGACGAGGAGTTGTCTCAGGTCCAGATAAAGAGTGCGGACCACTTCATATTCGAAGGGGGAGTCGAAATCTCCGTAGCTGAAGGGTAAAGATGCTCTCAGCTGAAGACCGTCCACCACGGTGAAGGCCAGATCGGTGGCGGGATGGATATTGAGCTGGTCCACGATCACGGTCTGGCCGAAGCTGTCCGCCACTCGACCGGTGGCGTCCCTCAGATTCGAGGGTCCCAGGATGGGGATGACCAGGTAAAATCCCGGAGGAACGCCGTATACCCCCAGCGTCTGGCCGAAATCCTCGTAATATTTCATTAATCCCTCATCCGTGGCCGGATCCCAAAAACCTAGAATGCCGGCGGTGGAATTGACCATGAAACGGGCCAGGACTTTGCCGGTCTTTTCCGGTTTGCCCTGAAGAAAACAATGGATCATTACCCGCACATCGTCGATATTGGAAAAGAAATTCGAAATGCGGTCTCGGACGAACAAGGGAACCACCCCTTTGTAAAGATCGATAACCGGTTCGATGACATGGTTGTCGACCACGGTGTTGAACCGGTAGATTCGCCGGTTCATGGGTTCGAGGGGATCATAGGCGTCCAGAAAGGCCAGGTCACGGCCCTCGAAATGCGAACTCCCTTCGTACGCGGCGTGCGGTGACGCGGAATCCATTTGGGTTTGACCGGCGCATCCTACCAAAAAAAGAGTGGCCAGGCCGGCGCTCAACAGAAGGCGGAGTTTTTTGGGGATAACCATTCTATTCCACCTCCCCTTTGAAAAAATCGACCATATACCGTACATTCGGGGGATAGCCCAGATTGCCGCAATGACCGCCCCGGGGATAGATCACGGCCCGGTCTCCAAAGGTCGACCGCAGAAATTCCAGGTCTCCATTGCCAAGAATGAAGTCATCCGCATTGTGCATCAGGCCGATGTGGGGGGCCCTGTTGAGATAACCGGCGATCTGTCTCAGCCCCAACCCTCGGTTCAGATCTTCCGCACTGGCCTCGGGATGGCGGCTCTTCCAATGCGGCAGCAACACCCTTTCAAAATAGTCGATGAACCGCCAGTTCAAGGCGCGCTTCAGGTAGGGCGTCGTCGATTCCCCAACGCTCAGCTCCTTTCCTTCCGGTACCACATAGCCCCCCTCGGTCAATAGGTCTACGGAAAAGATGATATTGGACAGGGCGAATCGAAAGGCGATTCCGATAAGTCCCTTGAGTTCGCTTTGGGTCAGGGGGTCGACACGGTAGATATCATAAAGGAATTCCGAATCGATGGTCACACCGCCCTTATATTGGAAATATCTGGATATTTTTTCCAAAAGCCGATCAAAAAAGACGTCCGCTCCCTCCTCCAGGTTCTGTTCGACAAACCCGTCGAAAATCATGGCGGAGGTGAACACATTGACCGGCGGATTGATAAGAAGGACCTTTTTGAAATTGAAGACACGCGCTTTTTCATCCAATCGGGATACGAAAGCCGAGGTCGTGGCGCCGAGGCTGTATCCGGTCAGGAAGAAATCGGTGACCTGGACGTACGAGGAGACCTCATCATAGACGGTTTTCATAATGCGGTAAAAATCTTCGGCATCTTCGGTGACGATGCCGGGTCGCTCCGACCGGGAGCCCATGGCGGCAAAACGCCAGTTGAAGGTGGAATTGAGGGTGATTACATGGAATCCGGCATGGTAGAAGATCTTTTGCAAAAAACGGGTTTTTCCGGAGTTGTAGTTGGAACCGGTGCCGGGAATGATGAAAATCAGGGGGGCCGGGTCTTCGTGATAAGTGAGGCTGACGGTGAATTCCCGAAGATGCTGCAGCAGCGGGGGCAAGGGTTTGTCTTTGTACATCACCACGCCCATCTCCTCTTTATTGAAAACAATGGGAGGAATTTCCGATTCGTGCAAAGAACCGGCCACGGTGGCCAGATAAGGATCTTCAAATGGAAAATCGTAGGTTTGTGGAACCGCGGCATTCGCTGAACAGACAGCCGATAGAAGGAGGCCGAGGAACAACAGGAGAACCGGCTTTTTCATGATCGAGATTTATCCTTTCGGGTTCAAATAGAAGTGCCGTGTGTGCGCTATTTCTTATTTAAGCATTTTATCCGCCGATATCAACAGAAAATCACTGAAAGCCGCTGACCGGGCAACAATCTGTGGGAATAATAACCTGCGGATGAATGCAGTCAATTCGGCAGGGTCGGGTCAGGCTATTCGAACACTAAAATAAGGGTTTCACCTGATTTCAAAGAAGCCTGAGAAACCTTATAATTCCACTCATGTTTAATAAAAAAAGCCATGATCAACGTTTCATCCACCCCGAGATATTTTCCCGGCCCGGCAAGAACTCGCTTTTGCTCAAAAAGCTTCCCGGCCCGGGAAATATCCTGGGGTAACCTGTCAATCATTCCGGCTTGACCGGAACGATGATCAAAGCCAGAAAAAAAGAAAAGGTGAAAAGATGTTCGGTATCTTGAAAAGATGTGAAACGGTATGTGTGGGGTGTGGAAAAGTGCGATCCGATTCGGGCGGATGGAAGGATGAAGCATATTCGCCGGGAGAAAATCCGGAAATCAAGGTGGCCTACGGCATCTGCTCATTCTGTGCCGATCAATTCGATACGCAGGAAGATCCCCCTCATCCGCGGGACATTCCCTGATGGGGAGCGCCCTCACCTTTCATCTTTCCCCTTTAATCCGATATCTTCCGCCACTTCCCGCATCCCCATAATGGTGTCGGTGATCAGTTCTCCGAGTTCCATCCCGAGCATATCGGCTCCTTTTTCAATGATCGAGCGGTCCACTCCGGCGGCAAAGCGCTTGTCTTTCCATTTTTTCTTGACCGATTTGGCTTTCAGGTCCATGACGCTCTTGCTGGGCCGCACCAAAGCGGTGGTGGTCACCAGACCGGTCAATTCATCCACCGCGTAAAGCACCTTTTCCATTTCCGACTCCGGTTTGACATCCGAACAGATACCCCACCCGTGGCTGATCACGGCGCGAATGTATTCTTCGGGCCATTGATTTTCGCGTAAAATTTCCTCGGTTTTCGTACAATGCTGATCCGGAAATTGTTCATAATCCAGGTCGTGAATCAACCCGATGATGCCCCATTTTTCCTCGTCCGCACCGCGTTTTTTTGCCATATACCGCATCACCCCTTCCACAGCCAGTGCGTGTTTGATCAGGCTTTCGCTTTCGTTGTACCGTGTCAGCAATTGATAGGCGTCTTGGCGTGTTGGTGTCATCTGTAATTTCCTTTCAGAACCAGAACCGAAGCTCCAACTGATGCAGATTCAGCCCCGGATTGTTTTCATAAATTCCGGCGTTGGACTGGTGATACCACCGATACCCGATGCCGGCGTTGGGAGCGAATTTCACTCGGGCGCCGATGTGTGGGTTGAAAAAAATCGGGCCGCCGAGATCGACATCCTCGAAAATATGCTCGCTCATGGCCCCGATCCCGCCCCCGAGGCTGAGGACAAAAGCGCCTTCCGGAGAACTCAGGAACAGTTCCAGGGCCAATGACCCCTGGGCCGCGGCCGCTTCACTGGTGGCGATGACCCCGCCTGCCAGATCGAATACCGGCTGTAGGGTCCAGTCGGAGTCCCATTCATAGATCCAGGGGGTTCCGAAATCCAGAAAGGCGCTGAATTGGCTGAATTCATTTTCAAAATGATTTCGGGAATTGATCCCTCCGCGAAGCCCCAGGGAAAAAAACGGCGGTTCCTCCGCACCGGCATTTAAGGGTAAAACGATGATGAGTACAATCAGAAAGACGCATCCGTACCGGATCTTCATAGGCGACCTTTCATCTTCAGTTCCAAATTCAGCTTCCGGTTGTCAGCCTGCAATCAATCAGGTTCAGGGATACCACCACCAGTAACGTCCATGCCAGTAGGGATAGACCGGATAGTTATAGTAGATGCGGGTTTCCGGTTGCTCTTCTTCCCAGAGATAGAGGGTATCGGCCTCCACCAGCGGATAGGTATAGGTAATCTCATCCAGTTTCATCGTTCTGGACCCCCGAATTTCCCCCACCACGGTCACTTTTCGGCCGCTTCGGAAAATCATGGGATCAAGGTATTGATCTTCCAGAACCAGGAATCGTCCCTCGGAGACATCCACTTCCATGGGCTTTACCTGTTTGTCCAGAGGAAATTGAACGATTTCAATGAGGGTTCCCTCGGTTTTGACCAGCGTTTGGGCCACCTTTCCGCCCCACCGCACCGTTTGGCCTTTGTAATCCGAAGGGTTTTCCCGGACTTTTTCAAGCGACAGGTCCGAGGCCGCACCCGATTTCAATTCCGGGGGCACGTTGTTCAGAAAGGCGCAGGAATGGAGGGTGGTTATGGAAAGAATCGTGATTAGAATAATCCAGCGGTTCATGACGTGATCCTTTCAAAATGAGTTGCATCGGCTTAACCCGATGCCGGTGATCTGTCAACCGATATCCTTCAGACCTTGTTCAATCAGTCTTAC
>JBKHDE010000290.1:0-5656 GCA_046541495.1 Desulfococcaceae bacterium
GGTTGCCCCGGCTAAGGGCAGGCACGGGGGCCTGCCCCTACGGATGTTATGAAATTATTGATGAGGTACTTAGAAACGGGCCATCAGGTCTTCCACCGATAATCTCGCCTTTTTGGCTCCGGTTACATCCAGGATGATTTCTCCCCGCGCTTTGCCTTGTCAACCTTTTTGGCAGGGGTCATTCATGGCTCCAAGCAAACGGAAACCAGAAGGCTCAAAAACAGAGGTGAAATGAAAAAAAGCTTGACATCGGTTTCCCACCTGGTTTAAGCAAGATCCAAACTCTTACAAAGGAATTGTTCAGTGGGTCACTTTTTTGCAGGCGGATATTTTTGGTTTTGGTATTATTTTTATACCGGACTTCTGCCTGGGGTGCGCTGAACCTTTCCACACAAAACGCAAAAAAAGCCGTAGGCAGAACAAAGCCCACGGCTTTTTTATTGGAAAAAGGCCGTGGGGCGAAAATCCTCGCGGCCTTTTTGCTTCAAAAGGAGAACCGATCATGAAACCGACCTATGACGTGCATGTAGAAGAATTCATTCCCCTGATCCCCCCCCGCGCCCTGAAAGAGGAGCTTCCCATGAGCCCGGCGGCCATCGATACGGTCCTGGCCGGTCGGGAAGTCATCGAAAACATCCTGGCGAAGCGGGATAAACGGCTCCTGGTGGTGGTGGGCCCCTGTTCCATTCACGATGAAAAGGCGGCCCTGGAGTATGCGGAAAAACTGCGGGATTTGAGCGAAGCGGTTCAGGAGACCCAGGTTCTGGTCATGCGGGTCTATTTTGAAAAGCCGAGGACGACTGTGGGATGGAAAGGGCTGATCAATGATCCCCATATGGACGGATCCTGCGATATCGTCGCCGGTCTCCGGAAGGCCCGAAAACTGCTGCTGGATATTACCGAAATGGGGCTTCTCACCGGCACGGAAATGCTCGACCCGATCACCCCCCAGTACATCGCCGGTCTGGTCGGCTGGTCGGCTATCGGGGCGCGGACCACCGAATCACAGACCCACCGGGAGATGGCCAGCGGTCTTTCCATGCCGGTCGGTTTCAAAAACTGCACCGACGGCAGCCTGGGCACCGCCATTAACGCCATGGTGGCGGCCGGATCTCCCCAGAGTTTTCTGGGTATTGATCAAAACGGTCAGAACTGCGTGGTCAAAACCACCGGAAACCCGTACACGCACATCGTCCTTCGCGGCGGGAAACGTCCCAATTATGATACGGTGAGCATCGAAGATGCCCTCAACCAGCTACGGGCCAAGGGCCTGTCCGATGCCATCATGGTCGACTGTTCCCATGCCAATTCCCGAAAAAAGCACCAGGGACAGGCCACTGTCTGGCGGGATATCATCAACCAGCGCATGGACGGCAACGATGCCATTGTGGGGCTCATGCTGGAGAGCAATCTCTATGAGGGCAATCAGAAAATTACCGAAGACCCCGCCAAGTTGAAATACGGGGTATCCATTACCGACGCATGCATTTCCTGGGAAACCACCGAGCACCTGATTCGGTCCGCCCATGACCAGCTGCTTCGGTATTGCGGAGGGGGAAATCTTCAGTGTGAACCCAGTGAAACCCCTCGGTATTCGGTGGCATAAATTATGAAAACCCTTGAAATCGACGGTGGTACCGGGCGGTCCACCCTGTATGTGGGAGAGCGGCTGCGGAATGTGAAGGATTATATTCCCGACACCCCGGTGGTGATCCTGACCGATGCCGCAGTCCGACAATATTATGGCCACCTTTTCCCTTCCGCCGAGGTGATTGAAATCGGTCAGGGAGAAGGTATCAAGACCCTGGATACGGTGCAATCCATTTACCGGCGCCTGGTGGAGCTGGAAGCGGACCGTTCGGTCTTTATCCTGGGGATCGGCGGCGGCATCGTCTGCGATGTGGCCGGTTTCGTCGCCTCCACCTATCTGCGGGGGGTGCGGTTCGGGTTTGCGGCCACCACCCTGCTGGCCCAGGTGGATGCCAGTGTCGGCGGCAAGAACGGGGTCAATTTTGCAGGATACAAGAATATGGTGGGCGTTTTCAACCAGCCCGAATGGGTGGTCTGCGATATGGAACTCCTCAAGACGCTGCCCAAACGGGAGGTGTTGAGCGGGTTTGCTGAAATCATCAAACACGGAGCCATCGGGGATGCCGACCTGTTCGGTTTTCTGGAATCCCGGGCGGATCGGGCGCTTGGATTAGACCTCGAGGTGATTGAACGACTGGTCTACGATTCAGTGGTGATCAAGGCTTCCATCGTGAATCGGGACGAACGGGAGAGGGGGGAGCGCCGAAAACTCAATTTCGGCCACACCTTCGGCCATGCGGTGGAGAAGGTGACCCGAATCCCCCATGGAGAGGCGGTGAGCATCGGAATGGCGGTCGCCGCACGGCTCAGCGTCCAAAAAGGGTTGCTTTCTCAGGACCGGGCCGGACGCATTCCGGCATTGATCGACCGGTATGGTCTGCCCTCCCGCCTGGAGGTGAATCCCGGCGATGCCATTGACGCCTTGAGGCGGGATAAAAAGCGGGAAGGCGACCGGATCAATTTCGTGCTTCTTCGGGATATCGGAGAAGCCGTGGTGCGGGAGATTCCGCTGACAGAACTGGAGGCCGTTGTTTATGAATTGTGTGAACACTGAAAACAAAGAACCCTGGCGAACCCCGGGGGCGAAAATGCCGCATGTCCCGCTCCATTCAGATATTTTCCGAGACCAATGGATACGGGAGGATCTGATCCATGGGCGATAATACCGACACTCCCCCGACGCCGATTTCATCGAATGATATTGAAGAACGGATAGATCTGCTGAGAAAAGCCATCGACCGCATTGATGATCAGCTTTTAGAGTTGATCAATCAGCGGTTGCAGTTGGTCAAGGATGTCGGACAAATCAAGGCGGATTCCGGACGACAGGTCCTGGACACTACTCGGGAAAGCGAGGTGTTCGACCGGCTGTTATCGCTCAATCAGGGGCCGTTGAACGAACAGGTGCTTCGGCACCTGTTTACCCAGATCATGGCGGCCTCCCGTCAGCTTCAAAGCCCACACCGGGTGACATTTCTGGGACCGGAGGCCACCTTCACCCATATCGCGGCCATGGGCCATTTCGGACACTCGGTGGAGTATGTTCCCCAGGCGTCCATTCAGGATGTCTTCACCGAGGTGGAAAAAGGGTCCTGCCACTACGGGGTGGTGCCGGTGGAAAACTCCATCGAGGGTGCCATCAACCATACCCTGGATCTCTTTTTCGAATCGGAGTTGAGAATATGTGCCGAGCGGTATCAGCCGATTTCTCATGATCTCCTGTGCAGAAACGGCACCCTGCAAAGCATCAAGAGGGTTTATTCCCACCCCCAAGCCTTTGCCCAGTGCCGGCGATGGCTTCAAAAATACCTGCCCCAGGCGGTTCAGGTGGAATGCCGAAGCACCGCCGACGCGGCCCGCAGAACGGTTCAGGAGCCGGAGACCGCAGCCATCGCCAGCAGCGAGGCGGCCCAGATGTACGGGCTGAAGGTGGTGGCTTCCCGTATCGAAGACATTGCCCGGAACACCACCCGGTTTCTGGTCATCGGCCGGGATGAGGTGCACCGGACCGGGAACGACAAGACCTCGATCATGTTCGTCACCTCCCATGTGCCGGGCGCGTTGTACAAGGTGCTTCAGCCCATGGCGGCCTCGGGAATCAACATGGTCAAGCTCGAATCCCGGCCGACCAAGCATGAGAACTGGAGCTATTTTTTCTTTGCCGATGTGGAAGGGCATATCGAAGACTCGATCATTCGAGGGACCATCGAAGAGATGAAACCGATCTGCCTCTATCTCAAATTTTTAGGGTCCTACCCTATATCCATGGAGAAATGAAAATTCCTGCAAACCCTCAATTTGATTCGAAAACCCTGCTGTACGGAGTCTTCGGAAATCCCGTGGCCCACAGCCTGAGCCCGGTGATGCACAATGCCGCCTTTCGGCGCCTGAATCATAATGGGGTATATCTGGCCTTCAGGGTTGAAAACATCGCTTCGGGAATTGAAGCTGTTCGAGCATTGAACATGCAGGGCGTCAGCATCACCATTCCCCATAAAATCGAGGTGATGTCTTATCTGGATGAACTGGATCCGATGGCCGAGCGGATCGGTTCGGTGAATACGGTGACCCAGCGGAATGGGCGACTGATCGGGTATAATACCGATGCCTCGGGAGCCGTGGCCGCTTTAGCGGAAAAGACTGAAATTTTTCAGAAAAAAATAGCTGTGATCGGCGCCGGCGGTGCGGCCCGGGCCGTGGGTTTCGGAGTAAGGTCCGAGGGGGCCGAGGTCACCATTATCAATCGAACCTATGAAAAGGGAAAAGCCCTTGCTGAGGAACTGGATGGAGATTTTTGTCCCGCGGAGGATTTTGAGTCCCTTGCGCCGGAGATCCTGATCAACACCACCTCAGTGGGAATGTCACCCCATACCGATGGAATACCGGTACCGCCGGATTGTTTACGCGAGGGGATGGTGGTCATGGATATTGTTTATAATCCGCTGACCACCCGCCTTTTGAAGGAAGCTGAAAACAGAGGCTGCCTTCCTGTTGACGGCGTCGCCATGTTCGTCTATCAAGGGGCATTCCAGTTTGAACTCTGGACCGGTATGAAGGCGCCGGTCGAGATAATGCGATCCACGGTGCTGAAAGCATTGGAGAAAAGAATATGATCGAAATCAGACCCGCTCCATCGATAAATGCCGCCGTGGAAGTGCCGGGCTCCAAAAGCTATACGCATCGGATATTGATCGCTTCGGCCCTTTCCGACGGCGAATGCTTTATTCAGAACCGGCTGAAGAGCGAGGATACCGAACTCACCCTCAACGCCCTTCAACAGATGGGGGTGGCGGTGGAAGAAATCGGCGGCGGTTTGAAAATCCACGGAACCGGCGGCCGATTGACCGGCGGATCGGAAATATTCCTGGGCAATTCCGGAACCTCCATGCGGCTGTTGACCTCGGTGATCGCGCTTGCGGAGGGAGAAACCCTGTTGACCGGAACCGATCGAATGAAAGAGCGGCCGGTTGCGGACCTGCTGGAAGGGTTGACCCAGATCGGAGTGAATGCACAATCCGTAAACGGCAACGGTTGTCCGCCGGTGGCGGTGAGGGGCGGGTCTTTGCAGGGCGGCCGCATCGCTCTTAAATGCGGCCTCAGCAGTCAGTTTCTCTCGGGACTTCTCCTGATCGGACCCTATACTCGGGAGGGACTGGAAATCGAGGTCGTTGAAGGGCCGGTCTCCAAACCCTATATCGATCTTACTTTGGAGGTGATGGAGCGGCTTGGGGTACCCGCAGAGCGACGCGGATATGAACGGTTTTTCGTCGCGGGAAACCGAATCTACCGAGCAGGGCCCTACACCGTGGAAACCGACGCTTCCAATGCAAGTTATTTCTGGGGCGCTGCGGCCGTTACCGGGGGAACGGTCACCGTGAGACATATCGATTTGGCCACCAAACAGGGAGATATCCGCCTTCTGGAGTGCTTTCAGCGGATGGGGTGCCGGGTGGCGGAGTCCGGGGGCGGGGTTGCCGTGACCGGAGGTCCGTTATCGGCCATTGAGGTGGATATGGCCGATATGCCTGATATGGTGCCCACTCTGGCGGTAGTGGCGGCGTTTGCC
>JBKHDE010000291.1:0-5628 GCA_046541495.1 Desulfococcaceae bacterium
TCGCATCTGCTTTGTCGGTTGTCACCATCGCGATGGCTATGATATTCCTGAAAGACAAAGTCACGAAATTACAGGGGATTGGGATCATGACCGCTGTTTCCGGAATCATTGTTACGGCTTTTTGAGCTAATTTCTCCTGCACGCAAAAGAGGAGAGCATCTGTTCTGGTACCGACCTCCGGCGGCCGATGGGCCTTTCCAAGGAGAAGCCGCCCTTTTCACCGGGCTATGATTTAGAGGGAGTTTTCATGGGGAAAATATTCATATACGCCCTGTTGGGGCTTGTCCTCCTGATCGCCGGCATGTGGATGAGGACGGTGCGCCTGACCTCAAAGCAGGTGCGAGTTGATCCGGCCTTCGGGGTCGAGGTCGATGGCCTGAAAATCGCCTCCAACCTTGCAAATGCACTCAAATTCAGGACGATCTCCAGTCAGGAACCCGCCCGATTTCAAGCCGAGGCGTTCCTCGCTCTGCACGCGTATCTTGAGCAGACATTTCCCGGGATGCACGCCGAGCTGACCCGGGAAGTGGTAGAGGATTACAGCCTTCTTTATACCTGGAAAGGACAAAAGCAGGATCTGGAACCGGTTCTGCTCATGGCGCATCTGGAGGTCGTGCCGGTCGAGCCCGGGACGGAAGACGACTGGACCTACCCGGCCTTTGGGGGCCGTATTGCGGAAGGTTTCGTCTGGGGCAGAGGGGCCATGGATTTTAAGGTGGCTTCGAGGCGGGCATCAAGGAGAACGTTTTGCCCACAAAGGCCCGGGCGGTGGTGAATTTTCGAATCTTGAACGGAAACAATATCTCCGGTGTGATCGACCATGTTCGGCAGACCGTTGACGACTCTCGAGTGCAGGTCAAACCCATTGGAAAGATCCGGAGTGAGCCGTCCCCGGTATCCGACATCCATTCCTCCAGCTTCGATGTCCTTCAGCGGACGATCCGCCAGGTGTTTCCGGAAGTGATTGTCGCTCCCGGGACAGTGATTGGCGCAACGGACTCACGCCATTATGTGAACCTGAGCAGGAACATCTATCGATTTTTTCCGATTTGGATCGGGCCTGAGGATATTCAACGAATTCATGGGACCGATGAACGGATTTCCATCGAAAACTATGAACGGATTGTCGGATTTTATTATCAGCTTATCCGCAATTCCGATTCGCATCTGGAGATCCGAAAATAAAAATGATGTCGTTCCCCTGCGAGATTCAAGAACGGATGTGTTCCGCACTGCGGCTCAATTGGAGGAGGAGATAGAGGATGATCCGCGGCTGATCCGTGATGAAGAAGATTAAAACGGAAGGCTCATAAAAAGGAGGCATTATGACTTCTGGCTCACTTTACCGCCTATCGGCCTTTACCACCCGGCCGGAAGGAGGCAATCCCGCCGGTGTCTGGATCGGGGACGCCCTTCCCGATGTGGATACCATGCAGCGCATCGCCGCCGAGGTCGGTTTCTCTGAAACCGCTTTTCTTGCGCCCGCCGAGGGGCTCTCCCGCACCGTCCGCTACTACAGCCCCGAGGCAGAGGTCTCCTTTTGCGGCCACGCCACCATCGCCGCCGGGGTGCTGCTCGGCGAACTTGCCGGTGACGGCGTTTACCGGCTGGAGACCGCCGTAGGAGCGGTGCCGGTGGAGGTCCGCACTCAAGGAGGATTCGTAGAGGCTTCCCTGACTTCGGTGGAACCGAAACATCTCCCCGCATCCGAGAGTCTGGTGGAAGAGGCCTTGGCCATCCTCGGTTGGGGCCGGGATGAACTCGACCCGGCCATTCCGCCCACCCGGGCCTATGCCGGGGCTTGGCACCTGGTGCTGGTCGCTGCCGACGAACACCGTCTGGCTGCTCTGGATTATGAGTTCGAGGCTCTCAAAATCCTGATGCTTCGCGAGAATCTCACCACCTTGCAGCTGGTTTGGCGGGAAATGGCAACCCTGTTTCACGCCCGCAACCCGTTTCCGGTGGGCGGGGTGGTGGAAGACCCGGCCACCGGAGCCGCGGCCGCCGCATTCGGCGGATACCTGCGGGATGCCCGGATCATTCAGGCCCCGGCCGCCTTTGTCATCCGCCAGGGAGAAGCCATGGGCCGTCCCAGCCGGCTGAAGGTGGAGGCGCCCGCATCCGGCGGAATCGTGGTGACCGGCACGGCGGTTCGAATCTGACCGGAATTCCACCCTCGACCGGCGCCAAAAAGCAGGATTTTGATCTCGACCTCTATGGCTGATTCCGATAGGTTCGCTTGGGACGTGATACGCGCCAGGGCTTCTGATGCTTGAAAAATCCCTGTCGAATAGGGATGCAGGTAGACATCGTCGATTTTTTTGTTCGGTTCCAGATTCTTGCTCATTGGGAAGATTCATCATGGATTGGATACTCTTGTTGTGGATTATCACCGGATTGGCCGGCGGAATCGCGACGGCGGTGTTTTACGGTAAACGACGGTGGCGATCCGTAACCCGGAAGATGCACACAGCGCTCACGGCAAGCCGCCGGCCGATATCGCCGACAACCTTCGACTTGGAAGAACTGACCGGCCTGCCGAAGCCGGTGAGGCGGTATTTCCGGACTGTGCTGACGCCGGGGCAGCCTCTGATTGCGGCGGCCGAAGTGGCGCACGTCGGTACCTTCAACATGGGTGAAGATCAGCCCCAATGGAAACCGTTTCGGTCCCATCAGCGGGTGGTGATGCAGCGGCCCGGATTCGTCTGGAATGCGCGGATCGCTCTGGGACCGGGCCTGTCCGTGCGGGTTCACGACGCCTACTTGGCCGGTGAAGGGGTTCTCAGCGCCTCCCTTCTGGGCCTGGTGACGGTGCTGAACTTAGGTTCAAGTCCGGAGCTCGCCCATGGGGAACTGCTGCGCTTTTTTGCGGAAGCCGCCTGGTATCCCACCGCTTTGCTGCCGAGCCAGGGGGTGCAATGGGAGCCGGTGGACGATACATCGGCCCAGGCTACCTTGACGGACGGCGGTACGACCGTGACCGCTCGGTTTCGCTTTAATCCGGAGGGATTGATCGAATCGGTGCGGGCCGAAGATCGCGGGCGGGCTGTGGAAAACGAGATGATTCCGACCCCCTGGGAGGGGCGCTGGCGGAATTATGAAATCCGAAACGGCTTCCGGGTGCCTATGGAGGGGGAGGTGGCCTGGATGCTCCCCGACGGCCCCAAGCCTTACTGGCGCGGCAGGATCACCCGTATCACCTATGAATTTGCTGAATAATGCATCATGCTCTATTCTGCTTTAGAAATTTCTGTTATCCCCGGAACACTCCGGCCGGACCTGAGAAGGGAATATCGAGGAACTCTTGAAATCGGATATGAAGTTCATGACAGTGGAGGACATTCGCCGGATTCTGAGAAGCGGAGCGGAAACGGTATTTGAAGGGGTTGGTGTAAAGCCGATTTTCCAAAAAGGAAGGGCGAATCAGGTCCAACCTGATCCGCCCTTAGGAGGAAAAAAAGATGAAAAAATTATTAGGTTGCTTTAATGTATTGCAAGGGGCTTGCCAATTGTTGGCGGCTTCGGAATTATTTTGATGTTTTTTTGGTTTTTGCTTTAAAAATAAGGTATTTGAAATCAAATAAATTTTTTGGTTGTCTCCATGGATTTCGCCGTGACAGCGTCCGAAAGTCAATTTTTGTTCAATATTTTGAACGAAAATTGTCTGGAAAACCAATAATAACTATATTTACAATACTTTGAATCGAAGGGGCTTGAAATTCAAAATTTTGAACCCGTTCGAACGGGTTTTCAAGTGTTTGCCATAAGCGTTAGAAAATATAGGCAAAATTTAAGCATTTAATTTTTTGGACTCATGCAAAAATCACCCTGATCCAGGAGAATGACCAATGAATCCCATCGGTCCCGTGAACGCCCTCTATCCCATGCCCACGACCTTGGTGGGCGCTACTGTGAATGTGGAGAACTGGTTCAGACCTTTCCATGATCATCAGCGTCGTCCTGCTGGGCGTGGCCATGAAAACCCTGCCGGCGGGCGCCGCCTACGCCGTCTGAACCGGCATCGGAACGGTGGGCACGGTCGTACTCGGCATCGTGCTCTAGTAGGGAACCGGCACACCGTGGCCCGGCTGGTCTGCCTTGGCTTGATCGTGTGCGGCATCATCGGGCTCGGGTTTGCACATGGTCCATGATCTAAAAGCTTCCTGCACCGGTTGTATTTTAGGAACAGCGGCGGGAGACGCTTTGGGCCTTCCCTACGAAGGGATCGGCCCGCGGCGCGCGGCCCGACTCTTTCCGGATACCGGCCGGCACCATTTTTTCTTCGGCAAGGGGATGGTCTCCGACGACACCGAGCATGCCTGCTTCACAGCCCAGGCCCTGATTCGGGGGCGGGGACAGGCCGAGGTGTTTGAAAAGCGGCTGGCCTGGTCCCTTCGGTGGTGGCTTATAAACCTGCCCGCCGGTACCGGCCTGGCCACCCTGAAAGCGACTCTCAAGCTTTGGATGGGATTCCCTCCGCGGCGAAGCGGCGTCTTTTCCGCAGGCAACGGACCGGCCATGCGAAGCCCGATTCTGGGCGTGGCGCTGGGGCATGCGCCCGATGACCTCCGCAGATTCGTTCGGGCATCCACCCGCATCACCCATACCGATCCCAAGGCATTTCACGGTGCATTGGCTGTGGCGTTGGCCGCCTGCCAAAGTGCGGTAGAACCCGTTCTCTCTCCCGATCGCTTCGTTGAAGAGCTGACCGCTTTGCTGGCGGAAGAACCGGCCGAGGAATTCCTTCAACTGGTTCGACAGGCCCTCCAATCCGCCGCCGAAGGCGAGCCGGTGTCCGCCTTTGCCGACCGAATCGGCTCATCCAACGGCATCTCCGGGTACATCTTCCATACCGTCTCCTGCGTCCTTCAGGTCTGGTTTCGGTATCCCGAGGATTTCGCCGGCGGCATTCAGGAAATCATCGCCGGCGGCGGCGATGCCGATTCCACAGCCGCCATTCTCGGCGGCATCATCGGCGCCCGGGTCGGCAGACAGGGAATTCCCGAATCCTGGCTGAACAACCTGATGGAGTGGCCCCGCTCCGTCGCCTGGATGGAACGGCTCGGGGAGGCGGTGGCGGCATCTTCAGAAGGGCATATCGAGGTGAAATCCCCGGGGTATTTCGTTCCCGGTATACCCCTACGCAATCTCTGGTTCCTCCTGACGGTTCTGTTTCATGGGTTTCGGCGGTTGTTGCCGCCGTATTAGGGATGTGGATTCGTGAGTAGAATTTCGGAATACAGGTCCCGGATGAACATCGGACGGACTGGAACCGGCGGTTAACCCTCTATCAGCTTCTTGATTTCAGACAAGGATTTATACAAGTCCATCGGCTTACATGGCTGAGGCTTTTCGGAAGAACCGGTGTGAACATGATGAGGAAATCCGGGTAGATCGGGGAAATGCGGAGTATTGTCCCACCTGATGATCAGATTGCCGGAGGCATCAAAACAGTGATAACTGTAGGTTTCAATCTTTATGGCGCCTCCTCGGGAGAGTTGCACATACTCCGAGAATTCCATGAAATAGTTTTTGGATAAACTTATTTTGGCTCGGATATGCCCATCCGTTTCGGTGATTCGTTGGTTGACGGATAATTTGAAACTGGTCAACGATCGGATCGATCAG
>JBKHDE010000292.1:0-5611 GCA_046541495.1 Desulfococcaceae bacterium
TCATCAACGGCCGGATTCGAGGGATCGCCGGCGTGGTCGGCTGCAACAACGCCCGAGTGAAACACAACGAGGGCCATATCGCGGTGGTCAAAGAATTGATCAAGAACGATGTTATCGTGCTCACCACCGGCTGCAACGCCATCGCCTGCGCCATGGAAGGCCTGCTGACGCCCGAATCGGCCTCCGTATTCTGCGGTCCGGGCCTGGCCGAGATCTGCGAGACGGTGGGGATTCCCCCGGTCCTTCACCTCGGTTCCTGCGTGGACAACAGCCGTATTCTGCTGGCGGCCACCGAAGTGGTCAAGGCGGGCGGCCTCGGAAACGACATCAGCGACTTGCCGGTGGCCGGCAGCGCCCCCGAGTGGATGAGCGAGAAGGCGATCAGCATCGGGCAGTATGTCGTGGCCTCGGGCATCTACACCGTTTTCGGCGCGGTCTTCCCCACTGCCGGTGCTCCGGTCTTCCAGCGGTACCTTTTCGAGGAAATGGAAAAGATCTACGGCGCCATGTGGGATTTCGAAGCCGATCCGATCAAGCATGCCCATAAGATGATCGCCCATATCGACAAGAAGCGAAAGGCGCTGGGTATCGACAAGGCCCGGGACCGGGTCATGATGGACTTTGCGGACCGGCAGGCACTGGAGGCCTGATCGGTTTTGAAAGAAGCAATGAATGTTTTTAAAATAAATCCTCAACGAAGGAGGAATTTCGTATGTCGAGATTAGTTGCATTTGCCGCGATTCAGGGCGGTTACAATATCGTTTCCAAGGCGCAGGGCCGTCTGAAAAGGGCTCTGGAATCCTATGACGCGACGACTCAAGTCGGTTTCCCCAATACCGCCTATTATCTGCCGGTCATCTATTCCCTGCTGGGAATCAAGGTGGAAACCCTCGAGGATATGCAGAAGCCGTTGGATGTGGCCCGGAAACTGCTGCCTCCCCATGTGAAGGGCTCCAACCATCTGCCCTATCTGGGACCCCTGCTGGACGCCGGTATGGCCGCGCTTTTCGCCTTCGAGATCGACGAGGCGCTCAATTATCTGGAAAAACCGGATTTTTATTACGTTTCGGAAGAGACCGACCTGGACAACGGCAAAATCTGGCTGGGCGCCGCCGAAGACACCATTTTCCGTAAGCGCGGCGTCGAGTTCGTGGACGGTTCCGCCCCCGGGTTCGTGGCCATTGTGGGCGCGGCGCCGGATTCGGAAACCGCTAAAAAGATTATTGAAGAATACCAGAAACGTTCCATCTACGTCTTTCTGGCCGCCAACCAGTTCGGCACCACCTGCGCCGAGCAGCTGGTGGAGGCCGGCGTGGATATCGGCTGGCACACCAAGATCGTGCCCTTCGGCCCGGAAATCTCCTCGGCGATTTTCGCCCTCGGCTTCGCCAACCGCGTGGCCATGGCCTTCGGCGGCGTCCCGGCAGGCGACTACAAGAAGATCCTGATGTACAACAAGAACCGCGTCTTCGCCTTCATCAACGCTCTGGGCGAGGTCAACGCCGAATGGGCGGCTGCGGCCGCCGGTGCGGTCAACTGGGGTTTTCCCACCATCGCCGACACCGACATTCCGTCCATCCTGCCCACCGGTATCTGTACCTACGAGCACGTGGTCGGAAACATCTCCCACGAAGAGATCGTCGACAAATCGGTGGAGGTCCGCGGCCTCAAAGTGGCCGTTTCCCAAATCGACATCCCCTGCTCCTTCGGTCCGGCTTACGAGGGTGAGCGGGTCCGGGGCAAGGACCTGTACGCCCAGGCCGGCGGCGGAAAGACCCAGTGCACCGAGTATCTGGAGATCGCCGACCTGAAGGAGATCGACGACGGCAAGGTGACCGTTGTGGGCCCCGACATCGGAGAGATCAAGGAACGCGACGTCTTCCCGCTGTCGATCTTCGTGAAGGTGGCCGGCCGTGAATTCCAGAAGGATTTCGAGCCGATCCTGGAGCGGCAGATTCATCATCTGATCAACTACATCCAGGGCGTCATGCACGCCGGCCAGCGCGACATCGCCTGGGTCCGGATCAGCAAGGCGGCGGTGGAAAAAGGGTTTACCCTGAAGGACCTGGGCGTGGTGCTTCACGCCAAGCTCCATCAGGATTTTTCCGCCATTCTCGACAAGATCGAGGTCACCATCTACACCAAGCAGGAGGATGTGGACAAGATCACCGAAAAGGCCCGAAATGCCTACAAGTACAGAGACGAACGGGTGGATAAGATGACCGACGAGGATGTGGAGACCTATTACTCCTGCACCCTGTGCCAGTCCTTCGCTCCGGCCCATGTCTGCACCGTCAGCCCCGAGCGGACCGGTCTTTGCGGCGCCTACAACTGGATGGACTGCAAGGCGGCCTATCAGATCAACCCCACCGGTCCCAACCAGCCGATCGAAAAAGGCGAATGCCTGGACCCGAAAATGGGCCAGTGGAAGGGCGTCAATGAGTTCATCACCAAGGCCTCCCGCGGGGCCGTCACCCATTACAATTTCTATTCCATGGTTGTGGACCCGATGACCACCTGCGGCTGCTGCGAGGCCATCGCGGCCTTGCTCCCCTCCTGCAACGGGGTCATGACCGTCAACCGGGAGTACACCGGCGAGACCCCCTGCGGCATGAAGTTCACCACCCTGGCCGGGGTCATGGGCGGCGGGGCCTCCTCGCCGGGGTTCGTGGGCCACTCCAAGTTCAACATCACCCAGAGAAAGTTCATCGTAGGCGATGGCGGGCTGCTTCGAATGGTCTGGATGCCCAAGGCCCTCAAGGAGGAAATTCGGGAACGGTTCGAGGCCCGGGCCAAGGAAATCGGACATCCCGATCTGCTCGACAAGATCGCCGACGAAACCGTGGGCATCACGGAGGAGGAGATCCTGCCCTGGCTTCAGGAGAAAGGCCATCCGGCCCTCGATATGGAACCCATCGTCGGGTAATCCGTCCCGCTTCAGGGCCTTTGGGAGCGGAAGACGATCGACGTCTTCCGCTCCGCGATCAATCGAATAACGGCCGGGCGGCGGCGGTGAACGATGGAGATTCCATCGGTCGCTCCGCCCGGCATCGAACCGTATAAGGAGACAAACATGGCATTAACCGGTATTCAGATCTTTAAGCTCCTGCCGAAAACCAACTGTAAGGAATGTGGGGTTCCTACCTGTCTCGCATTTGCCATGAACCTGGCATCCGGAAAGGCGAGCCTCGACGACTGCCCGTATGTGTCGGACGAGGCCAGAGAGAAGCTGGCCGAGGCCTCTGCGCCGCCCATTCTGCCGGTGGAAATCGGCAAGGGTGTCCGCAAACGGACTGTTGGCGGAGAGACCGTCCTGCATCGTCACGAAAAGACCTTTTACAACCCGACCGCTTATGCCGCCGTGATCCAATCGGATATTTCCGATTCCGATCTCGAGACCAAGCTCAAGGGTTGGAACGCCCTGCAGTTTGAGCGGGTCGGCCTCAACCTGCGGCCGGAACTGGTGGCGCTCAAGGATGTCAACGGCGACAAAGACGCCTTTGCCAAGACCGCCAAAACCATCGCCGAAAAATCGGAATTCAACCTTATCCTGATGACCGAAAAGGCCGAGGTCATGAAGGCCGGCATCGAGGCCGCCGGTTTCAAACGGCCGCTGATGTACGCCGCCACCGCCGATAACCTGGACGAGTACGGCGCCATGGCCATCGACAATGACCTGCCCCTGGTGGTCAAGGCCGATTCGGTGGAAAACCTGATCCCTCTGACCGACAAAATGGTCGAAAAGGGTCATAAGAAGCTGGTCCTCGACCCGGGCTCCCGGGAGATCAAAAAAGCCCTGGAAGACCAGGTGGCCATGCGGCGGTCCGCCCTCAAGGATCTCAACCGCTCCCTGGGTTTTCCCACCATCGCGCTTCCCTGTGAAATGGCGCCGAACCTGGAAATGGAAACCCTTATCGCCGGGATGTTCACCGCCAAGTACGGCTCCATCGTGGTGCTGTCCGATTTCACCGGCGAATCGATCTTCCCGCTCCTGCTGGAACGGCTCAACATCTTCACCGACCCGCAGCGGCCCATGACCGTAACCGAGGGTGTCTATCCGATCAACAACCCGGATGAAAACTCTCCGATCATGGTGACCACCAACTTCGCGCTGACCTACTTCATCGTCTCCGGTGAAATGGAAGGCAGCAAGGTGCCGAGCTGGCTGCTGATCAAAGACGCCGAGGGTCTTTCTGTTCTGACCGCCTGGGCCGCCGGAAAGTTCGCCGGCGACGATGTGGGCATGTTCGTGAAGAAATGCGGCATTGCCGACAAGGTCAAGCATCAGGAGCTGATCATTCCCGGCTACGCCGCGGCCATCGCCGGCGACGTGGAAGAGGAACTTCCCGGCTGGACCATTACCGTGGGGCCGCGAGAGGCCGCGCACATTCCGGCCTTCCTCAAGGGCAAAGCCTCTTAATACAAATCCCCGTTGGTTTTTCCCTGTTTCGCCGATTCGAAGCGGGGAAAAACAGCGGGTTTTGTTTTTATATAGATGATGCTGAGAATCGGGGCTGTCATACACGTCGGTCCTGCCCCTTTGAATCTCGTTTGAAGGGGAAAAAGCTGATTTTTAACTTACTGTGGGTAGGAGGAAGTGACCAATGGCAGACAAATTAGTGGACGTTTTACGGCCAATTAAAGAGAACGAGTTCTGGGTCATCGGAGAAAGCTTGAACGTCATCGGGACCAAGATCGGCAAAGCTTTCAAAGAGCGCGACCCCAAACCGATTCAGGAAGAAGCGCTGTTCCAGAAGGAAAAAGGGGTCGACCTGATCGACATCAACCTGGGACCGGCCAAGAAGGAAGGCCATGAGCTGATGCCCTGGGTGGTGGAAGTGGTGCAGGAAGTGGTGGACGACATTCCGCTGGCGCTCGACACCTCCAACATCGACGCCATCGCTGCGGCGCTGCCCAAGTGCAAGATGCCCCCCTTGGTCAACTCCATCATGGTGCGGCCGGAGCGGTATGAAAAGATGATTCCAATGACCGCCGAACACGGCGCCGACTTCGTGGCCCTGATGTGGGGTCCCGAGGGGCTGCCCCGGGATGAAAACGAGCGGGCCGCCCTGCTGGTGGAACTGATGACCGTGGCCAACGAAGCGGGCATTCCCAATGAGCAGATCTGGGTCGACGGCATTGTGACCCCTGTGAACATTCAGCAGCCCCAAGCCATTTCTCTGATGAATTTCATGGACATGCTCCAGGAAATCATGCCCGGCGCCAAGAGCACCTGCGGGGTCTCCAACATCTCCAGCGGCATTCCGGACAACCTGCGGCACATCATGAACATCACCTGCACGGTCATGCTCCGCATCCACGGCATGGAATCCTTCATCGCCGACTGCCGGGACGAAATCACCATGGCCCTGGCCCGCGGCGAACGCCAGGACATCTATAACGCCATCAAAGACACCATGGAAGGCAACCAGCCCGATCTGGCCGGCCTGCCGGAAGAGGTTCAGCACTACGTCAAATCCACCAACGTTATCCTCGGCAAGAGCCTCTTCTCCGATTCCTGGCTCGAACTGTAAAATCTTTCCATTCCGCGTGCGAAAACAGCCTCACCCTTCGGGGTGGGGCTTTTTTTCTTGAATTTTTCCCGATCACG
>JBKHDE010000293.1:0-5571 GCA_046541495.1 Desulfococcaceae bacterium
GACATTCTCATGCTGACACCGTAAGGCCGCCCATGCAGCCGCCCGGCATTGAATCGGCGGTACCCGAAACCGATCAATCCCTGAAGCAGGACTCTTTAATCAAGGAATGGATACGATATGTTAAATGAAATTCCGATATTTTCCGGGTTGAATGATGCGGAGCTTGAGAAATTGGAAAAGGTCGCCGTAGTAAAGACCTTCCCCAAGAACACGATCCTGTTCAGTGAAGGGGATAAGTCCGATTCCTTCTATGTGGTTCTCAGCGGGAAGGTCAATGTGGGGATCAATGATGAAGAGGGCCGGGAGGTCATCCTCTCCATTCTCGGGGAAGGGGAATACTTCGGCGAAATGGCCTTACTGGACGGGGAGCCCCGCTCTGCTTTCGTCATGACCAAGGAGCCGACTCAGCTGCTCATCATCTCCAAAAAGGATTTTGAAAGTTTTGTGGAGACCAATCCGGACATTATTATTAATGTTTTAAAGGGGCTTTTGAAACGGCTTCGGGAGGCCAACAAGAAGATCGAAAGCCTGGCCCTGATGAATGTCTACGGCCGGGTGGCCCGGCTGCTGACTCAGCTCTCGGTGACCCGGGACGATAAAACCATGATCGAGGACAAACTGACCCATCAGGAGATCGCCAACATGGTGGGGGCCTCCCGGGAGATGGTGAGCCGCGTGCTGAAAGAGCTTTCCGATGAGGGGTATATTTCCATTCGAAAAAAGAAGATCACCCTGCATGGGAAACTTCCCTATGAATGGTAAACCGGAATCAGACGAAACAAAATAATTTAACCCTCCTGAAGGTGTTTGGCCAGATGGCCCAGATCCGGAAAGATCAGCTCCCCGCAGGCCAGTCGGCAGGCTTTGATGCTGCCGGGCATGCAGAACACCGCCGTGTTGCCGATCACCCCGGCCGTGGCCCGGGACAAAATGGCCGCGGAACCGATTTCCGCATAACTCAACTGAGCGAATAAGATTCCGAAGCCGGTCAATTCTTTCTGAAACAAGGGCTTGACCGCTTCAATGGTGACATCCTTGGGGCTGGCGCCGGTCCCGCCGTTCATCAGGAGCACCCGGGGTGAAAACGCCTGAATCAGTTCATTCACCGTCTCCCGAATGATCCCCGCCTCGTCCGGAATAACCCGGTGGGCGACGACCGTGTGGCCTTCTTTTTCCGCCTTTTCGGCCATCCAGTGTCCGCTTTCGTCTTCCGCCGGGGTTCGCGTCGTGGACATGGTGATGATGCCGATTTTCAATCCTTGAACCGCCTGGCGACGGTGTTCCGTTACACCCATAACTCTTCTCCTTTTCAATTTGGCCTATTGACAATTCCCAATCAAAAGTAAGCGCCTCGAGTGCCGGGTCAAGGTCCCTTTACAACACCCCCCTTGATTTCAGCCGATGTTTTTCTTATTTTTACCCGGAGTAGGTATTTCACGCAACCGGATCACAATAAAAAGATCGAATAGAATGCACTACCCCTGTTCAGGCGTCATACTGGCGGGCGGGTTGAGCACCCGTCTCGGCGGGCGGAACAAGGCCCTTCTCGATATCGGCGGAAAGACCATTCTGGATCGGCTGCTGTCGCTTTTCGAGGGCCTGTTTGAAGAGATCATTCTGGTCGCCAACGACCCGGAACACTATCTGGACAAGGATTTCGTCATCACCGCCGATCTTTTGGATGTACGCAGTTCGCTCACCGGCATTCATGCGGGCCTGTTTACGGCCACCCACCCCTATGCCTTTTTTGCGGCCTGTGACGCGCCTTTTTTGAAACGGGAAGTGGTGGAGATGGTTCTGGATCGAATCGAACCCGGCATCGACGTGGTCATCCCGGAAACCGAGACCGGAATCGAGCCGCTGTGTGCGGTCTACTCCAAAAACTGCCTCATTCCGGCCGAACGGAACCTGCGGCGGGAAAATTTTCAAATTCGACGGATGTTCAAGAAACTGCGGGTTCGAACGGTTTCCCCAAAGGTGCTCACATCGCGAGATCCGCAACTGATTTCCTTTTTTAACATCAACACCCCGGAAGATCTGGACAAAGCCCGGCGGATTCTGTAATAGCCATTCTATTTGCGCCAAAGGAGATGAAATCATGGACATGACGCGGATGCTGGAGCGCATCAAACAACACCCCGATTACGATAAGGTGGGAATGGTATTGTACCACAACGGCGTGGTTCGAAACACCTCCCGGGACGGCCGACCGGTGACCGGGTTGCGGGTGGCTGCGGATTATGACCGGCTGGCGGAGGTTCTGGCGGAGCAGCGCCGGCGGCCGGGCATTATCGACATTCAAATCGAAATCAATGAGGGCAGGGATCTTCAGGTGGGCGACGATGTCATGCTGCTGGCGGTGGCCGGGGATATTCGGGAGAATGTGATCGCGTGTCTGACGGACACCATTAATGCGGTCAAATCTTCGGTGACCGCCAAAACCGAGTTTTTCGAGGGCTGATATGTCCACATTCACCCATATCGACGCCGACGGCCGGGTCCGAATGGTGGACGTCTCCGATAAGCAGCCGACCCTGCGGGTCGCCCTGGCGGAAGGCCGGATTTCCATGAATCCGGATACCTTTGAAAAGATTCGGGACAACCGGCTTCAAAAAGGCAATGTTCTGGAAACCGCCCGCATCGCGGGGATCATGGGGGCCAAACGGACGGCCGATCTCATCCCCATGTGCCACCCCCTGAATCTCACCCATGTCCACATCGATTTTTTTCCGGAGGCGGCGACCCATTCGATCCGCATCGAGGCCCGAGCCAAGATCATCGATCAGACCGGGGTGGAAATGGAAGCCCTTTCCGCCGTTTCGGTGGCCGCCTTGACCATTTACGACATGTGCAAGGCCTCCGACAAGGAGATGGTCATCTCCGACATTCGTCTCCTGGAAAAATCGGGGGGCAAAAGCGGGCCGTTCAAGCGGTCCGACAATCTCTGACCGCGGTTTCTTTCGAGAATTGTGACAATTTTTACGGCGATACGCCCCATTCCTGATAGTGAATCCATGAAACCATTCATCAAACCGGCCCTTGCGGCCTGTCTGCTGTGCCTATTTGTCTTCGGGTGTGCGACCCCGCCCAAGCCTGAACTGCCGCTGGTCAAGCTTTCACCGGGGGCGTATCCTGAATTTATCGATGATCTCGATTATGAGGGGCTGGCGGCGTCCATCGCCCGAAGCCTGGAATACCTGGGCCGAATCCCGTCGACCCGAACCTTCACGGTCGGCGAAGACACCTATGACGCCGCCCATATGATCCGTTCCCTGGAGCGGTTTCGGGATTTTATCGCGACCCGCCCCGATCCCGGTGTTTTGAAAGGCTTCATTCGGGCCCATTATCGGGTCTACCGATCGGCGGGGGAGGAAAAGACCGAACAGGTCCTCTTTACCGGCTATTTCGAACCTCTGCTGCAGGGAAACCGTGTCAAGACCCCGGCGTACCCCTATCCGGTCTACGGCCCCCCCGCGGACCTGGCGGTGGTGGATCTTTCCCGGTTTTCGTCCAAATTCGAAGGGGAGAAGATCATCGGCCGGGTCGACGGCAACACCTTTGTGCCCTACTATGACCGGGCCGATATCGACCGGGATCAGGCCCTGATCGGAAAAGCGCCGGAACTGGCCTGGGTGGATAATCCGGTGGACCTCTTTTTTCTCCACATTCAAGGATCGGGCAAAATCGCCTTTCCGGACGGGTCGACCCTGAATGTCCACTACCATTCCAAAAACGGTCGGCCCTACCGCAGCATCGGTCAGCTCCTGATCGAGGAAGACAAGGTCACCCGACAGGAGATGTCCATGCAGAAGATCAAATCCTATCTGCGGAACCATCCCCAAGAGGTCGACCGGGTGCTCTATCACAATCCCAGCTATATCTTCTTCAGCGTGGAGAAAGAAGGGCCCCTGGGCGCCCTGAACGTGAAGCTGACGCCGGGGCGGTCCATGGCCGTGGATCGGGGGATCTTCCCCATGACCGCCCTGTCTTTTATTCGGGCCCGAAAACCGTTGATCGATCCGGAACGGCCCGGTGTTATTCTGGACTGGACCCCTTTTTCACGGTTTGTCCTGAACCAGGATACCGGCGGCGCCATCAAAGGGCCGGGCCGGGCCGATATCTTCTGGGGCAGCGGAGAATACGCCGAGATCGCGGCCGGTCACCTGAAGCACCGGGGGGACCTTTTTGTGCTGGTGCTGAGGCCGGATGCCGCTTGACTTTCACATCGGATTTGCAAATGGGATATCTGACACGCATTTCGCTTCGAGGAAAGGTGAATGGGACATCAAAAATCTCCTGAAACATTGGCAAAATTCCTGGGCTACGTCCTGGGCCGAAGACCGGATGAATTCGGTCTGGTGCCGGACCCGGACGGGTATGTCAAAATAAAGGAACTCCTGAAGGCCCTGGGGGAGGAGGAGGGGTGGCGGCATGTGCGCCGGGCCGGGATCGACGAGGTGCTGATCAGTGTTCCCGATCCGCCCGTCGAGGTGGACGACAACCGGATTCGCGCCGTCGACCGGAGCCATCTTCCGGTACGCAAAGCGGCGGATACCTTTCCCAAGCTTTTGTATACCTGCGTGCGAAAAAAAGCCCACCCGGTGGTGGTGGATCGCGGCGTGTCCCCCATGGGAGAGCGGGAGCATGTGGTGCTGACCACCGAACCCGAACTGGCGGAGCGGCTGGGCCGCCGCATCGATTCCGCACCGCTTCTGTTGACCGTGCATGTTCAGGAGGCGGTGGACCTGGGGGTGCTGTTTCAGCAGGTGGGTGAATCGATCTATCTGGCGCCCTACCTGCCGGTGGGCAGTTTCACCGCACCGCCCCTGCCGCAAGACAAAAAAGAAGAACCCAAATCCAAAAAGAAAGAAAAGCCCAAAGCCAAGCCCCAGGACCGAACGCCCGGCAGCTTTTTCCTGGATGCCGACGATCTGGACCCGGAACAGAAAAAGCGCAAACAGCAGCGGCTGAAGAAAAAGGATGTGGTCCGGGACAAGGAACGGAAGCAGTCCCGCCGACAGAAGAACAAGCTGTGGCCCGAATAGCGCCGGGATGAATGCCTGAAAACAGTCTTTTTTAGGCTGATTTTTTTATTGACACCGCCGGCCAAAATTGATACCAATTATTTTTGTTTGCAAGGGGCCGTTAGCTCAACTAGGCAGAGCACCTGACTCTTAATCAGTAGGTTGAAGGTTCGATTCCTTCACGGCCCACCAGTAAATCCAAGCCTTTCGGAGAGTTTTGCTCCGAAAGGCTTTTTTTGTTTTCTCGGCAGACCTCGGCAAATCGATACCTTTTGCACCCAAATGGGCGGAAATCAAAAGCAAAATGTCTGGGCTCAACCCCAGGAGGAGTACCCGTCCAATACGTCTTTCCCGAGGGTCGGCAGTCTCAGGTTTGCAGGAAAATAAATGGGATCGGCAGAATTGCAATCTATGGGCGCCTGAGTTATAAAAGCTCATTGGAGGCAGTGAAATGAGCACCAAAATCAGTATGTCCCAAAAAGAGATAGCCGATTTTTGCCGTCGAAACCGTATTCGGCGACTTTCCTTTTTTGGTTCCGTCCTGAGA
>JBKHDE010000294.1:0-5554 GCA_046541495.1 Desulfococcaceae bacterium
ATGAAAAAATTGGGGATACGGTATGGAAGGGCTTTCAGCCCGAATGAAAACTGAGATTGACCGAAACAATCCGAAAAGAAAAGAGAAAAAACTTTGAATAACGTACATTTAATTCAAGAAGGTTTGCCCTTTTCTAAGATTCGGTTTACAAAAACTTGGCCGCTTTCATTTTCAACCCTTTTCCGGGCAAGGTCATCAGGGTGGAGGTGCCGTGGGCAACCAGTTCGCCGGCCGAATCCAGCACCCCGGCTTCCGCATAGCTGATGGATTTTCCCGACCGGATGGCCCCGCCTTTGGCGATCAGCCTTCCGTCGGCGACCGGCTTCAGGTAATTGAGTTTCAGGTCGATGTTGACCAGCCCCGCATCCTCGGGAATGCGCATGAACGCCGCCCAGAAGGTGGCGGTATCGATGAGTGTGGCCAGCACCCCGCCGTGGACGATGCCGAAGGGCTGCATGTGGCAGGTGCCGATGTCCAGTTCAATATCCGCTTTGTCGATATCGATCTCCGCCAGTCGCATGGACATATGGCTGGGGTACGGGCTGGTGTTGACGATCCGTTTCAGTTCCGCAATGAATTCCGGATTGGGAGTCGGCATGGTTTTTCCTTTCTCTTTCAGCTTTTTAATTTCCTCGGCGTTGATGGTGCTTGGCGCATACATATTCTCTGTGTCACCTAAGGCACCGCCGAAAACAACCTGAAAATCACTGTGGAATAGGAATAAAAGTAGTTCAGGCCCATTCAAACCGCGCGACCGGATTCCGGGCCCGCTTCAAATTCAACCCGGTAATAGATATCCGAAAGCGGCAACTCACGGTCTATGGACTCGATTTTAACGGATGACGCCATGTCGGTGCATGGATTGAGGATCTGCCAAATACCGTCCTCTCCACGAATAAATCGCTCCACCTTGGATGAATATTGAGAGACGAGGATATATTCCTTGAGTGAGGGAATCATCCGGTAAAGGGTGAATTTATCCCCCCTGTCAAATGCTTCGGAGGTTTTTGAAAGAATCTCTATGATGACGATGGGATTCAACAAACAGTCGTCACCGTCGAACTCAATATCTTCGCAGGCGATGGATAAATCAGGGTAGGTGTAATTTTCGGCCGCCTCAATTTTTACCCGTTGATCACTCAAAAAGGTGTCGCAGGGTCTGCTTGCCCGTTGACTCCATAAAATCCCGCTGATGTTATGCTGAATCCGGTTATGATTCGGCGATGCCCCGGCCATGGCAAATATTTCACCGTCAAAGTACTCATGCTTGACATCCGACTTTTTCTCGAAATCCCTGTACTCTTCCGGTGTCATTCGGATCCTTTTATGTGGCGGGGTGTTCATTTTTTCCACCTCTAGTTGGTTTCTTTTGGGATATTTCATTAGGGTTATCCAAAAGCCATCTTAATCTTCAAAACCTTATCAAGATCCCTATAATATCTCAATAGAACACGAGCGGCAACATCCGAAACAAACAGCAGGGAAAAGCATAAACGAAAACAAGCCCAAGGAAACCACCTACCTCACAACAAAATCTCAGAATTCCCTACCTTCGTGAAAATAGAAGTGACACCAACTGTTTCCTTCTTTGGCTCGATCACGGCGTAAGACTTTTCCCAGCTCCCCATAACCGCCCTCGGGTAGCCGCCCGCAATGGAAAAGATGGTTGCGCTCGCGCCCTGGATTTTGCTGACGACGGTGGGGATTCTGATTCCGGCGATGTAGGAATTGAATAAAGCCAAAAGGCAATTGTTTGAATTGTGTAGAAATTCCTTTGCCGCTGCTCAGTTTTCGGATAACATCAAAATCAGATCGATCCGATGGTAAACCCGCTGCTGATGCATTCAACCAAGGAGGTTTGTTTTGAGGAAAACGGCTGTATGGATTCTGTTCACCATTATGTGCGCCGCCGTGCCTGCCCTGGGCGCCGACGTCCAGTTCAACGTCCAGTTCAACGCCGCTACCGGCGACAATGACTTGGACGACTTTCTGAGGCGCATGAACGTGATCGCCGGGAACAAAATCAATGTGTTTATTTCAGATCTCAGCACCGCCTATAACGTGCCCGCGGAAGACGTCCGCTTTCTCATTTATGAAGAAAAGGTGCAGCCGGCGGACGCCTTCATGGTTCTTCAGCTGGTCCGGATAACCGGAGGAGTGACATGACCGACAAAAAATTCGACCCAAAGAAACTCCGGAAACTGAACAATCCGCAAAGACTGGCAGATATCCCGCCCGACTATGTGTGGGGAAAACTCGATACGACCCGACCGGACGTCATGGTCGAAATCGGCGCCGGCACGGGGTTTTTCTGCATCGCATTTTTCGAGCGGCTCAAACCGTCGACCCTCTACGCCTGCGACATCTCGGATGTCATGATCAACTGGATGAAGGAACACGTCTCTCCGACCTATCCCAACATCATTCCGGTAAAATCCGAAGAACACGCCGTGCCCCTCGACGACGGCATCGCGGACGTGGTCTTCATGATCTGCCTGCACCACGAACTGGAACATCCCTCCCGGTCGCTCCGGGAATCCCGTCGACTCCTGAAACCGGGCGGCGAGATTTTCATCATCGACTGGAAAAAAATGGAGATGCCGGAAGGGCCGCCCGAGGCGATCCGATGCCGGCCCGAAGATGTTGCGGATCAGTTGACCGAATCCGGGTTCAGCAGGGTGTCGATGTTCAATGAATTACCGAAACATTTCCTGGTGGTCGGAAAAAAAGATCCTGAGCTCACCTGAAGACGGGGTAGACAAGGTCACATGAAAATGTCCTGCTCAGTCGGATAGCTTGATCAACACGTGCCCCGGCGTATCGGACCGGTTCGAATCGGGAGGCGGTTGGTACAAACCTCTCGGCCGCCTTTTCCCCATTATTCAGGAATCAATCTACAGATCAAAGAGGCGCCTGTCAAATGTAAACCATGCAGGCTTTGATTGCCGGGGTTTCGCTCAATTCATAGGAAGCGCCGAAAGGTTCACTCCCCGAATCCTCCACAGCATCGCCTCCACTTTCTTTCGGGATCTGAAAACAGAAGTCATTGGGCGTCTCTCAGGTCTCGGGGAATGCCGGAATAAGGTTGTATTCTCCTGGAAATACCTTATCTACCCCATACCTTCCTCGTGGTTTGAAGCATATTTTTTAACAAGGGAAACTCTTGAAGCCTTAGATTTTTGATCTTTCCGATCTCTTTGGGACTGGTACTCCATAAAACCTGTTCAGGGGAAAAAAGCGGAGGATAAAAAAATGCTGAAAAAAATCATATCGGGCGGACAACGGGGCGCGGATCAAGCGGCCTTGGATGCCGCCATAAAATATAATTTCCCTCATGGCGGGTGGATTCAAAAAGGACGCAGAATAAAGGGCGGCGTATTACCGGTCAAATACGAATTGAAGGAAATGCCCATTCCCGGTTATAAAGACCGGATCGAACGAAACGTGATGGATTCCGACGGAACCGCTATTTTTTCCCATGGAATGTTGACCGGCGGTGCGGATTACAGCCTTCAAATGGTTCAAAAACATCAACGGCCGGGTCTGCACGTCGATTTGAAAAAAACTCCCGCCACTCTGGCATCATCCAAACTGAACGCATGGGCCATGGAGAATCTGATTAAAGTTCTGAATATCGCCGGATCAAGGGTGAGCGAAGATTCGGCGATTTATGGCGACACCATGCATATTGTAGAAAACACCATTTTACTTTCGTTGATGAATGCCGAATCGGGTGAAACTCTTTCTGATTACAACCGAAAGGAGTTGCTCGACCACCTTCCTATTTTGCCGGAAACGGTAGACGAAGCCGTTGATCAGGCCCTATCGGGCTTAACCGCAAAGGATCAGATGAAAATCGCGAGGGCGGAGCTGGACGACCTTCTGGATGATCCCGAGGCGAATCTGCCCAATGGTATCGGGAGATACTCCGACCGGTGGTCCGGAAATACGAAGCTGCTGGTTTCCTGCAGAACCGCCTCGGATGAAGATGTGTATGGAGACGATGAGGTCAGAGCCGTCATCATCAGGAGGATTTGGACTAAACTGAGGCAAGGGGGCATGCTGCGGGTGGTTCAGTAACCTCCTATTTTGTTCGCCTCGGTTTCGCGCGATTCGTAGGTATTGCTTCCAGGGGATCTTCGGGCCAGTAATGCTTGGGGTATCGGCCTTTCATCTCCTTTTTGACCTGTTCATAGCTGCCGGTCCAGAAGCCGCCCAGGTCTCGGGTGATCTGGAGGGGACGCCCGGCCGGGGAGAGCAGATGCAGCATCAGGGGGATTCCGCCGCCCGAGATACAGGGCGTTTCAGCGGAGCCGAACATCTCCTGAAGGCGGACTGCAAGCACCGGCACATCCCCGGCGGTATAATCGATCGGAATCCGTGATCCGCTGGGAACGACCAGGTGGGTCGGGGCCAAAGCATCCAGCGCCTTCTGTTGATCCCAGGAAAGCATCGCCGTCAGCCCACCCTTCAAGTCCAACCGCTGGAGCTGCGCCTTTCGGGTAATCCCGCCTAAAAACGGGAGTAGCCAGACATCCAGGCTTTCCAGCAGACGTTCATCCGACAGATCCGGCCAGTCCAGCCCGCCTCCCTTTTCCCTTCTCAGGAACATCACCCGGGCCCGCCAGTTCTCCAGCCGCCGGTTCCAGGGAAGCGCCGCAAGGCCCATCCGCCGAATCCCATCCAGCATGGCTTTTGCCACTTCGTGGGGATTCGGTTTTTCGATGGGGCGACGGTGCAACACCAGCCCACCGAACCGTTCTTCCAATCGCGCCTCCACAGATTCGCTCTGCGGGTCCCATCGAATGACTTCGGATTCGCTGAACCGTTCCGGCAGATGGGCCGCCAGATCCTCCAACCGGACCGGCGCTGCCAGATAAATTCGGGCATCCGGTCCGGCGCCGTCCAGTTCCGCCGCCACCAGGAATTCCTCGGAGGCCAGCGGTTCATAGTCGAAAAAGCGCGCCCCTCGTCCGCCGGAAAGCAGATACCGAAGATCCCCGGTCGACCGGCGCTGCCCCACCCGGTCCGGGTAGGCCGTCGCCAGAAGGACGCCGATGTCTCGATCCGGATCATTCCCGGCGTCTGCGGCATCTTTTCCGGCATCTCCCGTTAGCATCTTCATCCAGTGCTCAGACTGAATCCGAATACGGCGGCATGCGCCCTGGTTCACGGCGGCATCCGAGGTTCGAAAAGATCTTCTTTTCCTCAAGGCGTCCACCCGCAGACGAATATCGGCATCCTTGGCGCCCGGTGAGAAATGGAGGATGTCCCGCTCGCTCAGAATACCGGCCAATTCGCAGGCCAGCTTCAGCCGTCCCATCTCTCGACCCTTGAGGAGCATGTGAGCAAGCCGGGGATGCACGCCCAGCCCGGCCATCTCCCGACCGTGGGCGGTCACCATTCCGGCGGGATCGATGGCACCCAACTGCAAAAGCAAGTTCCGGGCCGACTGAAAAGCGGCCTCGGGCGGCGGATCGAGCCAGTCCAGTCCATCCGACTCGGACGCCCCCCAGACCGCCATCTCCAGCACCAGCGGCGCCAGATCCGCGGA
>JBKHDE010000295.1:0-5543 GCA_046541495.1 Desulfococcaceae bacterium
GGGTCTGCCGAAACGATGTCGAAGGCCCATATTCACCAGCTCTTAATCCGCCGGCGTCAGCTCGATTTCACCCAGAACGACATCCGTTCGGGTTTTCACCGTCATCTCCTGAGGCGCATACCCCGGCTGTTCGATCATGATCCGGTACTCACCGTTTTTGGGTAGATCTTCGAATTCGAAATCCCCGAAGGTGTCGGATTGGGTCTCCAGCTTGAGGCCGTTTCCTTCCAGACGGATCTTGACTCCCTGGGCGCATTCGTCCTGCTTGTCTGCAAGCACGACTTCGCCGGCCACAAACCGCTTGGGAATCTTGTAATATCTGATCAGCGGATCGGCCTGGTACTCCGGATGAAACACCTCGGTATCGATCTCCGCCATCCGTTTCACCAGGTCGCTTTCCGGATCATCCAGATCCCCGAAGAGCAGGGCCCCGGTGGGGCAGGATTCCACACACCGCGGCTGTTTCTCGCCTTCGTCGAGCCGGTGGGCGCAGAAGGTGCACTTCTGGGGAATCTCCTTTTCTTCATTCCAGAAGATCACCCGGTAGGGGCAGGCATTGACGATCGCCTCCTGGCCCTTCGATTTTTCCGGGTCGATCAGGACGATGCCGTCGTCTCTTCGGTAGATCGCACCGTCTTTGGCCGCTTCCATGCAGGGCGCCGATTCGCAGTGCATACAGGGAATCGGGATATAGGAGAGCTTCGGTTTGGGATAGGCCCCCCGCTCCAGTTCCTTGACCTGCATCCAGAACTGGCCGTTCAGGGGCTGGGCCGCCGAATAGGGCGAATAGTCGTTGCCGTAGTACTCGTCCCGGCAGGCGAGAAAACAGTTATAGCATCCGTTGCATTTCTCGATGTCGATCAATATGCTGTATCGTGGCATGTGATTAGCCCTCCCATCTTTCGATTTCAATGAGGCAGGAATTGGGGGTCATTCCCGGTGCGTTCTTGGAGACCATTCGCGACGGAGTCAGCATGTTGATGCATCCGCCCTTGTCGATGGAATCATGCCGCCCCGGAATCAGCGGATCATATTTGGAGGACGAGGCATAGCAGTGGATCACCCCCGGCCGGACCCGTCCGGTCACCTGGGCAAGGCACAGCACCGAGGCCCGGTCGTTGTAGAGCCGGACGATGTCGCCGTTTCGAATTCCCCTTTCTTCGGCGTCTTCGGGATGGAGCCGCACCGGCCACCAGGCATAGCCGTCTTTTTTGACCCTGTGGACCGGGATGTCATTGAGCCAGTCGGTGTGCTTGTCGTAGTGGCAGTGAAATGAAAACCGCGGATGGGGAGACAACAGCTGGAGCGGATATTTTTTGTAAAGCTCGCTGTGATGCCCCTCCCAGCTGGGGATGTACCGAGGCGACAGGGGCCGCTCTTCATCATCCGGAAACTTGGATTTGAGGCTTTCGGACACGAATTCGATCTTTCCGGAATAGGTGCCCAGCTGATCGGCCTTGTCGGTGGACCGCTTGGGGTTGTTGAGGTCCGGCGTGTCGCAGGGACGGCCCTCGGCGAACCATCTTAGTGACGGCGTGGGTTTGTAATCCTCGGGCAGGTTGATAATGTGATACCCCTTTTTGTCGAAGGTCTCCCAGTCGATATGTTTGGGCAGATCCGACATCTCGAAAAAGGTCTTGCACCATTCCTTTTCCGTCTTACCGTCGGTGAAGGTCTCCTTCATCCCGAGCCGTTCGGCCAGCAGGGCGAAGATTTCGTAGTCCGACTTGGACTCCCACAGCGGCTCGATGCATTTCTGCTGGCGGACGATGATCCGGAAGTTGCACCCGCTGCTGGCATGGACGGTGTAGCCTCCGCAGGCGCCCCACTCGCCCACGTCGTCGCGCTCGAAGTTGGTGCAGGCCGGCAGAATCACGTCGGCCATGCGGGTTTCACTGTTGAACCAGATGTCCTGATTGACCACGAACTCCAGCTTGGGGCTCTGATACATCCGCACCCATTTGGTGGTATCGGCCATCGTGCCCATGAAAGAGCCGCCGTAGCGGTAGAACATCTTGATTTCGGAATACCCCTCCATCGGGTACTCGAAATGCTTGAACTGCTGTTCCAGGGACTGGCCGCAGAACCCCTCGCCGTACCAGCTCACCGGCGGATCGAGAACGGCATCCGGCAGGGTCAACCGCCACAGCCGCTGTTTGGTGGGATTGATCGGCAGATAATCGGCCACCGTGGTGGTGGCGATCCGGCCTTGAAGATCGGCATAGGCCGGAAACCAGTTGGCGGTATCCGATGGGGCGCCCATGGTGGTGCCCCATATGGTTCGACCCGGTTTTCCAAGCCCCTGCATTCCCTGCAGCAGAACCATCATTCGGGCCCATTCGGTGGCGTATGCCTGGCGGCAGGCGCCGCCCTCGCCGCCTCGGGAGCCGCCGGACAGGACGGTCCGTTTGCTCGCCCACTCCCGGGCCAGGGCGCGGATCACCCGGGCCTTGACCGTCGATTCCTGTTCGGCCCATTCGGGGGTTTTGGGCTGGCCGTCGGTCTCCCCGAGGACATATTTTTTAAACTCCTCGAACCCGAGAGTACGATTCTTCACGTACTCCTTGTCGTAGGTATCTTCCGTGATCCAGACGTAGGCGATGGCCATGGCCAGGGCGGTGTCGGTGCCGATGCGCGGGGCGATCCATTTGCCCTCCATGACCCCGGCGGTGTAGTTGTGGAAGGGATCGATGAAGACCATCTTGACGCCCTTCTCTTTCAGCCACTGCCGCCACAGGGCCGAATCCTGGCCGGTATAGGTGCCCCGGGTGGTGTCCGGGTCATTGGACCAGAGAACGATCATTTCGGCGTTCTTGAGGGAATCCTCCAGAAGGTCGTACTGCTCGGGCATGCCGAGCCGCCAATAGAAGCCGTAGGTATGGGTGGAGCCCCAGTGCCACCCCTCCCAGCTGTCAGGGTTGTCGAGCACCGGAGTAAACTCGAACATGTTCATAAACCGGGCGAAGGGCCCCATTTTGTAACCGACAATGCCCCAGTTGTGGTGGGAAGAGGTCATCCCGCTGACGGCCGAACCGCCGTAGGTGTCTTTGACCCGTTTGAGTTCGCCGGAGACGATGTCGAGGGCCTCGTCCCAGGAGATCCGTTCATAAGCCGATTTCCCCCGGTTCTGAGGATTACGCTCGCCGTTCGGATCGAAATCGACCCGTTTCATCGGATACTTGATCCGCTCGTCGGAGTAGAGCCGGCGCCGTTCCGCATGAACATACGGAGCCACGTTGAATTTCTTGGGGGGAGAATAGGATTTTCCGCCCGCCTCGATCGTCCAGGGTTTGAAGTCTTTCTCCTCGGCGACCAGGGGCCGGATGCGCGTCACCTTGCCGTCTTTGACATAGACGCTGACGGGACCGGCATTGGTGCAATTGGTAAACACTTGTTCAGTCATCGATTAACCTCCCGGCGGTTGTGATGGACGTATGACCACTTCACCGCAGGCCGGCGAAGCGTGTTATCGAGCAACTCTTTTTAAAGTTGCATATATTTGAATCGAGTCTTGCTTACTGCAACCACTATTCAACCATTTAAAGGATGCATCCGCGCATGTCAAGGAGAATCCTGAATGCTTTGATCATCCTTTCGGCCAAGCCTGAATGATTGCGGCCGAAACGGTGATCATGGCCATCCTGTGCATTTCAACAAGTCTCATATATTCATCAAACTCGGCAGAAACAGCGTAATCTGCGGAAGCGCGATCAGAAGCGCGATTTCGCACAGATCCGCAATCAAAAACGGCATGACCCCCCTGAAAACGGTCTCCATGGGGGTATCGGTAATCCCCTGAATAATGAAGACATTCAATCCCACAGGCGGGGTGATCAGCCCCATCTCGGTCACCCGGACCACGATGATCCCGAACCAGATCGGATCGAACCCCAATTTCAGGATCAAGGGATAGAAGACCGGAATCGTCAGGAGCACGATGGCCAGAGAATCCATCAGGCAGCCGAGCACCAGAACCACCACCAGGATCAGAATCAGAATGACATACCGGTTGACCGGCAGGTCCGCCACCCGGGAAGCCAACTCGAAGGGCAGTCGGGTCACCGAAAAAAAATATCCCAAAAGCATGGCCCCGAGCACGATCAAAAAGAGCATGCCGGTGGTTTGAGTCGTGTTGGCCAGGCTGTATTTAAAGGTGGCCCAGGTCATCTTGCGGCGAAGGATGGCGAACAGGAAGGTGCCGAACGCCCCCACCCCGGCCGCTTCGGTGGGGGTGAAGATGCCGGCGTAGATGCCGCCGATCACCACCAGAAAGAGGACCACCACTTCCCAGGTCTTGAGCAGTGAGAGAAATTTTTGCCGGGTGGTGGTCCGCGGCCCGGGAGGACCCAGGTCCGGGTTCCGCCGGGTCAGAATCATGATGGTGATGATATAAAAAATCGCTTCCAGCACGCCCGGTATGAACCCGGCCAGAAAGAGTTTGCCGATGGATTGCTCGGTCAAAATGCCGTAGATGATCAGGATGACGCTGGGCGGAATCAGAATCCCGATGGAGCCCCCCGCTGCGATGGACCCGGTGGCCAGCGCCGTGTCGTAGTTGTATTTTTTCATCTCCGGCATGGCCACCTTGCCCAGGGTGGCGGCGGTAGCCAGACTGGACCCGCTGATGGCCGCAAAGCAGGCGCAGGCGGCCACCGTGGCCATGGCCAATCCGCCCCGTAGGTGACCGAGAAGTGTATGGACCGTCCGGTAGAGGTCTTCACTCATGCCGGCGGCAAAGGCGAAAGAGCCCATCAGAATGAACAGCGGAATCACGCTCATGCCGTGATCGGCGAAGGTGGTGTACGGAACCGTTCTGAGCAATCCGAGGGCCGGCCCCCAGCCGGCGATATAGGCGAATCCGAGAAACCCGACCAGGCCCATACTGATGCCGATCTGCATGCGTAACAGAATCAGAATCAGCAGAACGAGGATGCCGATCAGGCCGACCGCCGTGGGGCTCATGAAGCAGCCCCTTCACTTTTAATTCTAAAGAGGTGAAGGGCCATATTCAGAACAAACACCCCGGCACCCACCGCCGCCGGAATCACGAACGGCCATGCAGGGATCAGCAACACCGCCGATGTCATCTGAGAAGCTCGCATCTCATGGACATAAAGCATGTTCTGCCAGCAAAGGACCCCCATGAACAGAATCGTCAGAAGGGTCATGAGACTGTCGACCACCCGCCGAACCCGCCTTGAAAACCGCCCCATGATCAGCTCCACCGCCACATGGGCCCGCTGATAGGCGCAGTAGGCGATGCTGAAAGGAATCAGAACGGCCATCAGAAATTCGACCCCTTCCAGGGCACCGGAAATGGGCCGATTGAGCAGATAGCGGCCGGCCACGTCCGCGGCGGTCAGAAACATCATCACCGCCAGGGTCGCAGCGCCGACCGCCAGCAGAGTCTGATTGATCCATCGGGCGATTGCTCCGAACATTCCGAACTTCTTTCCTTTTTGCGGCTGAAGCATGCACTTCGGCCTTGATCATTGTTTTGGCCTATGCTGGGTAATAGGTAGGCCACCCCGGGATCTTTTCCC
>JBKHDE010000296.1:0-5518 GCA_046541495.1 Desulfococcaceae bacterium
CAGAATGGTTTTTTTATTGTGTGCTTTTCGTTCCATTTGTCTCATTTTATTCTCGTTTTTTTTTAGGATCAAAATATCGGATTCGGTCCGATCTCCACTTTTCCCACTCGATCCGATAAATATTATCCGCCCGGAAATCGAACCCATCCCTGCCCCCGGCCAAGTGACCATAAAATCGATCATCGCCGAACCGGCGCACTATCCGGACGTGAATCCGTTTCCCCACAGCATCCAGCAAAATAACGAGATCGCCCCGAATAAGCCCGTCGATTTCCCAGAAAGGCGGCGCCACATACCTGTTGTTCTCTATTATCTTGGAAGCGTTTTTTAGCTGGAAGCCGAAGGTATGGTGAATTACTACTCGGCCCACGGCTCCCCCTTCGGCCCGGAGACGATCCGCAATACTTGATCCATCCGGAACGATACCAGCCGGTCCTGATGTTCCGGCTTCTCGGCATTGCAGATGATCCCCAGGAATTTCTCGCCATCACGCGCGGTAATATGTGCCCTCACGCGATCCCCGGAAGTGGTCATCAGCTCCACCTTGGCATACGGCCGGAGTGCCTGGTCGATCCTATACGCGCCGTCGATGGGGTGCATCAGCCGCTCGATCCGCTCGGCAGGGCTCAGGGCATCCCAGTCGGGGGGATTGTCCGCATCGGGATGATGGGGCTCGTTTACAATGGCGAAATCCAGGTTTTCCCAGTCGCGTTTTTGGGTCGGGTCGACGTCGATTTGCATTTTAGGCATGATTTTCATTCTCCTTTTTGAAGTTTCCCGTTTTCGGGGATTGGTTTGAAATTCCGGCATTTCCGGAAGATTTTCCAAGTTGGTTGTTCGCCGTGAAGCATGCAGACATCCGAACCGCCGTTCGGTCCGGTGTTCCGAAACCAGCAGGCCCCGCAGCGCTTCCATTTTTCCAGGTCCGCGAAGGTCCAGCCGCGGCAATTCAGGGGTTCGGGTGATCGGCATGTACGGCGATCTTTGGGTTTACCCTCCACAGGGAGGGAATTTTGGTTTCTCGGCTCTGACTTTTGACTTTTGTCAGTTTTGTCAGTTTTGTCGGGGGTACCCCTAAACTCTATTTCCCCCTGTTTTTTGCCTTCCGGGTGGCCTATATGAGAAAAAGTAAGGTAAGGTAAGGTTTCAAAAATAGGCTCTAGGGGAGTACTGCCATTACTGACAAAACTGACGAAAGTCCTTTTTTCGTCAAAGTCCTTGTCCTGTGCGGCCTCGGGACATGGGGGTTTTGTCAGTTCGCTTTTGCCAAAACTGACAAAAGTCCCCCCATTATCACAATCGGAATTTTCATTTAATAAATCCAGCCATTTACCCATAATTAAGACCCTTTAAGTTTTGGATTCACGGCGTACCTTTTCGCTGGTCGCCCCCCTTTTGGCAGTTTTGGCAGTTCGGAAATGAAGTGGTTTTCGGTCAAAACTTCTATTGCGTCCTCCACCTTGTCGGCATCGGTTAGACCGGCCCAGCATTTCCGTTTGATATTTCTGATGGAAAACTCCTGAATGTCTTCTTTGATGATCCAAGCCAAAATCCGCTCGGCCCCGTTCTCCGAACCATCCGAGTAAAACGCCGCCATGATCCGCTTCCACATGGGGAACAGGTATTCCTCATAAAGCCCCGCGGCCCTGATAAACGAGTTTCGGGACACCTTCAGCGGCTCCGGCTCCTCCTCGGTGGCCCAGGCTCCCAGGTGAAGAACGAGGGCAAGCCGATTGACCAAACCGTCGGCCTTGCCCCTGGCCCGCTTCAATGCCGGGTCATCCGTTTGAAGGATCTTCCCCCGGTTCTCGCTGTACCACTCGATAAAAGCGGCCTGGCCATGGCTGTCATATCGTGCAATTGGATTTTCCCCGAAGTCGTAGGCGTTCAATTTTCGGTTTGCCATCTTGAAAGCCGCTTCGGCCTGGTGGTTCGGTTCCCGATCTACATAGCGCCATTCACACATTGAATCCGGATAGACAGCCAAACCGAACCGCTCGAAAAAACCATCCGGTTCGGCATTTGAAAAGATCTGCCGGGCAATCTCGGGTTGAATGGTCCCGATGATGTTTAAGTAAAGGTCGGGTGCTTCAGATTTCGCCCGCGTGATTCGATCCGACACCCACGGCCCGCCCGAGTAGCATGTCAAATAAAATTGACGGTCTGTCCCGCCAGAATACCGACTCATATTTAAAAGCCATCCTGATAGCTCATCCCGATACAGTGTCAGCCCACGGCTCCCGGCGATCAGTTCAACGGCTTTTTCTATTGAAGGATCAACAAGAATCAACCGCCGCGGCATCGGCTTTTCCGGCGGTTCAACCCCAAATTCGGGAATCTCTGCGCCGTGGTCTTTCTTCAGAGACCTTTTGCACTGGTCCTTGTAAGCGCTTTCTCTGAGCTGGTAGGCCCTCAACTCCCGTTCGTATTTTTCAAGCCGCCGCTTGTCATCTTCCGCAAGATCCGCCTCGATCTCTTTCAAAGCTGACATTACCGACCGAACCGGAGTTGATTTGTTTTCAGAAGGGTCCCCGATAGCCATTCCCCACAAACAAGGCCGTTCTTCCCAGTTGTCCCGACTTTTCGGCCTGATTCGTACCGTGTTCCCGATCGAACCGGTCAGCGCAATAATCGCCGCAACCGCCGGATAATCCACTCGGCATTGGATTCGGTCCGCCATGTCGCTTACATAGGCGGCGATGGCATCGGGTAGGCATTGGGTTGGGAATGGTGGGGCGTCTGGAATATTCGATTTAAGTGGTATCGGGTCCGGCCATTCGATATTATCAGTTAGGAGAGATTGAGTTGCCTCAATAGCTGCCGGCCCTACCTGCCCGGGATAGTGTCGAACGATCTCGGCGGCTTCCAGGATCTCGGCCGGTGTCGGATATTCGATTCCGGCCAGCCGGTGGCCACGATCTTTATCATTCCTATTGAATCCCCGGCCGTCCGCAGTTTTGCCGCCGTCACAGTCCGCGGCCAGCCTCCGGATTGCATCGATAACGGCTTTTTGGTGGGTGGAATAGGTGGGAACCGCTGCCGCCTCTATTTGTGTTTTGACCGCCTCGGCACCACCGGCCGATTGATGAAGATCGTTGAAATCGGTTCCATCCGCGCCCTCGGGAAAGGTCGGCGCGACAAATCGGCAACCGTTTTTCAGGGCCACGCGCCAGGCTACGTCATGCCCGTTCCCGATATCGGCGCAGACAATGAGATCCCGATCCGGGTAGCGTTCCCGCAGGTTTCCGATTACAGGTTCGAAGTTAGAACATGAGAAAACCGCATAGGTCTGCGATCCAGTGGACTCATAGACGCTGGCAGCGGTTGCGTAGCCTTCTGCTACGCATATCGGCCCGGTGCCCAGGTTTTTACCGATCCGGAGCCTACCGCCTTTTTTGGGATAACCTGGAAGGGAAAGTTTATTTATCCACTTACCCCCGATTTTGATTTTTTTTGGGAGGATTCGTTCGATTGTTTGGAGTTTGCCATCCGGTCCGTACACTGGAGCCATGAGATTCTGTTTTACATCTACCCGCAGCAACCCGTATGACTTCACGCCTTTTCCCGCGAGATATGAATGCTCATCACCCTCCACGGGGGTGCCAGCCGCCCAATACTTGTCCCGGTCGATCGGTGGCGGTTCATCGGGTTTGGGGGTGGATTTCGATTTTTTCTTGCGCACGGGTGGTTTCCCGCCGTTGCCATTTCCGCCGTTACCGCCCTCCACGGTGCCGCCGAGGGCCTCCACCGCCTCTTTGAACCCCATTCCCTGAATTTCCCTGAGGAATTTTATAGCATCCCCGCCCCAGTTGCATTGACGGCACCAGGCCAGCCCTGAAGATAAGGTCAGGATTAAACGGTCATCTCCCCCACATTTGGGGCAGGGGAAATGTCGCTCTGTTTTCCCGCGACGATCTACAGGTTGGAATCCGTATTTTTCGAGGATATCCTCGAAGGGGATTAGATTACCCGATATCGAAACGGGTTGATTTTGCTTGATTTCCGGGGTTCCCGGGGGTAGTATACCCATATAACGCACCTCACCTGTTCCGAGCCTCGCGGGTCCTTGCCAGACCTTGCGGGGCTTTTCATTTTAGGATTATGCCGATACGGTAGACTGTGATTCCCGAGCCGCCTCGATTACGGACCGGATTCCGGCCTCGTATTTCGGGGGCATGGGCACCTGACCGCATAACATCCGGGAGAGGTGGCCGATACTGGGTGAGCCGCCGAGCGCCAGGGAAATCTGCCATAGGCGTAGATCCAGGGCCTCGATATCGCGCTTTAGGGGGTGTGGATTGTGGTGTTGGGGGATTTGGATTTTGGACATTAAAAAAGCCTCCTCAATGATAGTGGTAAGTCAATCACCGAGAGGGCTCTTTTTTCAGGACGACAAACAAAAGTTGTTGACTATCCTGTAAGATTTTTGGTACATGATATGTGACTATTACTTTTGGGTTTCCATCCCCGCCAAGAGCTGGAAATCCAATTTCAGTTGAGCCCTACTGAGGCCCTCTCGGTAGGGTTTCTCATTTTTATGGGTCTATCCTATTTTCTTCATTTCTTCTTGTCAACAACAAAATCGCATTTAACCCCCTAATTCAATTATGAATCAATTCAATTTTTGCATTAAACACCCCCCACAAGCTGAACCTATTGAACCATAAGGGATTCGGGCTGTCCCCATGTGGATGATACCTCAACCGCTCGGCCTTCTCCCGGACCTCCGGCCGCGCCTCGAAAGCCTGAAAAGCCCGTTGCCTTCGCTCCCGCTGCCGGCGGTACCGCTCGGTCAATCGGATTGCCATCGCGCCCCCCGCAGAAAGCCCACAAAAGAAATATTCCGCGCCAGATCCCCCGCCGTCATCCGCCCGGCCCGGCGCCGCTCGAACCGGTTCGCCTTTTCCAGAAATGCCGCCCTCAGTCGCGCCTGTTCCGGTTCCGGAAGCCCCAGGAACGCCTCCCCGATCGCCGCGGCCTCGGCCCTTTCCGCTTCTACTTCCCGGCGCCGCTGTTCGATTTCCGCAATGGCCTTTCGGTCGACTTCGGTGGGGTCCGGTGGCGGTGGGGGGATCGCTTTCGGATCGAAGTCTTCACCCCAGTTGCCACGAATACTGAGATCGAGATAGGCGCGGTATTTTTCCAGGTGCTTCACGGTCGCGTTCACGTACCCGATATTCCGATCCACGCGCGCGGCCCCGTGCCGCTCGATACCCTTCCGAACTACGCGCCGGATTCCCGCGGTGATCGGTACGTCTTCCCGGATCATGGCTATGGATCGCTCCACGGGATCGGCTTCAGTATGGTCGACCGCGGCCTGGTCGGTGTCGGGATGCCTGCCGGGGGCCTTCGGGTTCGGTGATCCGGTGTCGGGTCCGGTGGGGGTGCTGCTGGGGAATTGGTTCGGTTCGGTCGGTTTCGGCGGGTTTTCGGTCTCGGATTCGGCTTCTAACTCCTTGATTTCACTTCCGGCATTACTCCCGGTGATATCGCCTCCCCCCCCGCTGGCCACTTCCCG
>JBKHDE010000297.1:0-5518 GCA_046541495.1 Desulfococcaceae bacterium
GTTTGTTTCGTCATGGTGACGGATCGGGTCCCTCGGAAAGGAAGGCCGGGAAATAGGAGAACAGGGACGGATAATATTTTTTCTTCTCTTCATTTCTCCATCCTCTTTGCATGCCATTTTGGGGTTGCTCCGGCTCAGGGGAAAACCAGCAACGGTTTAGCGGCAGGCTTCCGAATACCCGGGGGCAAAGCCCGATAAAATCTTGTTCAGTCTATTTAGCAAGTTAGCAAGGAACATACCAATGGAAGGGACCGTGAATCGTAGCGGAAAACCGACACCGGATTGGAGAAAAATTGCTAATAAAAATCAAAGTATTAAGTACGAATGCCTTCGATTCTGGAATGGGGCGCAGGATGCGGTGGGTCAATTCAGGGGTGTCAGATGGTGGGGAATCCTGTTTTTCAGGAAGGCTTCCTGTTTTAGAATAAAGCGGTGTTCCGCTTTTGCTGTTGAAGCAGTTCGAATACCGCCTGGGCGAGCGTCGCCCGGCTGACCGGCTTCATGAGGAAGCGGGAAATACCGAACTGACCGGCCGACTGCGGGGTGACCTGATCGCTGAAACCGGTGCATAAAATGATGGGCACGGCCGGGTTGAGTTCCCGGATGAGGCCGGCCAATTGAATGCCGGTCATCTCCGGCATGGACTGATCCGTCAGAATCAGATCGAAATCCTTCGAGGCGGTTCGAAATGAATCCAGTGCTCGAAGGCTGCTGCCTTCAGCCGTCACCCGGTACCCCAGCAGGGTCAGGTGTTCTTTCACCGCCTCGAGGAAATAGGGTTCGTCATCAATGATCAGGATGTGCTCCTGACCGCCTTGAGAAATATCATCCATCCGGTTTGTGGGGGAAAAAGCATGTTCTTGAACTTCAGGAAGAAAAACGGTGAAGGCGGTACCGACATTGACGATACTCTCCACTTCGATCAATCCTTTTAAATTTTTGACAATGCCCAGGGTGACCGATAAACCGAGGCCGGTCCCCTCATCCACCGATTTGGTCGTAAAATAGGGATCGAATATCCGGTCGATGATGTCCGGGGCAATTCCGTCCCCGGTATCGGAGACGGTCAATTGAAGGTAGGGCCCGGCCGGTATTTTCAGCCCGTTGGCCTGTCGGGGTTCATTCAGGTCGATCTTTTCCAGGCTGACGATAATGTTGCCGCCCCGCTTTTTCAGGGAGTGGCCGGCGTTGGTGCACAGGTTCATGATTACCTGATGGATGCGCGCGGGATCGGCCGACACCCGTTCTTCATGGGTGGTGAGGTTTTCGATCACCTGCACATGGGCGGGCAGGGTGGATTCCAGCAGTTGTATCGATTCCCGGACCAGGGGGGCGATATCGACGGGCGCGCATAAACCGTTTTCCTCCCGGCTGTATTGCAGGATATGCCGGACAATGTCCCGGGCCCGGTTGCCGGCCTTCAGAATTCGATCGATATAGTCCGACAGCTCGGGAAAATTTTCGGTGTACTTGATCTGAATCAGTTCCGAATACCCGAGAATCCCGGCCATGATATTATTGAAATCATGGGCGATACCGCCCGCCAGCGTTCCGATCGCCTCCAGTTTCTGTGACTGCTGCAATTGTTTTTCCAGGTCCGCCTTTTCCGAAGAGAGATGTTTGATTTGGCTGAGGTCTTTTAAAAAGACCCCGATTCCCATGGGGCGGCTTTCCCGGTCCGTCATCAACCAGGCGCGCACGTTTGCCGGAATTCGGCGGCCCTCCCGAGTGACATATTCGACCTCTAAGGAATGGTTCGGGGCGAGGCCCTTGCCGAAGTGACCGAAAGATGCTTGTATTTCCGGATGGTATTCGGAAGGAATAAAATTCTTGAAATCGCCGTCGATTAACGCCTCCTTGGCATAACCGGTCATCTGGAGCAGGCTTTTATTGACATCCAGGATGGCGCCGTCAAAGCCGATGATGGCCACCCCGTCCGGATTGGAATTGAAAAAAGTCTTAAAGCGGTATTTGCTCTCCCGCAAAGATCGCTCGACGCGTTTGGCCTCGGAGATGTCCCGGATGGTTTCAATGGCCCCCGTGATGGCGCCGTTTTCATCGAAGAGGAGGCAGGCTGCATTCCAAAAACAGCTGTCATCCGGTTTAAACGGGGGATCTTCCGTTTCTGAAACGAGTACATGCCCCTTTCTTTTCACATAGAGATACCGGGCGGCGGTCTCTTCATTCCAGGATCGGACCAGATCGATCAATATCGGTCGTCTCTCTTTATAGAAAGGGATTGCGTATTCGAAATCCCCTTTTCCCAGCATGGTCTCGGCAGGAACATCGGTCAGCGCTTCGATGGCCCGATTCCATGCAATAACCCGGCTGTCGACATCGATGACAAAGGTTGGATCCGGCAGAAAATCGATGATCTGGGCCAGGCGCCGCTCCGATGTGCGAAGGGCGTTTTCGGCCTGCTTCCGTTCGGTCATATCCATGAGGAAGCCTTCATAGACCGGTTCTCCGTTCAGTTCGGTCATTCGGCAACTCATATGACACCAGATATCGCGGCCGCTTGTATGCTTAAACCGGATTTCGGCGCCGGTGACCGGACCTTCGGACCGGTTTTTTTGAAGCAAGCGGGTCCGATCCTCCGGGTCGGCATAGAGATCGGCGAAGGAACTTACGGATTCGCTCAGTTCTTCCGGAGAACCGTATCCGAAGACCTCGGCCAGTTTCGGATTCACCAGCAGAATACGCCCGTCCACACCAGTCTGATAGATCCCGACGGAAGCAAATTGGATGATGTCATGCCAGTGCTGCTCGCTTTTACGTAGCGAAAGCGCCGTCTGTTTTCGTTCTTGGATTTCGTTTTCCAGGTGGGTATTCAGGTTTTCAAGGTCCTTTTCCCGCTGATGAATATGTTTCTTCATTTCATCAAATTTGTTCAGGATTTCCAAGGTTTCCTGGTGTCGAAAGGGGGGGGTGGCGGTCGAAGGTTTGCCCGAGGCCAAATCATCCATCCGGGCCATCAGATCTTGCAGCGGCCGGCGAAAATGACGGGTGACGAAGAACCGAGTAACGCCGATGATGGCCGCCAGGGTCGCAGCCAGAATCGCCAGACTCCCCCACAGCATGTCGAGTACGGCGGATCTCAATGATTCCCGGGTCAACCAAAAATCCACCCGGCCGATGGTGCGGTTTCCCCAGGCAATGGGCAGGGTGGTCCGGTGATGATCGGAATAAACTGATTGGCGGGTACCGCTCTCATATATAAAGTTATTCTCTTCATCCGCCACCCGAACGGCGGCCACCAAATCGTTCTTGGAGAAGGTCTTTGCGATCTTTTCCACGGTTTCGAAGTCAAAATTCCAGATCGGCTGACTCAGACTTTTCTGAAGAAAACGGCTGTATTCTTTCGATTTGGCGGAAAGATCACGGCGCGCATCCATATAATGCAACCAGATATGGACAGCCGTCACCAGCAAAGTGGATACCGATACGATGACCGTGAGACCGACGATCAACTCTCTGGAAAGGGTGCGTACCCGTTTTTTTTTCATGCGCCTGCTTCAGTGTCGGTGTTTGAACCGGTTCAAGGATTGGTTCCGAAGTGGTTTGCTAAACCTCAATCAGATATAGGCAAAAAGTAGACCCAGAAAATTATATGAATTCGGGATTCCCGGATCGATGGTTAATTGTCCGAGGCCGATTTGGAGATTCCATATTTTTTCAACAAGTGATAAAGCCTCGACTGACTGAGCTGGGCAATGTCGCATGCAGTCTGTATGTCCCCGTCTGTAACCGCCATCAAACGCTGAAGATAGACCTTTTCCCCTTTTTCAATCACCGTGTTTCGCCAACTTTTAAAGAGAGGCAGGTCGTCGGTCAGGTGAAGACTTTCCGCCGGAGTTGATTCAGGGGGGATCACAATCGGCCGGTCCTCTTTCATCTGTGTACTTGATCCGCTGTCATTTTCCCTCATACGGCATCGCAAATTGTGCGAACGAATCGATGATGGCAGGTGTTTGGGAAAGAAGGTGGGATTGTCCGGGTCCGATAGCGCAGCGGCTTCGAGGGTATTGATCAGCTCCCGCACATTGCCGGGCCAATGCCAGGATTGAAGGTGATCAAGAAATTCCGGCAGCATCCCCTTCATTTTGAGACCATGGGTTCGGCAGATTTGATACAGGTAATGGAGGGTCAGGGGCTGAATGTCTTCGCTCCGGAATCTCAGGGGCGGCAGGTGGATTTCAAAGGTTCGAAGCCGAAAAAGGAGATCCAGGCGGAAATCGCCTTTGGCCGACATGGCTTCCAGATTTCGGTTGGTGGCGCTGATCAACCGAAACTCGAGCTTTTTTTCTTTCGTGGCGCCCACCGTGCGGAATCGACGTTCTTGAAGTAATCTTAAAAAAGTTTTCTGAACGGACAGCGGCAGTTCCCCGACCTCATCCAGAAACAGGCTGCCGCCGTCGGCTTCGGCAAGAAGCCCGGGCCGGTTGCGGTCGGCACCGGTGAAGGCGCCTTTTTCATGGCCGAACAGGATGCTTTCCGCCAGGGTTTCGGAAAGGGCCGCACAGTCGACCACGATGAAACCCCGGCCGGCCCGGTCGCTGTTTTCGTGAATGGCCCGGGCGAACAGTTCTTTTCCGGTGCCGGTTTCTCCGGTGATCAGGACATTGGTATTGGTTTTGGCGCACTGGGCCACCTGGTCGAGGGTCTGTTTGATCGCATAGCTGTTGCCGATGATTTCATCCCGCTTCAAAGAGACCACCCGCTCGTTCCCACCGGTTTTTTTTCGGTAATCGAGGACCCTTTCTATCTGGAGGTGGATTTTTTTTCTGGCCAACGGCTTTTGCAGGTAATCCCATGCGCCGGTTTGAATGGCCAGTTCGGCGCCGGTTGCATCTCCGACCCCGGTGATGATGATCACCTCCGGTTCCGAGAATGAACCGCGAATCTGGGGAAGTTGCTCCAATCCGTTGCCGTCGGGCAGCCGAATGTCCAGAAAAACCAGGTCCACCGAATGAGATTCCAGAAGGGACAGCCCTCTGGAAAGCCCCTCTGCGGATAAGGGGGTGTGGCCGAGATCGGTGATATTTTCTTCCAGGATTTCCCGAATGTGAGGATCATCGTCAATGACCAGAATGACTCCCATAGGTTTTCCTTCCGTTCAGCAGATCGGAGACGGCGTGGCCCAGGATGGCACGGTGCACCGGCTTCATCATGAATTTGGAGATGCCGAATTGTTCGGCGGTGGATTCGGTGACGGTTTCACTGAACCCGGTGCAGAGGATGATCGGGATGTCCTCGCGAATCCGGCGGATTTCGGCGATCAACTGCACGCCGGTCATTTTCGGCATGGTCTGATCCGTGATGACCAGGTCGAAATATTCGGGGTGTTCGCCGAAACTGTTCAGGGCGCTCATGCTGGACTGAAATCCCACCACATCATAGTTGAGGTGTTCGAGGTGCTCTTTCAGGGCATCCAGAAAAAAGAGTTCATCGTCCACCAGCAGAATCCGTTCATGCTCGCCCTGAGGGAGCGGCGACAGGGAGGGGGACGAGGGAGCCG
>JBKHDE010000298.1:0-5503 GCA_046541495.1 Desulfococcaceae bacterium
AACCGGACACCGCCCGGTTTGGGAACGCCCTTCCCCGCCTACGTCCCATACCGAGGCAGCGGCACATCCGCCTGCTCCTTCTCGAACCGGCGCGCGATGCACAAGGCCGCGGCGGTCTCCAGAAACCGAATCAATTCCGGCAGGGAGATCCGCTGGTTGAAGCCGCCCAGGTGCGGACCGGTCTGAAGGCTGATCTCCTGCTTCCCTTTGGTGAAGGCGGCCGCCGCTTCCCGGGTGAGACCCCGGCTTGCAAGATGATCCCGAAACTCGGCTTCGCTCATGGCCTCCTGATCGGGGATCCGCAGGATCTCCTCCATATGGGTATCCACCCCCATTTCCTCGATCATACGATCCACCAAATCGTTCAACTCCTCCGGGGACATATTCGTGTCGGCCTCTCCGGTGAATCCTGTAAAAAAGGACTGAAAAATACCCTGGACCAGATCCAGAAGAGACCGGCGGTCGAACAGGTCCCGGGTGTCGACCGGTACGCCGGAAGCGGAAAAACCGAATCGCTCCGGGGCCCGGTTGCGAAAATAGCTGCCCGCCACCAGCAGAAGACTTAACAGCTGGGCCCCGATTTGGGAATAGATCCCCGAGCCGGCGCCGGTGAAAGATTCCAGATGTTCCAGATCCCGAAGCCCGGTAAGGCCGAAATTGGGATACCGGCAGGAAAAGAGCCACTGGTCCAATCGACCGCCCCGGCGCCAGTCATAGATGCCCCCGTCGTTTCGGCGATGCTGTTGAATTCGGTTGTGAAACAGGGGAATGGGGGCGGAATGAAGAATGCCCATGGAGGTCATCTCTCCCATAAGCCCGGCGACCCTGTTCATCACCCCTTTGAACTCAGTAAAATCCAGCCCCCGGCCCTTTCGGTGGTCATTGGGATAGCCGAAATAGTCCCGGTGCGCCAGCAAGGCGATCGCCCACACCGGTCCGCCCCCGATGTCGGATCTGGATATAGGGGTCCATACCGTATTCAGCTGAAACAGATACCGGCCTTGAATCTGGATCGGCTTCGGAATATCGAACCGATAAGAAAATCGATTTCCAAGTGTTCGAAGCCGATCGGCCCAGGCCGCTTCGGCATTGAGGCCGGGAATGCCGTCCCGGGTTTTTGAAAATTTAACCACCAGGATCGAATCGCTCCCTTCCACCGGTGCGACCAGACTGCGCCCCATCAAAACCGGCACCTCGGATACCGTGATCCCCGCCCGCTGAAGGATCCCTTTCCAGCCGATGCGGGGAATCGGTTTGGCCGGCGGCGGATCAAAGGCCGGACCGGTGATCGAGACCGGCAGTGATCCCAAAGCCTCGGCCGAGGCCCGGTGGGCGGGTCCGGCGCCGGTTCGGACCACCTGCTGAAGCCGGGCCAAAGCCTCGGCGGAAAGCCCGGAAGGAAGCGTTTGTTTCGCAATCACCACCAGCGCCTCGGCCGCCGCTTTATACAGAAAAAAAGCCTGTCGCTTTCTGATGAAATCGGTTCCGGAGATGATCCCTCCCAGGGTATCCACCGTCCGCGGCAAAGCGATCTCCGGATGGGCTTCGATCAGGTCTCGAAGGTTGCCCACCACCACGAAGGCGGCGCTGAAGCTGAGGGGACGACAGTTGAGAATCGCTTCGTGCCGTTCCAGTTCCGTGGCCGGGTTCCATCCGCTCATGAAATGTTATCGGGCCAGAAACCGGTTGTATTCGTGCATCTTGGCGAAGGCCTTCACCGCCCGCTCCGGAGTGGGATAGAAGACGCCGTTGCACTCTTTTCCCTCCACATGGTAGATGGTGCGGCCATCCCCCTCGAAGGAGATGCTGACGCCGTATACCGGCTTTTGGTGCTTTTCCATCAACTCCGTAATAAATTCCAAGTATTTGACTTCGAAATCGGCAAACTGCGCCTTGACCGAATCGGTGAATTCGACGGTATAATTCGGATCGGACTTGTGCGCCGAATCGATAATCCGGCCCAGCAGGTCCTTTCGCCCCACCAGCCCCAGATTGATGACCGCATCACAGCCCTCCCATTCCATCAACTCCTGAAGCACCGAAATGGCCACCTCATTGCTGTGCTCCCCCACGATATCCACCGGGTTGGAGCGGCTCCAGTAAGGCGGAAGCACCTTGTCGATGCGGGACACGATTTCAGGGGCCAGCTCCGGCACCGCCAGCCCGAATTCGGCGCAAAGATCGGCGGTAACCACCCCCCAGCCCCCGCCGAGAGTCATAATGGCGGCGCGGTTGCCTTTGGGCAGGGGTAGCGAAGAGAAGGCGGCCGAAAGATCCAGCAGGTCCATGGGATAGTCGGCGGTGACGATGCCCGCCTGGCGGCAGACCGCTTCGAAGACCCGCACATCCGAAGACATGGCCCCGGTGTGACTGGCGGCGGCCCGGTTTCCGGCGTCGCTTCGGCCCCCTTTCATCAGCACGATCGGCTTTTTTCGCCCCACCCGGCGGGCGGTTTCAAAAAAGCGTCGGCCGTTTTTCACGCTCTCCACATACAGCATGATATTGCGGGTGACCGAATCGACCTCGAAGGCATCCAGAAAATCCTCGATCGTCACCATGGCCTCGTTTCCGGAGCCGGCGAAACAGCGCACCCCGATCCGCTGCTGTTCCGCAAAGGCCAGAAGCTGAGTCCCCATGTTTCCGGACTGGGCCACTACCGCCGTAGATCCCGGCTCGGGCCAGACATGGCTGCCGGTGCAGTACAATTGAATGTGCGGGTTGCAGATTCCCATCGTGTTGGGCCCCAGAATCAGGATGCCGGCCTCCCGGGCCGCCTCCACCAGTTTCCGCTCCAGTTCTCGGCCTTTCTCGCCGGTTTCGCCGAATCCGGAGGTGATGAGAAGCATGTTTTTGATCCCTTTGCCTTGAAACTGAGGGATCAGCCCCATCACCCCTTTGGCCGGAATCGTCACGATGGCCAAATCCACCGAACCGGGGATTTCCCCCACCGATTGAAACACATCCCGGCCGGCGATGGTGCCGCCTTTGGGATTGACCAGGTAGATCTCCCCTTCGTATCCGTGGGCGGCGGTGATGGTAAACAGGTTGTGCCCCCATTTTCCGAGCTGGGAGGAGGCCCCCACGAAGGCGATGGACCGGGGATGGAAAAAATTGCCCAGCTTCTTGGGGTCCAGCGCCGGAGGGAATCGCCGCTCGGCGCCGGTTTCCCGAATCACCACCAGCGCATCCACCGCCTGAACTTCTCCGGTGGGGGCGGCCAGCAGGGGATTGATGTCGATTTCGGCGATTTCCGGATGCTCCAGGGCGATCTTCGACAGCCCGGTCAGGGTCCGAATCAGCCCACCCCGGTCCACGGCCGGTTCTCCGCGAAAAGGGCCGAGCAGGGCCTTGGCGCGAATCTCATCCAGCATCTCTTCGGCATCCGATTCCGTCAGCGGCGCCAACCGAAAGGTCACATCCTTTATGGCTTCGGTGAATATCCCTCCGATCCCGAACATCACTATGGGCCCGAACTGGTCATCCCGGAACAATCCGGCCACGAATTCCCGGCGCCCCTTCACCAGCGGCTGAACCAGGAATCCCTCCAGGTCCTCTCCGGCCGAGGCTGTGATAGAACGGGCGGCGCTTCGAATCCCCTCGGAATCCGTCAGGTTCAGGTGTACCAGGCCCTGTTCGGTTTTATGGGACAGAGCCGCCCCCATCCCCTTCAGAACCACGGGAAAACCGATCTTCTCCGCGGTCTGTACCGCCGTTTCCGCATCCGCCGCCGAAATTTCCTCCACCACCGGCACATCATAGGCCTTGAGCACGATTTTGGATTCATGCTCGTTCAACGACCCGGCCCCGGATCGTTTCGCCTTCTCAATCAACTCGCGTATATTCAATGTCGAACTCCTTTTGAAAGCATCCGCTGCCATCCGCCACTCCCGCCGACGTGAATCCTCGGTCTTCCGAAACCTGACCATAACCAGGAAACATAGACCCGCCGGTTTTCCGGGTCAAGGACTTATCACCGACGGTCCCGAAAATTTCAATTCAAAACCACGTTTTTTGATTAAAAGGGGGTATAAAAGGGAGGGTTCTCCCCACCTCAGGCAGGAAAAACCTTCGAAAAAGATTTCAGGAGAGGAGAAAACAGGGCGGGTTAAGGAACCCGGAAGGACGCCAGGGGGTCGGGGTACACCTCCTCGCCCGGGTCCGACCCATCATGAGAGAGCTCATCGGCATCTTCATTGTGGGTCAAGAGAGGCGGTTCTTCCTGAACGCGCCACGAAAAGCGCCACTGACTGGAATGAATGAATCGGTGCCCCTCGTAAAACTGAACCCCGCTGCCGTTTTCCCGAAGCGGATAACTGGAGGAAACGATTTCGACGCCCCGCGGGATCAGGGCATAACTGCCGAACTGAAGGGGACGGTTTCGATGCTTGAGAGTAATCGGAATGTAGCGGGCGTAGTGTTTCGGGGTTTTCTGCCGGTATTCGATTTCGATGGTGACGGTTTCTTTCGCTGCGAAGCGGAGCTTGAATCGACGTGACCCCATGGTGTTGGTGAAGGGCAGCGGTTCAATTTTCGGAGAAATTTTTCGGGCTTTTACCTCCAGGGCCTCCGGAAGATCGACATCCTCCGCCGGGGTATATGAAAAGGTTTGGCTCAGAGAAAAAGGGAACGGGTTTTTAAAGGAATAGAGTCCCCGAACTCGAATCTCATCCGGAAATACCTGAACATCGATAGATTCCTCGGAAAACCGGATAACGGGCAGGAGGTTTGCGATCATGGGAAGCAAAAGGATAATTACCAAAACCACCAGAATGAGGCCGAGGGGGGAATTAATATATTTGCCTGAATTTTTTGAGGAAATCAATCTTTTCTCCCTTGAATGATGGGTTCAAAAAGCTGATTTTGGACGAAGCAAACCGAGTCGGAGAGAGAAGAAAGGAGCCAGCATCGGATTTCCTTCGGATGAGATTTACATATGCCATACATTAAATGAATATGCAAATTTTTTTACGCAAATTTCAATTTTACAATCGTGAATAAAAAATTGTGCTTATTTATAGTTGACAGGTCACTCTAGATTTTTTCGCAGACAATCTTTCCTTTAGGGACTCTCCGTGCATTATCTTTTGTCGATATCGAAGTGCACAATTCTCACCGGAGGTGCGCCATGTTCAAGAGGGGTGGGTCAGGCGAAAGGGCTGGATCCGTAAAAGAGCAGGTAATCAATGCATTACGGATTGCGGCCAAAGGAGAAATGGCAGACATAACCAAACCCATGAAAGGATTGGGCGCCGGAGTTTATGAGATTACAATATCCTATCGAAAAAATGCTTTATAGGTCGGTATATGCGGTCAAAATTGAGGAGAATATTTGGGTTGTCCATGCTTTCTTGAAAAAATCCAAAACGGGCATTAAAACCCCGAAAAAAGAAACGGATCTTATCCGATACAGGATAAAACTTTTGAAGGAGCAACTTAAATGACCCAAAAAATAGAAATTATCCGGGGATCTGACAATCCATTTGAGGATGCCGGTTTGCCGGAA
>JBKHDE010000299.1:0-5473 GCA_046541495.1 Desulfococcaceae bacterium
ATATGATTAGAACCTTTGCCGACAAGCACACGCACCGAGCAATCGACTTCATGCTCTTGAAAGAGAACGGAAGGGGCAGCACTCGATTTCCATAAACGATCAATGGCGTATCTGTTTCCGATTTCAGGGCAAAGACGCCTATGATGTTGAGATCTGCGATTACCATTAAACTCGAGGTGTAATATGAGCATCCCTAACAGCGGGAAAATAACAAGACGTCCAACTCATCCGGGTGAGATCCTTCGCGAAGATTTTGTTCCAGACTATAAACTCACAGCAGCAGAGCTGGCCAGAGCTCTCGGGGTCTCACGCCAGACGGTAAATGAGCTTCTTCGTGAGCGCCGTGCAGTTCGGCCGAAGATGGCCCTACGATTATCTAAGCTCTTTGGGAACTCACCTGAATTCTGGCTCAACTTGCAACGAGCAGTCGATCTATGGGAGGCTGAAAACGAGATTAAGAAGGAAATCCAAGGAATAAACACGCTCCATGTCGCATGAATGAGTTAATCGGCTTTGGGCCACAAACCGGCGGAATTACAAGCGTCGACGTGCGTGAGAAAAACGCACACTAACCGGCAACGCGTATTTTCCCGATTCACTTTTTTCTATGAATATCTGCTGGCCGGTTATGTGTTAAAATTCGTCAATTGAGGATGAAATGAAACGAAAAACTATTGAACGGAAAATATCAGAAACTTTTCTCGATTTTTCAATGCCGCTGCTGGCTGAAGCTAAAAAGGGAGTCACCAAACAGCAAATCGAAAAAGTGTTACGGATTACGTATTCGGTATGGAATGCGGTAAATTTTGACACAATTCGCGGTGATACGAAGTATGTCACGAAGCTCAGGCAGACCATGGAAGGGGATCTTCTGGGAAGGGGCCTCATTGAACAACTTATTGCGAGAAAGCGGAATGAGTTTGGAGATGATCTGCGAATAATTGGAGAGTATGGCATTACGATGGTAAAGGGTGAATATCGTTTCCGCGCTGATGTCAGGGACCCATCTGGAATGAAACTATAAAATTTACATGGAGCCGAACCATTGAAACCTGGAATTGTCATTCGAAGCGAAACCGACAGGGACATAGACGCGATCACCGAACTGACCATCGCCGCATTCAGATCCCTGGCGGTCAGCAATCAGACGGAGCAGTTCATTATACAGGCGCTGCGTGAAGCCCGGGCCCTCACGGTATCCCTGGTTGCGGAACTGTATGGCCGTGTGATCGGACACATCGCTTTTTCGCCGGTGACCCTGTCGGACGGCACCCCGGACTGGTACGGTCTCGGACCGGTTTCGGTCTTGCCGGAATATCAGAGGCAGGGCATCGGCAAGGCCCTGATCGAAGAAGGGCTTTCACGGTTGAAAGATCTGAATGCCCGGGGATGCTGTCTCGTCGGGCATCCGGAGTATTACAGGAAGTTCGGGTTTGACAATCCTTCGGGGCTTGCGCTTGAAGGCGTGCCGCAGGAGGTCTTTTTTGCGCTGTCTTTCGATAGGCATATTCCCGAGGGAAATGTCATGTTTCATGAAGGTTTCCAAGCGGATGGCCGAAAAGAAACCGAAGGGCATGAAAGGGGAAGAGATGAACGAGAATGACGAAAAGTACATGAAGGAATACAAGAACATGCTCAAAGAGTATGCCAAGATGGCAGCCGACTACCCCGAGATGACCGGTCAATTGAGAGCCGCCCTGGAGGCCAGTGCGGCCATGATGATGAGCAACAATCCCGAAGCCGTATCCGAGTTTCGCAAGGTCGCCAAAGAGGTCGACGCGTTTCTGCATGCCTGTCAGACTGGAGAAGTTGATCCCCAAACCTTATGGAAACGTTTGGAGGAGGAGATATGAACTTCAATCCGATGCGGTCATGACCCATCCTGGATGGGTTGCCGGCCGGCATACTCGCACTTCTGAATCGCCAAACAAGGGTGGGAGGCAGGTGGTCGGCTTTCCGGCCGCGCGTCTATTGACAGAATGCCTTTGTTTCTGTACTTTTTAATGTACATTAAAGGAGGCAGAAACATGAAAACCGTTCCTTTTACCGCTTTTCGAAAAAATGCATCCGGATTTATAAATGAAGTGGAACAAGGAGAAACCATTATCCTGATCCGTCATGGAAAACCGGTTGCTGAAATTATCCCATTTTCTACCAGCGATAAAAAAACCCCTTCCTGGAAACAGTCCATCGTCCGTTTCGAAATCCAGGGAAGCGATCTGTCCTCGGCGATCCTGGAAGAGCGTGAGACATCCGAATGAAACTGGCTGTGGATTCTTCCGCTTTTGCCAAAAGATATGTCCAGGAGTACGGCAGCGAAAAGATGGATCGTTTGCTGCGAAATGCCTCCGAACTGGCCTTCTGCATCATATTGGTTCCGGAAATTGTCTCCGGTCTTAACCGACGCATGCGGGAAGGGGTATTGGATAGCAACGCGTATCGTACCGTGAAAAAACAGCTGTTGGATGATGTGGGCGATGCAACGGTTCTTCAGATGACGCCTTCCGTCATTTCTCAGGCGGTGAAACTGTTGGAGAACAATGTGCTGCGTGCGATGGATGCCCTTCATGTGGCCTGCGCCCTCGAGTGGCGGGCGGACCTGTTCGTGACCTCTGATAAAAAACAATGGATGGCGGCCCAAAATACGGGGCTTCATACCGAATTTCTGGGTCCACCGGAAAAGAAGACACCCCTTGGATGACCGTAAAACAGGTTGTTCCATGCGCGATGCCCAAGTGTGCCCCCACTATGAAAAATACTTGATAATTTGAACCGAACCGAAAAACTTTTTTTGTCGATAGCATAGCGGCACTCACATATATTCAATGATAGAAAAAAATTTCGACATCGCTTTCATCGCCGATCTGGCCTTGCGGGAAAAGCAGATTCAGCAGAACTACCGACCGATTATCGCCGTCCATAAATGGTTTGCCCGCCGGCCGGGGACCCTGTTCAGAGGGCTTCTTCTCTCCGAATTTTCGGACCGGCCGCTTCGGGAGGTGTTCTACCAGGCCAATCGTTTCTCCGGCACCCAGGTGGCCGATCCTTTCATGGGCGGCGGCATTCCCCTTCTGGAAGCCAACCGGATCGGGTGTGATGTGACCGGGTTCGATATCAATCCCATGGCCTACTGGATCGTACGGCAGGAGATCGAACACCTCAATCTCGACGACTATATGGCGGCGGCCGATTCACTGCGGGAGACCCTGGAGAAGAAGATCGGGCACTTATACCGAACCCGCTGCACCGAGTGTGATTCCCCAGACGCCTCCGTCAAATATTTCCTCTGGGTCAAGGTGATCCGATGCCCGGAGTGCCGGAAAGACATCCGGCTTTTCCCCGGCCATCTGATAGCCGCTGATGCCCGGCATCCGAAGAACGTATTCGTCTGTCCCGCCTGTGGAGAACTGACGGAGACCGACGACCGAAACAGCCCCGGCAGATGCGGTCACTGTTCGGAAGAACTGGCCCTAAACGGGCCGGCCAAAAGAGGCCGTTGCCGCTGTCGATACTGCCAATCCGAAGCCGCTTTTCCCAAAGCCGCCAACGGCCCGCCCCGCCATCATCTGTTCGCCCTCGAATATCACTGCCCACTTTGCAAAACCCAGCGACCCGGCAGGTTTTTCAAAAAGCCGGACCCGGATGATCTTTCCAAATGGGCCGAAGCCGAAGCCGCCTGGGCGGAAACGGCACCGACATTTGTTCCGGACGACGCCATTCCTTCCGGGGATGAAACCAACCGGCTGCATCGATGGGGATATCGGTTCTACCGTGAAATGTTCAATGCCCGCCAGCTTCTTGGACTGGAAACCTCCGCTCGGCTGATTGCGGCAATCGAAAACGAAAGGGTGCGCAACGGACTGGCCACCAATCTTTCCGATTTGTTGCGTTACCAGAACATGGTCTGCCGCTATGACACCCGGGCACTGAAATCATTGGATATCTTTTCGGTTCACGGCTTTCCTGTTGGGCTGGTTCAGTGCGAATCCAATCTCTTGGGCATCATGGCACCGGGCGGAAACACCTGCATCGGAAGCGGCGGATGGGCCAATATCATCGAAAAATACCGCAAAGCAAAGCAGTACTGTGACCATCCCTTCGAGGTCAAACACAACGGCCGAAAAAAGTCGATCATTCCGATTCAAGGGGAATGGATCGGGGACCGGTTGAACGGTGCCGATTCTGATGAGATCCGCATCGTCAACCTTTCCTGTGAAGATGCCGCAACGGTGAAGCTTTTGCCGGATTCTCTGGATGCGGTATTCACCGATCCTCCGTATTTTGGAAATGTCCAATATGCCGAATTGATGGATTTCTGCTTCGTCTGGCTGAAACGCCTGCTCGGCCGGTCGGTTCCTGCCTTCCGGGGCAGCACCACCCGGAATCCGAGCGAACTCACCGGCAACGAAGACATGGGCCGCGGCCTGGACCATTTCACCGAAGGCCTTTCCGCGGTGTTCCAAAAAATGGCAGAAGCACTCAAACCCGGTTCTCCGCTGGCGTTTACCTACCATTACAACAAGATCGAAGCCTATTATCCGATTGCGGCGGCCATACTCGATGCCGGGTTGACCTGTTCCGCTTCCCTGCCGTGCCCGGCGGAAATGGGTGCCTCCATCCATATCAGCGGCACCAAATCGTCGATCATTGATACCGTTTTCGTCTGCCGAACCACCGGCCGGGTCTCCAAAAGCCAAATCGTCGAATCGCCCGCCGATGTGGCCCGCCTGGTCGAAGAAGACCTCCTCCGGCTGGAACTCGGGCATGTGAACCCCACCCTCGGAGATACCCGATGCATCACCTTCGGCCATCTGGTCCGCCTGGCGATCTGGTTTCTGCGGAAGGACTGGGACCGAACCGCCCCTGTTTCCGAACGTATCGCCCGGGTAGGGGAGTGGATACGTCACTTCGGGGGGTGGGAAGTGGTTGAAGGATGTCTCGATCCTTCTAAAAACCACGTTGAAGAGGTTGATCCGCTGCATCTTTCAGAACCATCTTTCATATCGTATGGAGTGGAAGAAAATGGTTTCCTGCTTGAAGAAAGGAATCAAGTAGAGTTTGTTGCGGATTTATGAAGGTCATCTATAAAATCACCTATCCCAACGGAAAGATCTATGTTGGAAAGGACTTGACCGACAGCATCAATTATTTCGGAAGTGCAAGCAGTGATCTGATCGCCCGCGACTTTTCACGGGAGCAGCGGCGGGATTTTTCCATCAGGCGGAAAATCCTCTGGGAGTCTGAGACAGCCACGGATGCGGAAGTCAGCAGGAAGGAAGTCGAATTCATATCAAAACTTCGGGCCAATGATCCTGAAATCGGATACAACAGATGGCCGAGGCGAACAAAAAGAAACGGGAGGGATTAAGATGCGAAAACCAATGGTATTTCTGTTTGTAGGGCTGATCTGCCTGGCAGTCCAGGGATGCACCGCCCGAGCCTGGTTCGGCGGGCTTCAGGAAAATGCGCACCA
>JBKHDE010000300.1:0-5464 GCA_046541495.1 Desulfococcaceae bacterium
TCCCCGATGCGCCCCATCAGATGCACCGCCCAGACATCGCACCAGTGGCAGAGTTCAGGCGTGAGGACCGTCGGAAGCGCCTGCACCGGCGCCAGCTCCACAATCCGATCCTGAATCGAAACCGGGAGCACTTCGTCGGCATGACGGACCGCCTCTATCAGGGTCTCCGGGTCCGCCGCCGGATCCAAAGCTGCCGGATAGGCGGCCCGTCCACGGATCGAGAAAAAAGCGCAAAGGACCATGTGTATCCAAAGATCCGCCTCTTTGGCATTCACATTTTTCCAAATTCGGGGGCGTCGCTTCACCTCCTCCAATACCGTAAGGGCCAGTCGATCCAACTCAAAAATCTCCGTCAGCCAGGCCGGCGGATCATCCGGATAGCGGGCTTGGAACACCGACCGGCTGTCGTTTACGACCCGATCGACCACCTCAGGATAATCTTTGTCGAGAAGGGCGTCTCCGATCTCCCATAGAAGGTCTTCCGCATCTTCAAGACCCGGGAAATATTCCCCGCATCGCATCATGACCTCGTCCGGAGCGCCTAACTGCGGATGCCTTTTCATGTTTTTCAATTCCCGCCAATATCCCTCTCCGCCGCTCAGCTCGAAGGCGATCGTCTTCCGGAGCCCGTCTCCATGAGATTTTTCCAGCTTCGTCTCCCGAATTTGGCGGTTCAAGATATCCGGAATGTCTTCCGGATCCAGATGCGCCAGCAGCCCTCCCGCTACCGGCTCAAGATAGGACGGATCTTTGACGGCACGAAACAGATTTTTCAGAAACAGGTGGCCTTCCTCGCTCCGGATCTTGCTCAGGTAATAGATCCCCGACTCCAAAAAGACAGGATCGGGTTTCTTTTTCAACCGGCGGAGGACCGCAGGCAAAGCCGGTTCATATTTCATGATTCCCAAGGTTTGGGCCTGACGGGGCAACCGTCGGCTGCCGTCTTCCTCGGATTCAAAGCGCTCCAGAATCGCCGGTGCATGGGCCGTCGCCTCATGCCGCGCCAAATAGCGGTATGCGGCACTCGCCAAATAGGTATCCGGATCATCGATCAGACCTGCCACGGCATCGGCATACCGATACCGGTACCGGTAATTCAGAAAATCGAGGGCGCGCCGGCGGACCAGCGGATTGGGGTGAGAGAGTTGTTCAACAAAGTCTTCATATCGCCAGAGTGGTTCCATTCCGTATTCCTTCCCCTTATCCTTCTTCAATAAGATTGTTCATGGGTTCACTCTAATCCTCCTTCACCCGGTTTGGCAAGCCGGTTTTTGCGGTTGTGTTTTTTCGGAAATCTGATAAATTCATTTCGTTCCGCTCATAAACCACGGATGGTCGGGTAACGCCCTACCCTTCCGCAGAAGAGACGCAGGGCGGCCTATCCAGATGAAGATCACGATTTATCATTTATCCATCGGATGAAAAAAATGGAGGAGAAAGGAATGGACAAATTGATCACTCGGCTCAAGGAGATGGCCCAAACCGTCCGCGACATCGAAGCCTCGGCCGATGCGGCCCTGAAAAACGGCGACAAAGAGGGATACACTGAAAAGATGCGGGAAAAGGCCCGCCTGCTTCAGGTTTTGCCGGAAACCCTGGCACCGGTCACCGAAGACCTGCCCGACACCGTTCGGGAGCCGGTGGAAGACCGGCTGGAGCGGTTCTCCGCCTCGGCCGCCAATGCCCTGCGGCTGGACAGCGTCTTTTTCATGTGGGCCCTGCTTTATCCCGAGGATTACCGGGAAGGGGAGCCGAATGATCTGGAGCGGTTTATTGCGGACCTGGAAGGGTCGATAAAGAGGTGAAAGACGGTTCCTGATCCCGGTTTGGAATCCGCTGCCGTCGGCGAATTCCAGGACCTCAGATCCCCTGCCCCAGCCGAAGCATGTTTTTGTTGATGCCGACCGGGTGGCGGGGATGGGTCAGGTCGTGGGGGCCGTTTCGGAACGGCAGGTAGACGAGCAGGGCCTGGCGGGGGGTGACCTCCATGCGGGGGATTCGGGGCAGAAAGGTCCGCCTGGGCTTCAGAAAATCGGCCAGCATCAGCTTGAGGCATTCCACCGCCTCGGTCACCGGCAGTTTCACCGGATAGAGATCGCCCGGCCCTTCCGGAAGCCCGTTTTCGGGGGCCTCCGCCGATTGAATCCCGGTAAAAAAACACCCGATCTGAAGAAACACCCGGGGCGGAAGCTTGAAGGCCGGCACCCAGAAATAGAAGGGCCGGGATTCCCACCCCGGCTGCACCGCCCGGGGCAGGTTGGCCAGCCGAACCAGATCGGCGACCGAGTCCAGAAGCAGGCCGGACACATCCGCCCGAATCCGCCAGAACGGCAGATAGACCGCACCCGTCTCCGCCGCCGGTAAAAATGCGGCCTTCATCCGCACCAGCCGGTCCGAGCCCGCCCGCCACAGAGAATTGCACCGCCGGCACGGCAGGGCCAGGGCGTCTCGGTCGGCTTCCATATCCCATCCGCAGTTGGGGCAGAGGGTGGGGACGAAGAGGATGGGCCAGCGGGGCGGTTCCGTCTTAAACCCAGCCAGATCCGGCTCATCCGCCTGCACCCGCCGGTTCAAGACCGCATCCACCAGCCCGTCGGCCAGATAGAAAGGGGCGTAGATCATGCTCAGGGTTTCGCCGATAAAGGCCTGTTCATACGGCGGCGACGGAAAGGCGGCGCCGTACCGCTCTTCGAACAGATCGACCGCCCCCTGCCGGGTGACGGTCGGGGCGAGGAACCGGGTCTCTTCATCCCCGCCGGCAAAGGCCAGCCGCATGGCCTGGCTTCGAAGCCCCAGGGTCCGGGGCAGAAACGGCGCCGCCACCGCCTGGCGGCTGTGGTCCACCACCCGGTGCCGGACCCCATCTTCGAGACAGCCGAAGAGCATCCCCCGCATCCGCCAATAGGGGGCGTAAATCAGCCGCGCGCCGGACGGGGCCTGGTGGGGCAGCATGTACCGGAAACAGCCGCGCTGCAGCAGGTAGGACTTGACCCGGCAGTATTCGCAGTAAAACAGCCGGTCGGTTTCCTCCAGCACCGCCGGGGCCCCGCACTGGGGGCACTGGTGGTCGATGGACAGCCGCATCAGATCTTTTCGCCGCAGTCGGTGCAGAATTTGGCATCCGGCAGGTTTTCAGCGCCGCATGCCGCGCAGTGTTTGGGTTTGGGTGTTTCATGGGCCGGGTGGCCGCACCGGGAGCAGAACCGGGCGTTGGGGGTGAGGTTCTTGCCGCATTCGGCGCACTGGGTGAAGATGACCTGCTGATGGCCGCACTGGGGGCAGAACCTGGCGTCTTTGGGCACCGGCTGCTTGCAGTCCGGGCACTGAACGGGGGTTTCGCCGGCGGACCCCTCTTTGGTGAAGTACTGGGACAGCATCCCCGGCATCATCAGGCCGAGGCCCATCCCCAAGCCCTCGCCGCCCGACTCGCTGGACTTTTCCAAGGCCATGGCGGCTTTCATTTTCATGAGCTTGTCCATGTCCTGAAAAACCCCCATCCGGCTGCGGTCGTCGATGGCCTGCTGCACCTCGGTCGGCGGGGTGATGGCGTTGATGTAGAGATGAGTAAGGGCGAGGCCGAAATGGCTGAAATCCTTCTGCAGCCGTTCCGCCAGCCCCTGAGACATTTCATCGTACTTGGCCGGCAGGTTCAGGAGGGTGTCGAGGTTTTCCCCGAGGTAGTCGTTGAACCGGGAGATGATGACCCGGCTCAGGTACTCCTCGATTTCCACGGTGCTGTAAATGCCTTGGGTGCCCACCAGCCGGTTGATGAGCAGCACCGGCTGGACCACCCGCAGGTTGAACACCCCGAAGGCCCGCAGCCGAATCAAACCCAGCTCCGCATCCCGAAAGGCGACCGGATCCCGGGTGCCCCATTTCAGGTTGGGGAAGACCTTCATGTGAACGATGTAGACCTCGGCCCGCAGGGGGCTGGTCATGCCCCAGGGGATGCTGGCGAGCTTGGTCAGCAGCGGAATGTTGGCGGTCTTCAGGGTGTGGCGGCCCGGCCCGAATACCCCCACCGCCTTTCCCTGATAGAAAAAGACGCCGGCCTGATTCTCCCGAATGGTCAGCTGCGCGCCGTACTTGATGTCGCCGGAGCCCTGCTGCGGGAGGCGGTGGACCATTTCCAGGCCGGTATCGTCCAGCCATTCCAACACCTCCAGAAAATAGATATTGTCCGTGCCCATGGGGTTGCTCCTTGTTGAGGGGTCAAAAGAAGGGCGATCCGTCAGATGCCGGAAAACCAGGTTCTACTTACATGATTTCGGCAGATTTTTCAATTGTGGAGGGGTTATTCGAGGTGTCCTCGGTTTCTCGTCTTTGAACCGGGATGCGTCTGATTATTTTGATGGACGATGATGATTTCCGGCAGGATCGGCAAAGCATATACCATTGATTGAAGAAGGATTCCCAGACAGGCTTGAAATATACGGATGGATAGCGTACTATTTTAATTAAGAGAAAATCGGACAGGCAATAGATGCGGAAAAAAATCAAATATATCCATGAAGTTCCCTATATCGCTGAAGTGGAAATCGATCTGTTGGAAGATGAGACCGGCTGGTCACCCTACATCAGCGTTGATGATGCCTTCAAATTGGATGATGTAAGAGAGGCGCTTCGCCAGGGTGATTTGGAGTCGGCGGGCCGGTATGGTCGGATTTATGAACTCCATCGGGTAACGCATCGATAGACAGGTCAGAATTCGGCCGTTTGGATTCGCCCCCCTCCCTGTTTGTGCCGGCTTCTATTTTGGGTATTTCAAAGATAGGATACCGGTGCTGAATCGGTTGGAATCCGGCTTGAAAGAAGGTTTGCAATGAAAAAAAGCGTGTTCATGGAAGAAGAAAAATTGGTTGAAGTGGCTATTGAAGCCCTTCTGGACAGGTTGGGACCGGTTGAAACAAATCGATTTTTGACCCTGCCGAGGAAAAAACGCATGGAATCGGTGAAACGTCATCGGCAATGGCAACAGCAGCTCGACAAGGATGCCTTTTTTAATAAAATTTTTGCGCAGTAGGTCAATCCTGCCGCCCTTTCGCAGGCATACCCCCCTCCTTCTTCTAATTCAGCAATGGCCTCCATGAGTCTTCGGGCATTCTTCGGAGAACGAAGCAGATCTCAAGGGACAATCCTTTATATTCCTATGCCTGAATAGACTGAGCAATCGGGATGGCTGTCTGAACCGCAGATAATCACGGATGACATGGATTCCGCAGATAAAACCCACCCGACCGGGGCCGGCGGATCTTGCCGGTTCACCCGCGCTTTTGGACTTGAACCCGGGCTCCCGAACAAAAAGACCTCCGAGGTTTTGAAAACCTCGGAGGTCTAGCCCCTCAAATCGGGGTAATCCGCCGGATAACAATTACAGGGTTTTGGTGTCAAAGATGCTGATGGGAAGAACCGGTGAGAAATGGAATTTCATCATCAGGCGGCATACTGAATGATTTCAAGTTCA
>JBKHDE010000301.1:0-5464 GCA_046541495.1 Desulfococcaceae bacterium
TTTCAGGACCCATACCGGCGGCGAGGCCAGGGGGTTTTCTGCCAAAGACCTGATTCCGCCGGAATTCAGGGACAGGCGAATGTCCCGATCCGACGGCATGGCCATGGCCGCGGCCCTGGAAGCCCTCAAAGATGCCGGATTGTGTCCGTTTCCCGAGGAGATCGCGGCCGATGCCGGGGTTGTGATCGGCGGCGGGGCCGGGGGTATGCTGGAGTGCGAAGCGGTCTACCGGGATTATCTTGCCGGCGGGAATAAAAGCACGCGATTGTCCCAGTTTGCCTCCTTCTGCTGTGCCGCTTCGGCCGATTATATCACTGCCAAACTGGGGCTGATGGGACCCAAAACCACCTTCATGACCGCCTGCTCTTCGGGGGGCACCGCCCTCGGATATGCACGGGACCTGATCCAAAGCGGCGCGGCCGGGATCGTCATCGCCGGTGGCGCCGAACCCCTGTCCCGGGTCACCTATGGCGCCTTCAACGCCCTTCAGGCGGTGGATCCCGACTACCCCCGGCCCTTCGACAAGAACCGGCAGGGGATGTCCCTGGGAGAGGGGGCCGGAATGCTGATTCTGGAATCGCTATCCCGCGCGCAACATCGGGGGGCAAGGATCTATGCCGAACTCCTGGGCTACGGCGTGAGCTGCGACGCCCACCACATGACCGCCCCGGATCCGTCGGCCTCCGGCGCCATTCGGTGCATGGCCGCGGCCCTGAAGGACGCCGGGGTGTCTCCGGACCGGGTTTCCTACATCAATGCCCACGGCACCGGCACCCCGGCCAATGACGTAATGGAGACCCGAGGGATCAAGGCGGTCTTCGGCAGGCGGGCCTATGACATTCCGGTCAGCTCCACCAAATCGATGCACGGCCATACCCTGGGGGCCGCCGGCGCCATCGAGGGGCTGGTCTGCGCCCTGGCGGTGGCCCACGGATTCATTCCGCCGACCATCCATCACCAGGAACCCGATCCCGAATGCGACCTCGACTATGTGGCCGGCGGATACCGGGAACAGCCGGTCTTCACTGCTTTGTCCAATTCCTTTGCCTTCGGGGGCAACAACACATCGGTGGTTTTGGGGCGGTATACGGAAAAGGGGGTTCGGAATGAATGAGCGCATCGTCATCACCGGCGTGGGGATGGTGACCCCTCTGGGTGCGGGCAAGGAGAATTTTTTTCAGCGGCTTCTATCCGGAGAATCGGGGATTGCGCCGATCTCTGCTTTCGGTACCGGGCGGTTTCGATCCAGACTGGGGGCCGAGGTCAACGATTTTTCGCCCAAAGCGTTTATCTCCCTCAAAAACATGCGGCGGATGGACCGCCTCTCTCACCTGGCGGCCGCCTCGGCCCGCATGGCCCTGGATGATGCCGGGGTGGGGGTCGACCCTGAAAACCGGGACCGCATTGGCATGATTCTCGGCACGGCCTTCGGGTCCACCGAAGTGGCGGCCGGGTTCACCAAGACCCTTTTCGAGGAAGGCCCCAAATTCGCCAGTCCGCTGCTGGTGCCCAATACGGTGATGAACGCTCCGGCCGGGCACGCCGCCATCGAACTCGGTATTCGAGGCGTCAATTCCACGGTGAATCACCGGGAAGCATCGGCCGAGACCGCCATCGCCTACGGGGCCGCAGAGATCGGCCGGGGACGAGCCGATGTGTTACTGACCGGCGGGGCCGATATCCTTTCTCCTTTCTTTTTTGAGGTGCTGAGCCGCTTTCGGTCTCTGTCTCCCACAGACGGCGGTCCCGAAGGGGCGCGTCCCTTTGACGTGTCCCGAAACGGCTATGTGGCCGGAGAAGGGGCCGGGGTGGTGTGCCTGGAATCCCTTTCCAATGCCCAGGCCCGGGGGGCGACCCCGTATTGTGAAATCGCGGGCTGGGGCATGGGATCCGGCCCCTCTTCTCCGACCGACTGGCCGTCGGACCCGAAGGGATCGGTCTTGGCCATTCAAAAGGCGCTTCAGGCGGCGGATATTCCCCCCGAGGATGTGGATGTCGTCTTTGCCGGCGCCAACGGCGGGGAAAAGCCGGACCGCCTCGAGACCGACGCTCTTGCCCGGGTGTTCGGCATGGGTGGGACCAAGCCCTGTGTGGTGGCCCTGAAAGGCGCTTTGGGAGAGAGCTTTTCCTCCGGCGGCATCCGCACGGCGGCGTTGGCGTTGTGCATGCGCGAAAAATCGCTGCCCCCGACCGTGGGCCTGACCACCCCCTTGGCGGATCTCGGGTTTGTCCGGCAACCGATGAGGGATGTCCACATTCAATACGGGCTGGTCAATTGTATCTCCTCCGGCGGAACCTTTGTTTCGCTGGTGTTGCGGAAACGATGGTGATGAGACCGCTTACTTATATCAATTGAAGGAACAAAGATGAACATCGGTGAATGGGTATACAAACGGGCCCTGCTTTATCCGGAACGGACCTTTTTGAAACAGGCCGGCGAGGGGGTCGACAACCGACGCTTCAACGAGCAGGTCAACCGGACGGCCCACGCATTTCAGGACCTTGGACTCAACAGGGGGGACCGGGTGGCGGTGTTGATGGCCAATTCCGGTGAATTCCTGGAGGTTCTTTTCGCCTGCGCCAAGCTGGGTCTTATGATGGTTCCTTTGAACACCCAGTTGGCGGTGTCTGAATTGAATTATATCCTCGAAGATGCCGATCCCCAAATTCTGATCTATACGGCTGGTTTTTCTGACAAAGTCGCGTCCATCAAGACCGCCCAAACAGGAATACGGGCCTTTTTTCAACACGGGGAAACAGCCACAGGGGTCGGCGCTGATCCCTCTTTTTCATCCCTGATGTCGACCTGCCCATTCAGCGAACCGATCATCGAGGGGGAGGTGGATTTGCGGGATGCCTTGATGATTCTTTACACCTCGGGGACCACCGGTGATCCCAAAGGGGCGGTATTGTGTCATCAAAATTTTCTGTTCGGAGCCATCCATTCACTGATCGGCTACGGCATTGATGAGTCCTATGTCTCTCTCGTGGTCGCACCGCTTTTCCATATCGGGGCATTGGCCGCTTCGGTGGTTCCGGTGGTCTATGCCGGCGGATCGCTGTTGATCGAATCCTTCGACAACCCCTCGGATATCGTCGAGCTGATTGTTCGGGAGCGGGTCAATTACATGTTCGGGGTGCCGGTCATGTTCGGGCTGATGACCCGGTCGCCCCGATGGGCCGATGCCGATTTTTCCCATGTCCATTTTTTTATCGCCGGCGGCGCGCCCATGCCGGTTCCCCTGATTCAGAAATACCAGCAGGAAAAGTCGATTCGGTTTGCGCAGGGGTACGGGATGACCGAAACCCTGCGCATCGCTTCTCTGGGTCTGGATGATGCGGTGCGAAAACAAGGCTCGGTGGGCAAGGAGGTGTTCAATACCTTCATCCGGATCATCGACGAAAAGGGGAACGAGGCGCCGGCGGGCGGGATCGGTGAAATCCTGGTCAAGGGGCCGACCGTTTTTCTGCATTACTGGAACAAACCGGAAGCGACCGCCGCCGCCTTTCAGGACGGATGGTTTCGTACCGGGGATTTGGGCCGTCGGGATGAAGACCGGTTTTTGTACATCGTCGGCCGAAAAACCGATCTGATCATCTCCTCGGGCAGAAACATCTACGCCACCGAGGTGGAACGTGCCATTCAGGCCCTGCCCCCGGTGGCCGAGGCTGCAGTGGTTGGGGAGCCCGATTCCAAGCGGGGCGAAATCGTGGTTGCCTATGTCCGCTTGAAACCTGAAGAAACTCCCGGGAAGATGATTGACGAATGGGCTCTAATCGAGTCTCTACAGGGAAACATCGCACCCTTCAAAATTCCGAAAAAAATCTGTTTTGTGACCGATTTTCCGCGAACCGGGGCCGGGAAGATTTTGAAGCGGTGTTTGAGTCCGCAGTCCACACCTTTGAATCAGGATGGTCAGGATGAAAAAGGATGACCAGGATGTGAGGGCGGGATCAGGTTATTCTTTCATCGTGTAAATCCTGTCAAGATTCCGGCCATCCGGATTCGAAACTTGCCTGCGTCTCGGTGAATCGATCTTTACCTCGCTGAACCTTCACACAGATATGAGATTATAATGAATAAAGAGCCTTCCATGAAAAACCCATTTACGATTGATGACAGCGAAGTCCGAATTGCGGATTTTATTTCCATTGCGTATGAAAGACGCACGGTTCAACTTTCCAAGGATGCGGCCTGGCGTCAAAAAATACAAAAAAGCCGGGAATGCCTGGAGCAAACCCTCTCTGCCGGCAAGCCGGTCTACGGGGTGTCTACCGGTGTGGGGTATGATTCCTGCCGGACCGTGGAGCCGGAGGATTCCACGGCGTTTGCATATCAGATTTTTCGGCAGCACGGATGCGGCCTGGGCGAACCCTTTTCCGAACCGGAGGGGCGGGCCATCGTCTTTTCCCGGCTGGTCTGTCTGGCCAAGGGCTACTCCGCCGTGGGAACGGGGCTGCTGGAAGCCCTTTGCGATCTTCTCAACAAAGGGGTGATACCGGTCATTCCTTCGTTGGGATCGGTGGGCGCTTCGGGCGACCTGACCCCGCTCTCCTATGTGGCCGCGGTGCTGGCGGGGGAGCGGGAGGCATACTATCAGGGAGAGATATTGCCGGCCCGGGAAGCCTTACAGCGGGCCGGCCTGGCGGTTTTCCGCTTCGCTCCCAAGGAAACCCTGTCGATCATGAACGGAACATCGGTAATGGCGGTGATCGGGGCGATCGCCGTCCAGGGTCTGGAGCGAACCCTCTCTTTTTGCGAGCGATCCACCGCCCTCACCGCCGAGGTTCTTTTGGGCCGATCCCAGGCCTTTCATCCGAAAGCCCACCGGCTCAAAGGCCACCCCGGCCAGATCGCCTCGGCCGCCGCCATTCAGGAAGCACTTTCCGGCAGCGGACTCATGGATTCCGGAGACGAAAGCGGCCGCATGATTCAGGACCCGTACTCCATTCGCTGCGCCCCCCAGGTGATCGGCGCGACCCGGGACGCCCTGACCTGGGCCGAACAGCAGATCGAGCGGGAGCTGAACAGCGTCAACGACAACCCGATCGTCGACCCGGACACCGGCGAGACGATCTTTGCGGGCAATTTCTACGGCGGCCATGTGGCATTGGCCATGGATCTCCTCAAAAACGCCGCCGCCTCGGTCGCCGACCTGGTGGACCGTCAGTTCGCCCTCATGGTCGATTCCCGGCTCAACAGCGGCCTTCCCGAAAGCCTGGTCGGATACACCGGATGCGGTCTCAAAGCCCTTCAGATCACCTGCAGCGCCCTGACCGCCCGGGCCATCCAGCGCACCGCCCCGGATACGGTGACCTCCCGGCCCACCGAGGTCCACAATCAGGACAAAGTCAGCATGGGGCTGAATGCGGCTCTTTCCGCCCGGGAGGTGATCACTTTGCTCCAGCAGGTGGTGGCGACGCAGTTGATCGCCGTCTCCAATGCCGCCGCGCTTCGGGATGA
>JBKHDE010000302.1:0-5434 GCA_046541495.1 Desulfococcaceae bacterium
TCGACTGTCCAGCGGTGTTGCGGCCCCGAACCGAACCGTATAGTCGGTCAAACCGGGGCCCCCTTCCACCCGAACCGCGCCGTAGGGATTCCGGTCGATTTCCAGGACCGGAAGAGAATCCACCTGAAAGGCCCCGGTGGGAAGCTTGAGCATGGCCCGGTCCCCGGACAACGGCGCCAGGACCCGCAGGCTGTGAGGGTCGGGGCCCGGGTTTCCCAATCGCCAGGAATGCGAGGTGTTTCCGGATGGAACCGGTGAAAAATTCGCGGGGTGGGCATACCATTGGGTGTTTCGGTAGTGGTTGTAACTTGCCTCCCGAAGCAAAAAAGGACCCGCCGACCCGGGTTCGGGAACCACCCGAAACAGAATCCGGTTGGAAGGCTTGAGCGCTCCGATATAGCCCAGGGCGGTGATGCTGCGGTAGGGGTCCACCTCTCTTTTCAGGTCGAAAAACCACTCCATCCCCTTTCTTTCCACCAGCTCCTGCAGCCGGTGAAGGCCGAGGTGCCCGGCGTAACCGCCGTGAAAGGCGACCACCAGAAGCAATGACCAGAGAACCGGGGAGGAGCCTTTTCTGCGGATCGGCCAGAGGGCCCAGGCGACCAGGATCATGAGGCCGATGTAGAAACCGGGTTCCCGCAGATTGGCGAAGCTGGCCGCGAGAATGCACAGGGCCAGGTAGGGATGGTTGAGGTTGACCTCGGTAAAGGTGGTGCGGTTTCCTTTTTTCTGTTGGCGCCGAAAAATAAGGGAAATGGCACGCATATCGATTTTTTCCGCCGTGCTGTAATTCTGAACCAGAAGAAGCGGAAAAAAGGCGACCGGAAGCCATTGGATCAGCTCGAAAATGATGTAGAGGGATTGTCGGGAGGCATAAAAGTATAAGATGATTGCGACCACCAGAAGGGCGCACAGGTCCGACACCCGGCTGAAATCGGACGAGGAAAAATCCCATCTGAGAGGAAGGCAGCGGGACCCTTCGAGCATCAGCGCCATGGGCAGGGCCGCGGCCCAGAGATCGGTCTGCCATCCCCAGAAGATCAGCCCGGCGCTTAAAAGAAAGGGGGGCATCCGCATCATAGCCGGGCCAGCCCTTCACCGATCCTTCCGGTCTTCAGACGATGAAAAAACTCGGGGGCGTCCGCCATGGGGCCGAGGTCCCCTGTCTTCGAATCGAAGGCTTCCGCATCCGAGACCACCAGCACCAGCACCGGAATTCCGATTCGGCGCAAACCGCCGATCATGTCCTTTCGATCTTTGTCCCAGGAAAGCAGCACACAGATGCACCCGCTCAGGGCCGGGGCCCGTTCGGTCACCAGAGCGGTCAGGGTCTGAAAAGACCGGTCGCGGCAGGGTTTCACCGAAGCCAGAATCTCCAGGGTATGGTTCACCTCGCCCAGGCTTCGGCCGGAGGTGAAGCAAAAGGCCCGGGGGCCGATGAACATCAAATCCAGGAGCGATTCCTGGGTGCCCACGGTAAAGGCGAAGGATGCGGCTACCGATACCGCCTCTTCAAACCGGGGACTGAAAGCGGACTCCTGAAAGGTATCCAGAATCAAGGCATGCCGAACATAAAATTCCGACTGGTATTCTTTGACGACCGGCCGGCCGGTTTTGGCCCAGCTTTTCCAGTGAATCCGGCGCAGGGGGTCTCCCGGGCGATAATCCCGAAGCGAAATGAACTCCTCGGAATCTCCCACCGAGGAGGTCAGGGCCACCCCGCCGGACTGGTATTTTCGGGTTCCCGGAAGCCGAATCGGCGGCAGCGGATACCGGCGGGGGAGCACCATTAGGGGTTGGGGCAGGGAAAGGGAAACCATTCCGAGAAACAGCCCCAGGGGATCGGGCCGGCCGATGGAGATGCCGGTGAAACGGTGCACTCCGCGCCGGGAAGGAACCGTTTCCACAGGCACCGTGGCTTGTCCCCCGGCGGGAATCGAACCTACGGAATGGGGCCGAATGGGGGTTCTCCGGATATTGGAGATCAGCCAGGTCCACCGATAATATCCCAGGAAACGGTCGATTCGGTTTCGCCGAGCCTCGCCCGGTTCGGGATTCTCAAGGAAGGTCCGGAAATCGGGCCGGGGATCATCCAGGTCTTCGAACAGGAGCAGGTTCGACAGGGGCTTGGATCCGGTGTTGCGGATCACCACCCGGTAGTTCAGGGGCAATCCCACGGTTCCGAATCTGGGCAGTATCCGTTCCGCCTGAAACCGTCCTCGAAACAAGCTTCCGGCGGCAACCGCGACGGTCACCAGGCAGGCCAGCAGGGTAAAGATCTGATAGGCCAGGGATCGCCGGGTATCCAGACCCAGAAAGGCTGAAAAGCAGAGACCGAACACCACCAGCAGTCCGGCCGGGGTAAACCGCCGGCCCATCCATCGGGTAAAGCTGAAAAAGCCCCGAAATGCGTGATAAAGGCTCCGTTTAATAATCATGGCTGCCTATGGGAATGCAATCGCACGCCGGTTACGCCGGGACCGGTAAGGTTCTCATGATCTCTTTGACGATTTCGGCGGCGGTGACTCCGGAAAACGTGGCCTGGGGATCGATGACCATGCGATGGGCGATGACTGAAACCGCCATCTCCTGAATGAACTCCGGCGTGACGTAATCGACTCCCTCGAAAAGGGCCAGGGCTTGGGCGGTCTTCATCAGGGCCAGGGAAGCCCGTGGACTGGCCCCCAGGGCCACCCCTTTCGCCGTGCGTGTGGACCGGACGATATCCACGATATACCGTTTGAGCTCCTCCGTGATTCGAATATCCCCGGCCTGTTTCTGGAGGGCCAGGACGTCCGCCATAGTGGCACAGGGCCGGACCGTCTCCAGGGGATGGGTTGCCCGGTGGTCGGATAGAATCTCGACCTCCTGGTCCGGGGTCACATAACCGAGGTGAAACTGAACCGTAAACCGGTCCATCTGGGCTTCGGGGAGCGGATAGGTGCCCCGGGATTCCACCGGATTCTGAGTGGCGATCACAAAAAAAAGATCCGCCAGCGGATGCCGCTTGCCGTCGATGGAGACCTGGTATTCGGCCATCGATTCCAGAAGGGCGGATTGGGTTCTCGGCGAGGCCCGGTTGATTTCGTCGGCCAGAAGAATATTGGTGAAAATGGGCCCCTGATGAAAATGAAATGCCTTCAGATTCTGATCGTAGATGGACACCCCGAGGATATCCGAGGGAAGCAGGTCCGGGGTGAACTGAATCCGTTTGTAACCGGAATCCACGGACAGAGCCAGGGTTTTGGCCAGGGTGGTTTTTCCGGTGCCGGGGTAGTCGTCCAGCAGCACATGACCGCCGCCGGCCAGGGCCGCCAGAAGAAGGCGGATGGCGGCGGTCTGGCCGCGAATCACCGTTTCGATGTTTCGCTGAATACGAAGATAAATGTCCCGGCCGTAATGATCAGGCATGGTCAATGTCTTGCCGCAATATCGGCATCCCCTTCATGCACCCGGAAACCCGGAGCGATGAAATCGAATTTATCCGGGGGCGGGGGGGATCGAACGGGTGAATCTCCTTGGGCTTCGGTCGAAGGTGAAATATCGCTTCCGCCACTTTCCGGGTATTTCCGGTGCGGCTTGAATAGGCGATCAGGGATTTCATTGGTTCATACGCCTCGATTTGAGTCGTCCGACCCGAGGGCCGGGCAGGGAAAAGGTAAAAAAGGTCCGATTTGCAGCCGATAGAAGAGAACAAACTACAATAGGCCTTGAATTTAATCAAATAAAAATTCACATGCTTCGCCGGGTTCAACCATGGATTCGCGATCGATGATTTATTGGACGGATATTACCAATGTGAACAAGTTTACTTTAAGAATACCCCTTTTTGGCTTTATGTCGGCAAATATTGGTCAATTTTGACCCGGGAATCTACCAAAATTTGGCAATCACGTTTTGTGGAATTATTTTTTTTCATTTCTCGATTAAACTTTTCTTATTTTGTTCTTTGGTCATAAGGCTTTAAAATAATGATCAAATTTATGGATTTCTTTTTTTTGATATTCTTTTGCATCTGTTTTCATCCGAAATGGGTTGCCATTCTCTTCGTCTGGCCTATGTTTTGCTAAATACCCCGAAAGGAAAAAATTATCAGGTTGGTTTCGCGGCCCGCGAACTGAAAAATTGCTGAAGCGATTTCTTGTTCATGGTCCTTAATCAAAAAGGAGGAGAGAAGGAAATGTATTTTTTATCATCCAAGGGGCTCAGGGTTGCTGAAAAAGTCCCTCAACAGGTGATTCACTGTTTGGCCGTGGCCCTGCTGGCCTTGATGGTCGGAATGTTTTCGGCCTCTCGCGCCCAGGCTGATCCCGAAGGCGGCGATCGCACCCGAGCGCAAGTTTTCGAAAAATCCGATCGGCTGGCCGAAAACGAAACCGAAGGGCGGTATATGGAGATCATTATAGCGGCGGCCGAACGCTACGGGGTGGACCCGGCCCTCATCACCGCCGTCATCAAGGCCGAATCCGAGTTCAACCCCCGGGCCGTATCCCACCGCGGAGCCAGGGGCTTGATGCAGCTGATGCCCGGTACCGCCAGAGCCCTCGGGGTCGAAAACAGCTTCAATCCCGAGCACAATATCCACGGCGGAACCAAATACATGAAACAGCTGCTGGATCAATTCGACGGCAAGGTAAACCTTGCCCTGGCCGCCTACAATGCGGGCAGCCGAAAGGTTCGCAAGTATCAGGGTGTTCCGCCCTACAAGGTGACTCGAAGTTATATCCGCAAGGTGTTCTTATATTATGAAGACTACAAGCGGATGATGGAGGGATACCCGAACCGAAGCTGACGGCCGGTCTTAAGCCGAGGTTCCGCGATTGAACAGGTTCCGCCGGACCCTGGAAATGCAGGCGCTGCATTTTTCAGGGTCGGTTTCTTCGGAATCGCTGAGGCAGAATTTTTCAAGCCAGTCTTCCCCCCCGCGCGGGCAGATCTGAATAAAATCGATAAACCGGATGATCCGGTCCACGATCATGGGCGAAACGGTATGTTCCATTTTACAGGCCGAGGTATCGGCCTCCGGTTCATCCACTCCCAGTATTTCAGTAAAAAAGCGTTTCAGGGCATTATGCCGACGGACGACATCTTCGGCATAATCCACCCCTTTTCCGGTAAGGGTGATGACATCATAGGGCGCATAATTGAGAAAGCCCTTTTCGGACAGAGATCGCAGGGCGCCGGTCACCGATGAATTGTTGACCTTCATTCGAAGGGCGATGTCCTTTGTCCGGGCCGCCTGTTTTTCGCTTTGAATGTGGTAGATGGCCTGAAGATAGTCCTCCATGCTGGCGCTGAGCTGTTCGGCCGTTTCCATCAGGCCTCCTTTTTGGGGATGTTGGGGGAATCGGTCATGACCAGAACATTTGTCCGATCTGATAAACGGCCACCGAGAGGGAAAACGCCAGAATCGTCGTATATACCATACTGAAAA
>JBKHDE010000303.1:0-5423 GCA_046541495.1 Desulfococcaceae bacterium
ACCCCGGCGGCAATGGCTTCACCGGTGAGGCTTTCAACTTCTTGGATCTGGGTCAAAATCGCCTCCCATGTTTGAATCGCTTCCGGATCATCCCCCACCGAGACGGCGTATTCGACGATGGGCCGGGTGCGGCACAGGGTGGTGGCCAGCAGATAGGATTGGTTGACCGCCAGCTGCCCCAGTTCACGGTTTTGGCTGGTTTCGGCCAATTGGGCCACCGCCAAAACAGCGGCGGTATAGTTCTCAAGCACCTGAGTGATCCGGCCTGCCAAGGCCGGGTCGGAAAAAGAATCCGCCAATTGGTAGGCCTGCTCCAGAACGGCCGGATGATTTTCCGCAACCCCCACGGCCTGCCGGGCAAGTGCCGAATTGCCGGCGGTTTTGGCATAGCCGGCCAGTTCCCGAATGGTTTCGCTCATCGGGCCTTCGGCGGCAATGGCAGCCGTGGCCAGCCCCGTATCGCCATTTTCGACGGCGATCTGAAGGATGGTATTGATGATGCCGTCGACAGTGCCGCCGGCTTCAACAACCGCTAACGCCAATTCGGTATTTCCGGTATCCCGGGCCGTTTCCGCAGCGGTTAAAAGGGCCTCGGCGGATGTCTCGGAGATGTTGAGCGCCGATTCCAGGATGGTAATAGACACCGGAGACGGGGCTTGATCAACGACGGTCTGGACGGGTGCGGCCACCTGATCGATCACTTCAACCGCCTGAATGGCCAACTCTCCGTTTCCCTGCATTTTCGCTTCCTGAATCAGCTCCTTGGACAGATCCACCGCCTGATTGGCGTTCGACAGGATCGATAAGGCGCCGTCTGGGTAAACGATCTCCATGCGCGCAGCCTCCGCAGATACCTGCGCGAATCCCTCGGCCTGATTCAATTTGCCCTGAAGCCCCGCGTCCTGCCCGAAAGCTGCCGGAACAAGAAAAGCGAATGCCAGTAATCCGAAAACGGCAAGCGCCTGTGCTCTTCTCAAACCCGGGAAATAACTTGTTTGCGGCATGACCTGTTCCTTTTTTGATTTTTTTGAGTTTATTTAAATTGTGAATAAGGAGTGACACAATAAACTGAAGAATTCAATAGAAGGAATCGGGTAAACAACAGGAAGGAACTTCCTACTTCCCTATTCGCGCAACCGGTACTCCATCTACGATTATACGATCATTAAATAAGAGCCTCGATACCAAAACCCTATGAAAAATAGAATCCATAAACCCGGCCCCGCCGGCGACGATCAGTTCCATGTAGATTAGGTCCGTTTCCAGCATCGATTTATGATTCATAAATTTCTATGATATATGAGCCGGGCGGCTATGAAAGGTAATAATACCGATAGGGAGCGGGTTTTTGTCAGAACCGCTGATAACCCTGATGATTCGGATGGCGCAGATCGGAAGCATCTGCGGCGCTGAAATTTTTCGCCCCATCACCCATCGCCTATAGCCCATCACCTATAGCCCATCACCTATAGCCCATCGCCTATAGCCCATCGCCTATAGCCCATCACCTATAGCCCATCACCTATAGCCCATCACCTATAGCCCATCGCCTAAAAACCGGTTCACTCTCGCCAACCCCGTATCCGCTCCTTTTGCCTTCAATATCTCCCGAACCGATTCGAAACAACACCGAATCACGGCGGTTTTGGGCCGGGGAGAGGCCAACTGTGCGTCGACCGTTCGAAGGTCGGCGATGAATTCGGCCAGGGGGTCGAATGCCAGTTCCAGTTCACCCGCATGGACTTTCAGAAAGGCGCTCAGGGCTTCCACGGCTTCCCGGCCGGGCCCGTCCAGAATCGGTGCATCGGTCAGCCGGGCTTTGGCATCGGCTTCGTCTCCTTCACCCGCGCCCAGGCTTTTGGCGGCCTCGATGCCGTCGTCGGTGATGGCGATGCCGCCGGACAGGGTGCGGATTTCAATCAGCCCTTCGCTCATCAGGTTTTCAGCGATTTGGCGGGCCTCTTCCTTTTCCAGACCGAGACCCGAGCCGATTTCGTACATGGAGGTCGACCCGGCGGTCATTCCTTTTATTTTTTGAAACAGTTCCATCAGGAACCGGGTGTCGTTCGGACCCGGGGTGGGTGCGGCCATAGTGAAGATCCTCTTTTTCGGGATGCGGTCGACTGTGAGTTGAATTGCGTGTGGAGGTTTATAGAATAAATGGTGATTAATTTCAAGGGGCAAATAGGAAGGCGCCGGAGGACGGTTTCGATTCGGGTGTTGCCATTTTCCGGAATTTCTTCTATTGGATAGGCGCAACGGCAAGATTCAAGGGTCAAGATTTAAGGGTCAAGATTTAAGGTTCAAGTGCCCAGGTTCAAGTGCCCAGGGTCAAGTGCAATAGCCCATAGCCCATAGCCTATAGCCCATGGCCTATCGCCTATCGCCTATGACCTATCGCCCATAACCTATCGCCCATAGCCTATCGCCTATGGCCTATTTCATAAGGAGCTTTTTTCGATTTCAGGAATTTCGACAGTTTCGAAGATGCAGGGGGTGCGCGGCAAGTGGCTGACCTTTGCGGTGGTGGCGGTCGGGGTGTTCATGTCCACCCTGGACGGCAGCATCGTCAATATCGCCCTGCCGGCCATCATGGCCGATCTTCAGGCGCCGATGGCCACCATCGAATGGGTGATGCTGATCTATCTGCTGACGATCTCCTCTTTGCTGCTCAGCTTCGGCCGGCTCAGCGATATCCGCGGGCGACGGTGGGTCTACACCCGGGGGCTGCTGGTCTTTTCGGCGGGCTCCTTGTTCTGCGGTCTGGCCCGGGAGGCGGGGTGGCTGATTGCGGCCCGGGCGTTTCAGGGGCTGGGGGCGGCCATGATCATGTCCTGCACCCAGGCGATCGTGGTGGAAACCTTTCCGGCATCGGAGCGGGGCCGGGCCATGGGCATGATCGGCGCGGTGGTGGCCTCGGGCCTGACGGTGGGGCCGGCCCTGGGCGGGTTCATTTTGCATGTGTTCAACTGGCAGACCATTTTTTACATCAACATTCCCATCGGGATTCTCACGGCGATAGCCGCCGCAATCCTGCTTCGGGGAAGCGCTTCGGACAAACAGCGGTCCGAGCGGTTCGATGCGGCCGGCGCCTTTTTGCTGGCGCTGAGCACCGGCACTTTTCTCTATGTCGTTACTCACGGCTATAAAGACGGGTATGCCAGCCCGACCATTCTGATTCTGGCGGGGGTGGCGGTTCTCTCGACCGCCGGGCTGATCTGGGAAGAATACCATGTGGAGCACCCGATCATTTCGCCCTCTCTGTTCAAGATTCGGCTCTTCACCCTGCCGGTGACGGCCTCCATGATCCTGTTTGCCGGGCTGTTCACCATCGTCTTCATGATGCCGTTTTACCTGATGCATCCCCGGGGCTTATCGGAGCACCAGGCCGGCTACCTCCTGGTGACCCTGTTCGCGTTTTTATTCGTTTTTGCGCCGCTCTCGGGCACCCTGTCGGACAAAATCGGCTCACGGATGCTCTGCACCCTGGGCATGGCCATGGTGACGGTGTCGCTGTATCTGCTCTCCAACCTTTCTCCGACCTTGTCCAGGATCGACATCGCCTGGCGACTCGCTCTGGCCGGCGCCGGTACCGCTCTATTCACCGCCCCGAATAATGCGGCGGCCATGGGGGCTGCGCCGGCCCGATACATGGGGATTGCGGCCGGCACCGTGGCCACCGTTCGAAATCTGGGGATGGTGATGGGGATCGCCCTGGCCGGCACCATCTTCAACGGGGTCTTTTTTCATCAGAGCGGCGGCATTCAGTTTAAGGAGTACCGACCCGAGTACGAACCGATCTTTATGGCGGCTTTTCAGTATGCCATGCGGGCCGGGGCGGTGGTAACCGGCATCGGTATTGTGGTTTCATTCATGCGAGGACCTGACGCACCATGAAAAACAGCAGAATCAAAGCGGTATTGTTCGATTTCGACGGCACCCTGACCCAACCGGGGGCCCTGGATTTCAGCCAGATCAAGCGGGCGGTGGGCTGCCCCGAAGAGACCCCGGTGCTCGAGTTCATCGAGGCGGTGGCGGATGCCGCCGAGCAGAAGCGGATTCACCGGGAACTGGAAAACTTCGAAATGGCCGCGGCGGCCGATTCCACGGCCAATATCGGCGCCGAGGATTTGCTGCGGTACCTGCGGTCCAAGGGGCTGAAACTGGGGATCATCACCCGGAACCGGCTTCAGTCGGTGACCCGGGCCCTGGAGAATTTCGAGTCGATCTCCGAGGCCGACTTCGATATTATCATTTCCCGGGATGATCCGGTCTCGCCCAAGCCGAGCCCCGAAGGAATACGATTGGCGGCCCGGCGGCTGGCGATCGAGCCTTCGGAAATGCTGGTGGTGGGGGATTTCGCCTTTGATGTGGAGGCCGGCAACCGGGCCGGGGCCACGACCGTCTTTCTGGACACCGGCCTCGTGACAGCGGAAGACAGCGATCATACCGTCTCCTCTCTGGCGGCGCTTCAGGACCTGATTCGCTTGTACCTGCCGCTGCCCTCCGGAAAATTTCCCAACGATCTTCTGAAGCGGTATCTGGAGGCCTTCGATTTTGCCGATCCCTCGGTGATCATCCATCCGGGGATCGGAGAAGATACGGCGGCGGTGGATGTGGACCAAGAGGAGGTGCTGATTCTCAAATCGGACCCCATCACCTTTGTCACCGACGCCATCGGTCACTACGCGGTGATGATCAACGCCAATGATTTGGCCACCGCCGGGGCGGCGCCCCGGTGGTTTCTCACCACCCTTCTGTTTCCGCCCGGGTTCACGCCCGCGGAAATCTTTACGGTCCTGCGAGACCTGGAAACGGTCTGCCGCCGATGGGGAATCACCCTCTGCGGGGGCCATACCGAAATCACCGATGCGGTGACCCGGCCGGTGGTCAGCGGCACCCTGGCCGGCACGGTGTCCCGAAAGAAGCTGGTGGACAAGCGGAACATGCGTCCCGGAGACCGGGTGCTGCTCACCAAAGGGGTGGCGGTGGAGGGGACCACCATCATCGCCCGGGAATTTGAAGACCGGCTGATCGACCTGGGCATCCCCGAGGAAGAGATCGCCTGGTGCCGGGGGCTGCTCGACCGAATCGGGGTGATCGAGGAAGCCCGCATCGCCGCCGAAAACCCGGGCACCAGCGCCATGCACGACGTCACCGAAGGCGGGCTGGCCACCGCCCTGGCGGAACTGAGCGAGGCCGGCGGTCACCGGATTCGAGTCCGAATGGAAAGCATCCCGGTGTTCCCCCAAACCGCAGCCCTGTGCCGGCTTCTGGAGATTCGACCCCTGGGCCTGATCGGCTCCGGAAGCCTCCTGATCTGTTGCCGGGAACCCGACGTCAAGGACCTCATCCGCAACCTCTTCGAGGCCGGCATCGAGGTGACGGTGATCGGAGAAGTCCTGACGAAAGGCACCGGCATC
>JBKHDE010000304.1:0-5417 GCA_046541495.1 Desulfococcaceae bacterium
TCCATTACAAAAATGCAACCCTCCTTTCCATTTAAGATTTCAGGTTAGGTCAACTCCCCGCCCCGGTCGGTTTTCTCCCAGGGCAGGTCCATGTCGGTTCGGCCGAAATGGCCGTAGGCGGCCAGATGTTGGTAGAACTTTCCTTTATTGAGTTTGGGCAGATGCCGCAGTTTGAAATTTCGAATGATGCCGGCCAAGCGGAATTCGAATTGATTTCGAACCAGATCGGCCAACTCCTCGTCGGGCCGTTTTCCGGTGCCGAAGGTCTCCACCTCGAGACTGACCGGCCGGGTGAGACCGATGGAATAGCTGGCCATGATTTCGCATTTGGAGGCCAGCCCCGCCGCCACCAGGTTTTTGGCGGCATGGCGCACCGCATAAGCCCCCACCCGGTCGATCCGCACCGGGTCTTTGCCGCTGAGGGCTTTGCCGCTGTTGCGGCAGTACTCGCCGTAGGTGTCGATGGCGTTTTTGCGGCCGGCCAGGCCCGAGTGGTAGGTCGGTCCGCCGAAATAAGGGCCTTCGGGATTGACGAAGATTCGGGTGTCGTTATCCGGACGAATCGGCTCTTCCTGAAAGGTCGATTCGACCACCGCCTGGCGGATATCCTCCTGAAGCCGGGTGTCCTTGACACCGCCGGCCTGTTTCTGACTGGCCATCACCGCCACCGAGTGGAGCCGGTGGGGAACCTGGTCCCGGTATTCGATCCCCACCTGCACCTTTCCGTCGGGCTCCAGATAGGCAAGCGTGCCGTCCCGCCGCACGTTGTCGAGTCGCCGGGCCAGCCGATGGGCCAGATCGATGGGCAGGGGCATCAGGGACGGGGTTTCTTTACAGGCGAACCCGAAGACGGTCACCTGGTTTTTGGCCGGAATCCGGTCGATTTCCTGGTCGGTCAAATCCGCCTCCCGAAAGGCGGGTTGGTTTTCCCCCGGGTGGGCCTGAGTGGAGGTGAGAATGGAGCAGGTGTTGGCGTTGAACTCCGCCTGGTCATACCCGATCTTCCGGATCACCTTGCGGGCGATATAGGACAAATCCACGGTGGCGGCGGAATGGGACCGGGCCGCAATGAAAACGATGGCGCTGGAGACGGCGCACTGAACCCGGACCCGGGCATAGGGGTCCTGCATGAGATAGCAGTCCACGATGGCGTCGCTGATCTTGTCGCAGAGCTTGTCGGGGTGTCCCTCGGTGACCGATTCGGAGGTGACCATGTAGTGTTTTTTCATCGTGTCTCCCTATAGTGAGGTGTCGGTGTCGTCGGAATCGGATGGTTCGGGAAGATAACGGGGCGGCGACGGCTTGGTCATTTCATTGATCAGCAGCGGCGCCAGGGCCCCGCCGCCGGCCACGGCCAGGTCGATCAGGACCAGGGGCGAGAGCCCCAGCAGTTTTCGAAGCCCGGGAATCACCAAGGTCCCGAGCTGAAGCAGAAGGGAGCCGCCCAGGGCCGCATCCAGATACCGGTTGGGGGTGCGGGCGCCGGTGTTCAACACCGAGCGGGTCTCGGACCGGCAGCTGAGGGCGTGCAGGAGCTGACCCACGGTGAGACTCTGAAAGGCCAGGGACCCGGCCCGCGGACCGGCGCCGTAGCGCAGGCGGCCGTAGAGAAAGCTGGCCAGGGCCCCGCCGGTGATGGCGGCGGCTTCCCCGCCGATCCGCCGGTAGTCGTCGGTGGAAAACAGGGGCGCTTCGGGGTCTCGGGGCGGGTCATCCATCACGTCGGCCTCGGGGGCCTCCATAGACAGAGCGATCCCCGGAAAAATATCGGAGATGAGGTTGATCCAGAGCAGCTGCATGGTGTTCAAGGGAATGCCCAGGCCGGTGGAAATGGCCGAAAAGATCATCAGGATTTCGGTCAGATTGGTGGCCAGAAAAAAATGGACCGACTTTTTGATGTTCCGGTGAATGGTGCGGCCGTCGCGAATCGCCACGATCAGGGTCTCCAGGTTGTCCTCTTCCAGGACCACGTCGGCCACCTCCCGAGCGATGTCGGTGCCGCTTTTGCCCATGGCGATGCCGATATCGGCGGCCTTGAGGGCCGGCCCGTCGTTGATGCCGTCACCGGTCATGGCTACCACCCGGCCGCCGGCCTGCAGGGCCCGCACGATCTGAAGCTTGTGGGCCGGGGTGACCCGGGAATAGACGTGGACCTTGCCGGCCAGGGCCTCCATCACGGCCGGGTCCACGTCCATGAGCTGGGTGGAATCGAGAATCTCCAGGTGATCGGTTTGGCTCAGGCCCAGGTGTTTGGCCACGGCGTGGGCGGTGGGCGACTGGTCTCCGGTGATCATGACGGTGTTGATGCCGGCCCGGTGGAGCACCCGAATCAGGTCCCGGACCCCGTCGCGCACCGGATCGGCCATGCCGATGAATCCGACGAAGGTGAGCCCGGTTTCGAGTTCGGCGTCCTCGGCGTTGCGCTCTCCGTTTTCAAGCGGCTTGCAGGCCACCCCGAGCACCCGCAGGGCCTGGCCGGCCATGCGGCTGTTGGTGACCTCCAGGTCCATGCGCAGGTCGTCGTCCAGCTCCTGGCTGCGGCCGTCCACCAGAATCCGGTCGCACATGTCGAGCACCGCCACCGGGCTGCCCTTCACCGCCAAAAGCCCTTCGGCCTCGGAATCGGTTTTGTGGACGGTCGCCATGAAGAGCCGTTTTTCGGCCCGGTGCTTGACATCCAGCAAGGGATGGGCCTTGCGGATCTTTTTCACGTCGATGCCCGATTCCAGCGCCACCCGGACCAGGGCGTTTTCAGTGGAAGAGCCCTCCAAAGCGAGGGCGCCGTCATTCAGGGCGCCGGTGATCCGGGACTCGTTGCACAGAACACAGATCTCCAGAAGTTTTTCCAGTTCGGGGATATCCCCGGGCTCCACCAGGTTGCCGTCGATCAGGCACCGCCCCTCTCTGACCTCGATGGGTCGTTTCCCGGCATAGGCCGACAGGACGGTCATCCGGTTTTCGGTGATGGTGCCGGTCTTGTCGAGGCAGACGGTCTGAAGGGTGCCGAGGGTCTCCACCGCCTGAAGCTGGCGGATGATGACATGGCGCCGCTTCATGTTGGAAATCCCCAGGGCGAAGGTGATGGTGGCGGTGGTGGGCAGCCCCTCGGGTACGGCGGCGGCGGCCACCGAGATGGCGGTTTCGGACATCCGGTAGAGACCGAAGCCCAGCAGCAGGCCGATGATGAAGACCAGGCCCCCCACGGCGGCCCCGAGATAGACCAGATGGTTTCCGATCCGCCGCAGCTGGCGCTCGATGGGGGTGTCCGGGGCCGAACTCGACTCCAGCAGGATCTGAAGCCGCCCCATTTCGGTGCGGGGGCCGGTGGCGGTCACCACGCCGAGGCCGGCTCCGCCGGTGACCAGGGTACCCATGTAGGCCATGTTGTTCCGGTCGGCCAGGGGGGTGTCTTGTTGGTTCAGGGAACCGGGACCTTTAAGGACCGGCAGGCTTTCGCCGGTCAGGGCCGATTCATCGATGGACAGCTGGGAGGCATCCACGATCCGGCAATCGGCGGGGACCTGGGTGCCGGGTTTGAGCACCAGAATATCGCCGGGCACCAGCCCCTCGGCCTGAATCTGCCGGCCCATCCCCTGGCGGATGATCTCGGCCAAAGGCTGGGTGGAGACCTTGAGGGCGTGGATGGTCCGCTCGGCCCGGCTTTCCATGTAAAAGCCGATGGCCGCGTTGGCGGTGACCACTCCGGCGATGATGGCGGCGTCCAGCAGCCCGCCGGTCAGGGCCGACAGAGCGGCGGCGGCCCCGAGCAGGGCCACCGGCAGGGAGGTGAACTGGCCCAGAAAGATCTCCAGGCCGGAGCGGGGTTTGGCTTTGGGCAGCCGATTGGGACCGTATTTTTTGAGGCGAAGCTCGGCGGTCCGCCGGGTGAGGCCGGCATCGGCCCGGCTGCGAAGCCGGCCCAGGACGTTTTCCGGATCATAGACATGCCAGGGCACCGGCCGAAGATCGTCGGCCGGAAACTGTCCTTCCTTGGCCCGATTCGTAAGCCGATCGAGGGCCGCTTCGGGAACATGCCGGGGAAGCACCGGAAAAGGATCATCATCGGCGCTGGTCTGCGATTCCGCTTTTTCAGAATCGGCGGCCCCGAGCATTCGCCCGATCAGATCGGCGATGTCCTGGTGGGTGGTATTGGAATTAAAGCAGACCAGGATATTGCCGGTCAAAGCACTGGCCGACACCGATTGGACATCCGGGGCATGGGAGATGCGGTCTTCCAGATACCGCTTCATGGACGGCGACCGGTGAAGCCCCGGGACCCGATATCGGCCTCGGCCGGGGACTGCGGTATGAACAGGGCGTACCACTGGGTAAGGATCCCTTCTTCGATTTTCTGCAACAGCGGAATGCGGGTTGAACACAGGAAAGAGAGGTGTCGACGCACCTGTTCTCACGTCCGATTTCGGATGACGATCACACTATATCCGATTTCGGATGACGATCACACTTTTTGGACTTGTCGAAATCTTAGACGCCGAAAGATGGGAGTAAAATTTTTTCCGCCCCGGTCGGCTTTCCCAACGATCAAAGCCGATTGTGCCAGAGGAGGTGCAAAGCCCCCTCTCCCCCTGTGCTACTGCTGTTTCTTTAATTCACGTTCGGTTTTGAGGCGCTCATGTTCTGAAACATCGGCAGACCGATCCCGAAGGCGTACCAGAGGGCCGAATGCCAGGTGGGGAGTTTGACTTTTCCCCTCAAAAGCTGATATCCGCCGATGCCCACAGCCGTCATAAATGCCACGCCGAGCAGGTTGATCCGTCCGCCGGTGGCTTTCTCGAGCCGGTGGTTGACGACCCGAATGGGTTGAATCACCGTCATCGGGAAAAACCTGGACATGACCTCCGTCGGCACTTTAAAGAGCTGGTGATCCGCCGCGAAGCGGCAAACGGCGTGCGGGTCCAGCTCCGGGTCCATGAGCAGGATGCTGCCGGTATCGGGGTTGGTGTCAACCTCCTTGACCTTGGCGGAAATCTCTTTTTCCACCGAGGCGAAGTAATCGGCATCCCCTTTTTTTGAAGGCACCCGGACCCGCATCCGCTGCGAGGTCCGATGCACTATGTCCGCTTTGGGTGTTTCCACGGCAGGCTCCTCTTTAGGATTTGGCCGCCGCCTTCTTCTCGGTGACCTGTTTCTTCTTTTCTTTTTCGGCTTCGGCCATTTCGGCCCGGACCTCGGCGGTCAGATCCGACAGTCCTTCCCGGGTTTCGGCGGAAACTTCCTTCATCTTGCCCCAGACCAGCATGCCGCCTCGCAGGGTCGCCTTGGTCAACGGTTTGGCCACATAGGACAGGCCGGACACCACCAGCGGGGCCGCTAAAACCACCGCCGCACCGATCATCACATTTCCACCGGTTTCAAAAACATCATCGATTCCCATACCCATTGTCGTTCTCCTTTCT
>JBKHDE010000305.1:0-5399 GCA_046541495.1 Desulfococcaceae bacterium
GTGCCCTGCGAAATTACAGTTCAAGACCAAAATTTCAGGCTGCTTCAGTACAACAACAATTTCGCCCGGAAATTCAATCCGAAACCCGGAGATTTCTGCTATCATGCCTACAAAGGGTTGAATGATAAATGTCTGGATTGCCCCCTGGAAAAGACGTTTGTGGACGGCCGGCCTCACTATGGGGAGGAGACCGGGACCAACAAGGCCGGACAAATCGCCCACTGGATTCTGGTGACCGCACCGATTCGGAACGCCCGGGGAGAAATCGAGGCGGCCATGGAGATGTCCATCGACATCACCAATACCCGAATCCTGGAGAATCAGCTTCATATCTCCGAACAGAAATATCAGGCCATATTCAACAACATCCCCCATTCGGTCTTCGTGCTTGACTCGAATACTCTGGAGATTCGGGATTGCAATCAGAGCGTGGAAACCATCTACGGCTTCACCCGGAAAGAGCTGATCAAGAAGACCTTTATGGCCCTTTTCTTTGAAGACGAACGTAAGAAATACGGACCGGAGATCCATGAGACCTGTGAAATCAACCGGGTCCGCCATCGCCATAAGGAGGGGCGGCCCCTCTATGTCAATATTCGAATATCCCGGTCCGAATATGCCGGACGGGCCGAATTGCTGGTCACGACCAACGATATCACCAAACGGCTGGAGGCGGAACAGCAGTTGATTCAGGCCAGCAAAATCGCCACCCTTGGGGAAATGGCCGCCGGCATCGCTCATGAATTGAATCAGCCGTTGTCGGTGATCAAGACCGCCAGTAATTATTTCATTAAAAAGATCGACAAGAATGAACCCATTGATCCCGAGATACAGAAAACCCTGGCAACGGAAATCGACAGTTATATCAACCGGGCTACCCGGATCATTAACCATATGCGGGAATTCGGCCGCAAATCCGATATGCAGCTGGTCAGCACCCCGATAAACGAAATCATCCAGCGGGCCTTCGATATGTTCAGCCAGCAGCTGAAGGTACGGGGGATCGATGTGTTATGGGACCTGGAAAAAGAGTTGCCGCCCATCCTGGGAGATCCCGGCCGGCTGGAGCAGGTGTTTATCAATCTGCTGATCAATGCCCGGGATGCCGTCGAAAGCAGGTGGGAGATCCGAAAAGGCCGGGAAGACGGAGGGTTCGTACCAGGGGCCAAGCAGATTCGGATCCGCACCCGGCGCCGAAACCATTCCGTGTGCGTCGAGGTGGAAGACAGCGGCCACGGCATTCCGGAGCACCTGATCGACAAGATCTTCGAGCCCTTTTTTACCACAAAAGAGGTGGGAAAGGGAACCGGCTTGGGGCTGTCGATCACCTATAACATCGTAAAAGACTGCAACGGGACCATTCAGGCTCGGTCCGGCCGATTAGAAGGGGCCTGTTTCGAGCTTCGGTTTCCGGTGCACGAGGCCGTTGAGGAAGAATGGCTCGAATACGGTACCTCCACGAGATGAAGGTATGGATACGATACTGGTAAAATATTCCCAGTTGGGAAAAATCTTCGATTTTCTTTCACTGGGGGTGCTGATCCTGTCTCCGGATCGGCGGATTGTCGCCATGAACGGGTCCGCCGAAATGCTGACCGGATACCGGCAAGCCGATTTGGCGGGAAAATTCTGCTATGTCTATTTCAAAGACTACCTATGCGGCGGGCAGTGCAAATACCTCGAGTCCGGACTGGAAAACCGCGAAACCCTGGTGACCACCGTGGAAATTTATGATGAAAATAGAGGGGAGCGATCCATGACCAAAATCGAATCCCCGCTCTACGACGCCAGGAACCGGCTTGTCGGCTGTATCGAAATCTTTCAGGATCGCACTACCTTTGAAAAATTAATCAACCGCATCCGGTTTGAGGATATCAAGCTCAAACTCATTCTGGACAATCTGGACCTGGGCGTTTTGACGGTGGACCGAAGCAACCACATCTCCTTTTACAATAAAAATGCGGAGACCATTACCGGCTTTTCCCGGGACGAGGTGCTGGGGAAACCCAGTAAAATGATACTCAAACCCGATTGGGTGGCGGGATTACTGAAAAAGCAGAAATCCGTTCCCGATGAAATCGTCAAATACCGCCAGGAGGCGGAGGTCCATACCGCCAACGGCCAGTCCATACCCGCGGGATGCCATTTTTTATCCATGAAGAACGAAGACGGTCGTTTCGTCGGCGGACTCATTACCTTCAGTGATCTGTCCCTCCGGCACCAATTCGATCGGGCAATCAAGGAGCGATACACTTTTCATGATATGGTGGGCAAAGACCCGGCCATGCAGCGGTTGTTCGAGATCATACCGGTAATCGCCGCCAGCCATGCCACCGTGCTGATCAACGGCGCCACCGGCACCGGCAAGGACCTGCTGGCTCATATCATTCACAATGTCAGCCCCCGGGCTAAAAAACCCTTTGTCAAGGTCAACTGCGCTTCTCTTCCCGACAATCTTCTGGAATCCGAAATGTTCGGTTATAAAAAGGGGGCATTTACCGGAGCCGACAAAAACAAGACCGGACGATTCGAAGAGGCGGACGGCGGCACCATTTTTCTGGATGAAATCGGCGATCTTCCGCTTTCGCTGCAGGCCAAACTGCTGCGGGTCCTGGAAGACAAGGAGTTTTATCCCCTGGGGAGCGAACACACCACCAAAGTGGATGTGCGGATCATATCGGCCACCAACCAGAACCTGGAACATCTGGTCCGGCAGAAACGGTTCCGGGAGGATCTTTTCTTCCGAATCAAGGTGCTGCAGCTGGAGATTCCTCCGCTTCGGGATCGGAAAATGGATCTTCCCCCGTTAATTTACCATATCCTCAAACGGCTGAGTGTAGACAACGACATGTCGACCCCCGAGGTGTCGAAAGAAGCCATGGAGATCCTGCTCAATCATTCTTACCCCGGTAATGTTCGGGAGCTGGAAAATATTTTGGAGCACTGTCTGATCCTCTGCCAGGGAGAGGCGATTGAAAAGAGACATTTTCCGGTTTCCGTATTGAAAAGCATGGATTGGATCCATTCGAATATCGATGAATCCGAAACGGGGGTCAATTGCGAAGATGAAAAAGCGGTGATCCTCAAAACCCTTCGCAAATTCAATTCCAATAAGACGAAGACCGCCAGGGCGCTGAACATGGACCGCACCACCCTGTGGAGAAAATTGAAAAAATATAGGATCGAGGAGGAGGCGGGATGACCCCGGGACGGGGATTGTTCTTTACCCTTCAGGGGAGGGCATGATGACGGAAAGAATTTTGCTGGTGGACGATGAGCCCGGGATTCGGAAGGTGCTCCGCATCTCCCTGGAGGAGATGGGGTATGAAGTCGATACGGCGGAAAACGGGACGGAGGCATTGCGGATTTTTCGAGAAAAAGGGGCGCCGATCGTGCTCACGGATATTAAGATGCCGGGCATGGACGGCATCGACGTGCTGAAGCGAATCAAGCAGGAAAATCCTGAAACGGAGGTGATCGTCATCACCGGCCACGGCGACATGGATCTGGCCATTCGAAGCCTCAAGCATGAAGCCAGTGATTTCATCACCAAACCGGTGAATGACGCTGAACTGGAAAACGCCCTGAGAAAATCGGTCAACAACATTCGTCTGCGTCATAAACTGCGGGAATATACCGAAAATCTCGAAAGCCTGGTTCAGCAGAAAACGGAACGCCTAGACGCCCTTCTCGAATCCCGAGGAGAAACCGGCTCCGGGACCCTTTACCGGCATTTTTTCGATGAAATCCCCGGGTATGCGGCGGTCCTTGACCGGGACCTGAGGATCACGGCGGCTAATCGGCAATTCAAAGAGGATTTCGACTGGACCCGGGCGGGCGATGAATACTGCTACCGGGTATTGAAAAAACAGGATGCGGAATGCCCGGAATGCCCGGCTCGAAATACCTTGGAAACCGGAGAATACCGGCAGTTTGAAACCGAATATGCCGATCGGCGGGGAGACAAGCGAAAGGTGATGGCCTGGACCAGCCCCATTAAAAATAAGGTCGGTCGAACCGAACGGGTCATGGTGATGTCTACCGATGTGACCCGGATACTCGATCTCAAAGACCATCTCTCGTCCCTCGGGCTCATGGTCGGCTCGGTATCCCACGGCATCAAAGGACTGCTCACCGGGCTGGATGCGGGGGTTTACCTGCTGGATACAGGGGTCTCCAAAGGGGACACCGAGCGGGTTTCGGAGGGGCTGGACACGGTGAAGCTTCTATCCGGGAAAATCAAGAACATGGTGCTGGATATCCTCTATTATGCCAAAGAGCGGGAGTTGAATATCGAACCGGTGGATGTGGAAGCATTTTGTGATGAAATCATTCGGATCATCAGGCCCAAGATTCCCCGGGACGGCATGGTGTTCAAACCCGATATTCAGGCCGAACTCAAGAATGAACGCTATCCCTTGGATTCCGAACAGCTTCAGACCGCCCTGGTCAATATTCTGGAGAATGCGGTACATGCCTGCACGGAGGATCACTCCAAAACGGACCATACCATCGAATTTCGGGTGCGGCGATCGGCGGAGGGGTTGGTGTTTGATATCGAAGACGACGGCATCGGAATGGATGCCCGGACCCGTGAGAAAATATTCACGCTCTTTTTTTCCTCCAAATCCACCCAAGGCACCGGGATTGGTCTGTTTGTCACCCAAAACATCATACGACAGCACGGGGGTGAAATTCAGGTGGCGTCCGAACCCGGCCGGGGAACCCGGTTTTCGGTGATCATCCCCGACCGTTCCTCCGATTCCGAAGCTCGGCCGAATCGAACATCCGATCACACGCCTGCTTAGGAGGAGGACCATGGGCAAAAAAATAATCATTGTCGAGGATGACCCGTGTGTGATCAAATATCTGGAAACCCTGTTTTGTGAAAACGGGTTTGAAGTGGTGGCGGCCCGACACGGAATGGACAGAGAAACCGATATCCATAGGAGAACTTCCATGAGCAAAAAAATTCTGGTGGTGGATGATGATCCCAATATCGTAAAATACCTGGAGACGCTGTTCACAGATGCCGGATACCAGGTGGTGACCGCCAAAGACGGGCACCAGGCATATGAGGTGTTTGAAGCGGAACGGCCCGATCTGATCTCTCTGGATCTGGACATGCCCGAACAATGGGGGCCCCGGTTTTACCGGCAGCTTCGCAAAAACCCCGAATACAAGGACACCCCGGTCATCGTGGTCAGCGGACTCTCCGGTATCGACCATGCGGTCAAGGATGCGGCGGCCAATATCAAAAAACCCTTTGATCGGGATGAGTTGTTGAAAGTGGTCAAGGAGACCATCGGTTGAAAAAGCCGTGAAAGTCCGAATCCTCCCCCTGCTTGAAGGCGCTCGAAAAGCCGAGGGCATCGCCGTGATCATCGATGTATTCCGGG
>JBKHDE010000306.1:0-5385 GCA_046541495.1 Desulfococcaceae bacterium
CAGTGCCGGTGTATCCGGATGTGTATAGGATTTTGGTCTCCGAATGAAAACCATATATCTTCCCCGATGAACCGGCCCAGCATTTTTTGGAAACCGGTGATGGTCTGATTCACATCAATGTTCTTAACCTCCAGGACCTGCTTTCGGCCGGGGTTCGCATCCACGATTACATGATCCTCGGGATCGATGTGGTCTATCTCTTTCAGCATCTGTTTCCGGTTTTGATGGCCGTCCCGCGCCACCGGAACAGGTAGCCGTCTGTGTTGGTTGGTCTGGAAAAAGCGGGTCAGCAATTTCTTAATATGGAAGGATATGTTGAAAGAGCATCATAATGCCATTAAGCATATATAATCCCGAATCGTCTTACAAGAGTTTTTATGCAATAAATATATTAAGTTAATCTCTTTTTTATCCTCTGCCGTGAGTCCTGCTTCAATTCGTATCTTCATTATGCCTCTGCAAAAATAATTATTGAATTTCGATAGGCATCTTGACATCATTATGTCTAGACTTATTCTTGGAGTATACCGGATTTGGTACAGGGGACATCTACATTAACCCTCGACCGATACTATTTTCGAATAGACCTGAAAAAAGGCGCACAGATGGACGAAAATGAAAAGATCAAGCAGCTGACATTGCGGTTGCCCGAACGCATCCATCGGGAATTCAAGGTCAATACCGCCAGGGAAGGGCGCAGCATGGGCGAAGTGGCCATGGAATTGATCAAGGATTATCTGAAAGACAAATAGCGCGGCACAATACCCCGAATTTCATTACAATCGACTTCCGAATCCCCTGAGAATAGCACGTTATCTATTCACAAAGGAGGTCTATCATGAAATTTTCGGATCTGTTTGTTCCCAGGTACATGCATTCCGTCCCGGATGTTCGCATTAAAGCGGTCGGCAAACTGAAAGACGGGAAACTGCTTTCCCAGATCGCGGAGAAAGACGAAAATGAGAAGGTCCGTCGGCAGGCAGCCGAACGGCTGAACGATCTCAAGGATATGCGGGGGATTGCATGAGATCGGGGTAGAGCATTCCGGCCACTTGGGCGATCCCCTCGAGCAGGCGAAAGGTGGGCCGTGAAACGATCCATTCGTCGATCAGATATACCTCTCCGTTTTGAACCGCCTTGATGGCCTGAAACCCCGGTTCTTTCAGTATATCCGCCTTGGTGATCGGATTCATGGCGCCCTGTTGGGCCAGGTACACGTCGATTATCGCGGCCTTGGCGAGGATGCGCTCCTTGCCGTAGGCCGCGATATTGGTCCGGCGCATTTGGCTGGCATCTTCGGCCACATTAATGCCGCCGGCGGTTTGCAGCACGAACATCGCCATGGAATCCTGAGAAAAGGTCTTCATTTTTCGGTGAATGGCCTCGAAATAGACCTTTTTTCGGGCTTTCAGGGGAATCCTTTCCACCTGCTCCCGAATGGCGATCAGCCCCGTTTCGAATGAACGGATCATCGCCTCCGCTTCCGCTTTTTTCCCTGTAAGAATGCCGAGATCCCGCCAATACCGATACATATCTTCGATCCCGACCGGTTGGAGGGAGACCACCGTAATGCCGGCCAGTTCCAGTTTTCGAACAAAAGGCTGATAGACCCGATCGATCATGGGCCGAATCAGCACCAGATCGGGCCGCAGGGCCATGAATTTTTCCGCATCGTCATGGTAGCTGAGGGCCGGTTTCTTCAAAGCTTCCGGCGGATAGGTCTCGTTCCGGCCCACCCCGATGATTTCATCGTCCAGCCCCAATCGGAAGAGGTTTTCGGTATGGGCTCCGTACAGGGATATGATTCTCTGAAACGGGCGGTCGACTTGAATGCGACGGCCGGAACCGTCCGTCACGGAATCGGCCAGTGCGTCACTCTGAAGGAAAGCGACCAGAACTGCTATGATAAAGAGGTTACGAATGAATGGCATGGCGCTGTCTGAAACTCACTTTTCTGGATCGGGTGAATGCATCCGAGTAAACATGAGCGTCCACATCGAAAACAATCCCCAGGTTATCGGCGGTCAATACGGAATCCGTTTCGCCCCAGTCGGCGATGGTTCCGTTTTTCATCAGGATCAGCCGGTCGCAATAGGTGGCCGCCAGATTCACATCCTGAAAGACCGACACCGCCGTCTTGCCCGACTCCTTCACGTCGGTCGCCACGATCTCCATCAGGGCCAGGGTGTGATGGATATCCATATTGGAGGTGGCCTCATCCAGCAGAAGCACCGGCGTATCCTGGGCCAGGGCCCGGGCGAAGATGACCCGCTGGCGTTCCCCGCCGCTCATCTCCGTCATGTATCGGTTCCGAAACCGGGCGGTGCCGGTCCGTTCCATCACCGCCTCGATGATGGCGACATCCTCGGCCGACGGCGCTGCAAACCGGGGCAGATGGGGGTAGCGCCCCATCAGAACCACCTCCAGGGCGGTAAAGGGAAAGTTGACATAAAAATTCTGGGGAACCAGCGCCATTTCCCGTGCAAGCCGCCGGCGGGAATAGGCGTGAACATTCCGCTCATGGTAGGTGATGCGGCCTGAATTCGGCCGCTGGTGGCCCATCAGCAGATCGATCAAGGTGCTCTTGCCGCAGCCGTTGGGCCCCAGAATACCGTAGAAATGCCCCGAATCGATGGTCAGGGAGACATCTGTCAGCACCGGATGATCCGGGTAGCTGAAGGCGATGTGGTCGACAACGAAGCTCATCCTCAGATCGCGGTTTTCCCCATCTGTTTGCGACGAAAGATATAACAGAAAAACGGACCCCCGATCAGAGCGGTCAGCACCCCGATCGGGATTTCGTGGGGAAGCACCGCTCGGGTGACGGTATCGGCCCAGAGCAGCAGAATGGCCCCGGCCAGTAAGGAAGCGGGCAGCAGCCGCCGGTTGTCCGGCCCGGTGAGGGTGCGCATCATATGCGGAACCAGAAGCCCCACAAACCCGATAATCCCCGAGACCGCCACGCAGATGGCGGTCACCAGAGATGCCGTCACCAGCAGGATGATCATCACCCGGCGGGTATCCACACCCAGGGACGCGGCGGTCCGGTCGCCCAGGGCGAGAAGGTTTAAGTCCCTTGCGAAAAAGAGGAACACCAACAGCCCGAGGGTGACGAAAAACAGGGTGAGACCAACGTCATTCCAGGTGCGGGAGCCGAAGCTGCCCATCAGCCAGAAGATGATCACCGCCACCTGCTCATCGGCGATATACTTGAAAAAGCTGATCCCGGCCGAGAGGATGGCGGCCACGATGATGCCCGATAGAATGAGGTTGTTGGAGGACATCCCGCCGCCCGAAGCGGATAGATAGATCACCAGGACAAGTGTGAGGCTTGCCCCGGCAAAGGCGAAAAGCGGGATGGAATAGGTTCCCATGGCGGTGAGGTTCAGCAGCAGGGCCACCGCCGCTCCGAAGGCGGCCCCGGCGGACACGCCCAGGGTATAGGGGTCCGCCAGAGGGTTGAGGAGAATGCCTTGATACACGCACCCGGACACCGCCAACCCGCCTCCCACGACGGCGGCGGTCAGGATGCGCGGCAGGCGGACATCCAATACCACCACCGGATAGAGTTCGTCCATTCCGGCCGTCAGCCCGGGGATTCCGGCCAGTTCGGCGCCGATAATCCGCAAAACCTGGGTGGGCGAGACGGGGATATACCCCATCCCGGTGGAGAGAATCACCGTGCCGGCCAAACCGATCGCCAACAGCATGAATTGCATCTTCCAGCCCATCCGCAAAGACGGGTCGGCGGTCTGCCGGGCCTGTCTACCGGTCATCCATCACCCATGGAATTTCGCAGCCATACACCCCGATCCATCGTGCAATCGGTCATCGGGCTTCCCGGTATTCATGGGTAAACCCCTTGTCATACAGGCGGGATTTTTTCCGGGTCGATTGAAGACCGGGGTCCAGGGCGCTGCCCACGATAATCAGAGCCTGTTTGCGGATGTTCTCCTGTTCAACCAGTTCGGGAAGTCGGGCGACGGTGGTATGGAAGATTTTTTCCTCCGGCTGGCTGACCCGATAGGCCACGGCGGCCGGAGAATCGGGACCGTAGGTCCTTCCAAGAATATCGGCCACCCGGTCGATCATGGATATGGACAAATAGACCGCCATCGAGGCCCGATGTCGGGCCAGGGATTCCAGGTTTTCGGCTTCAGGTACCGGGGTTCGGCCGGCCATCCGCGTCAGAATCACGGTCTGGGTCACTTCGGGAAGGGTGTACTCGATGCCCATGGCGGCGGCCGCTGCAAACGCGGCGGTGATGCCGGGGATGACCTCGAAAGGGATCTTCTCTTTTTGCAGTTCGGTGATCTGTTCGGCGATGGCCCCGTAGAGGCTTGGGTCCCCGGTATGAAGCCGCACCACCTGTTTGCCGGCGCGATAAGTTTCGATCATTAGATTCATAAACTCCGACAGATGCAAGGGGGCGCTGTTGACGTGCTTGCATTCGGGCGGGGTCCATTGGAGCAGTTCCACCGGTACCAGGGAGCCGGCATAAACCACCAGATCGGCCGCTTGCAGGGCGCGCTGCCCTTTCACTGTGATCAGCTCGGGATCACCCGGACCGGCTCCGACGAACCGGATGGGGTGGGTTTCCAGGGTTGTCATTTCAAAAGGCCCCGAGCTGACAGGGGCTGACCTTGATTTTCAAAGCCTCGCAGGCAGCGGATACATTGATTTTTGAAAGCCCGAACTCTTCGGCGATCCGCCATGCTTCGGCACAGGGAATCTTGGTATCCACGAGTGCGTCGTGGAGGGCGTCCCGAAGCTCGGGAGCCACCACCTGAGCCGGTTCCACAATCTTTTTTTCCGGGTAATAGCCGAAAAGCCCCAGCTGGCACTGGACGATTCGAAATTCCAGAAGATCCACATTTTTTCCCACCCGGGAGGGCGGAACATTCCGATCTTTTACGATACGGAAACAGGCGCCGCAGGAGATCTTTCCTTCCTTGGCCCTGTCTTTGATGTCTGCGGCGATTTCGGGATCGAGCGTCGCCTGCGGGGAATGCTTGGCGGCATATTTGCCTTTATCTTCATGTGTCATGACGACCTTTTTGAATTCCAAAAGGGTTGTTGATGAAACGATCTGTTTAAATTTACATGTAACACAATCCCCGAGGGACGACAAGACGCCGTAGGCGGGTTTTTGGGTTCCGGAAGCGATCCGGTACCACGGCCCATCGATAGGGCGCGGAAAGATTTTCCGGTTTGACTTTGCCGAAAAATTTGAGGATAATACAAACATGGGTCCAAAGCTCCTCGTCCAAAATGCGCAGGGAACACAAACCGCTGATTCGAACCGGTAAAAATGCATCACTACGATGTCGCCTCTAAAATCTTGATGGAAACCTGTCGGGATGAACTCATTTGGTATTTTGCAGG
>JBKHDE010000307.1:0-5283 GCA_046541495.1 Desulfococcaceae bacterium
TGAACCCTTTCGACCATATCGTCCTCACTGGCATAACCAACCGAAACAGCTTCTTGCCTGCTTAATCTTGTGATAATTCTTGTCTTTGGATCATCAAGAAGTTTTTTAATTTCATTCAGATCATAGGTAGCTTTTCCGTAATGATTCAATACACTCCCCCCTGGATAAATACTTATGCCCGACAGAAAAGATTGTCAATAAAAAGTATCACTATGATACAATAAGGTTCAAGCACGGGCCTCCCGCGAACCGCGGAGTGAGTTTCAAAGAGGAGAATTTGCAGTTAAATTGATTTTCATCGAAATAAAAACGGCAGGGCCTCAAAAGAGGCCCTGCCCGGAGAAGAAGATGGAATAGTTGGGTACATGATATGTCAACGATTCATCAGTGTGCAGCATTTCTGCCGAAATCAGCATCCGCATTGAATCGATATTTTCTAGATAGTCCAAACTGCTTCAGCCGTTTGGGCAGAGCCCCCGGAGGGAGCCCCGCCCGAGAGAGGCGATCAATCGGCAGAGTCGATCATCCTTGGCTGAATCGCAAATCGGTTTCGGTTATCCCTGGACATCGACGCCCATGTCGCACCCGAGATGTTCGTCCGGGTTTTCGCATTCGAAATTCTGCTGACGGGTATCCTGATGTCCTTCTTCTCTTTCCTGCTCACTCTCGATGTAATTTTGTTCTTTTTCAGCCATGATATCACCTCTCGTTTTTGTTAATCCTGGGATTTTAATTTCTGCCGTTTACTTGGTAATGGATCGGTTGGATCACCCTTGTACGTCGATTCCCATGTCGCAGCCGAGGTGCTCATCCGGATTGGCACACTCGAAGTTCCTCTGGCGGGTGTCCTGATGACCCTCTTCTCTTTCCTGATCGGATTCGATGTAATTTTGAACCTTTTCTTTTCGTTCTGTATTTTCGGCCATGATGTACCTCCTTGGGGTTGTTTTTTTCATTGTGACGATTGCTGTATGTCGTCATTCCCTCTTGACTGGTAATTTGATCATTGCCGGCGGGATGCGCAATGAGTGTTAAAAGGCTGGTTAATGGTAGGTAAATTCTACCAAACCATTAAGCCGCCGAAGACCACCGGTTTCGAATCGAACATGCCCAGCACGTCAGTGAAGCGGATATTCCCCGGTTTTCAAAACTCGGGGTGATCGCATCCATACAGGGCATCCACCTGTCTTCGGATCGCCCCTGGGCCATCGATCGGCTGGGAGAAGACCGGATTCAGGAAGGTGCCTATGTCTGGCAGAAGCTGCTGCAATCCGGCGCGGTGGTCGTCAACGGTACCGATGCGCCCGTGGAACCGATCGATCCCATCGAAAACTTTTATGCCTCGGTCGCCCGCCGGACTTTGAAGGGCGAACCCCCGGGCGGGTTTGAGCCGGACCAGAAAATGACCCGGTATCAGGCGTTGAATTCTTATACCCTGGCCGGGGCCTACGCCGGTTTTGAAGAAGATATCAAGGGGTCGATCGAGGTAGGCAAGTTGGCTGATTTTACGGTTTTTTCACAGGATATCCTGCAGGTGGCGGAGAACAGACTTTTGGATACGGCAGTGGAATACACTATTGTCGGTGGAGATATCGCCTATGCTCGGGATCGGGAGTGACGGGCAACGCCGGCCGTCAGTTGCTTTCACTCCTTTTGCCATTTTTAGGAAAGGGGATAATCTCGGCGGTTTCCTTTGCATAATTCTTGGCGCCGCACCGGGGGCATACCCCGACCCCGCAGTTGACATCATAGTCCGGCAGGGAAATGGTTTCGGTGGGTTCAAGAAGCAGATCACCGGCCTTTCCGGTCCAATTGCATTCGCGGCACCTCAGACGCATATCGAAGATCACGCTGGTTCCTCCCGGGTTTTTTAGAATCCGTTCAACTGTCGCATGAAGCATGTGGTGGCTGCTGTTCCGGCCGTTGCGCAAATTATTTTACATCCTGGATTTTCAAAAAAAATCTTTTCGGTCAAGAAAAAAGTCATGGCACTTCCCATAGAGGTCGACCTTGATCCGCCGGTTTTTTCGATTTGCGCTTTATGGAGGGCCCATTTTCATGTAAGATGGAATCCTTTGAGGCAGGGCCTTGAGAGAAACCTTGGGGATTCCCTGTACATCCATTATCTTTGGCAGATGTTTCGCCTCCTCGCGGAGCATACGGAGTTCATTCATGAGTGTGATGATAACGGCTGCCGAAAAAGTCGGCATGGGTGTGGATGGTCTGGATCACATCCTGTTCGGTGGTTTGCAAAAAAATATGGTCTATCTCGTCCATGGCGGACCGGGCACCGGCAAAACCACCCTGGGGTTCCATTTTTTGCGGGAAGGGGTCCGGCAAGGCGAGCGGGTGCTCTACGCCTCTTTGCTCCAGACCCGGTCCGAGCTGGAGACCATTCTGATTTCTCACGATTGGTCTCTCGAGGGGATTGATCTGCTCGAACTGCCCGAAAACATTCGGCGGACTTCAATGGAAGAGCAGACCCTCTTCAACACCGCCGATATCGAATTGCATGAAGTACACACCACGATTGTGGAAGCCATTGAGAAGCACAAGCCCCAGCGCCTGGTGTTCGATTCCATTACCGAATTGGGCATTCTGGTGGACAGCCCCTATCAGCTTCGCCGGCAAATGCTGAAACTGAAGCAGCAGGTCAACCGGCTGGGCTGTACGACCCTTTTTACAGCCAGTGAATCCAATTCGGTGGACCTTGAATCGCTTCAGACCGTGGTGCACGGGGTGATCGAACTCGGCATTCAACGGCCCAATTACGGTGAGCCCCGCCGATGGCTGGATCCGACCAAGATGCGGGGCATGGACTTTCTCGGCGGGCGCCATGATTTTCGAATTCTGACGGGGGGGATCGAGGTCTATCCTCGAATCGAGGTGAGCCATGTTGAACGTCAGGCGAAATGGCGCACCATCTCCAGCGGCAATCCGGAATTGGATGCGTTGTTCGGCGGCGGGCTGGAAGAGGGCACCGCCTGTCTGTTTAACGGAACCACCGGGGCGGGCAAAAGCACCCTGGCCGGCATGTATGCGGATGCGGCCGCCAAACGGGGGGATCGATCCGTGATTTTCTGCTTTGATGAACGCCGCCAGACATTTCTGCGACGTGCCTCGGGGCTCGGAATGGGTATCGAAGGCCATATCGAACAGGGGCTGATTGACCTGCGCCAGGTCAACGTCGGGGAACTCACCCCCGGCGAATTCGCCTTTCAGGTGCGTCATGCCGCGGAGGAAAAAGACCTGAAGATTGTGGTCATCGACAGCCTCAGCGGGTATTTTAATGCCATGCCCGAGCAGCGCCAGTTGATGGTTCAGCTTCATGAACTGCTGAGTTATCTGAACGGCGCCGGTGTTCTGACCCTGCTGGTGGTGGCCACACATGGATTTGCTGATCATGCGGAGGTGGATATCGATGCCAGTTATATCGCCGATACGGTGGTGATGATGCGGAATTTCGAGGCCGGGGGCATGATTCGCCGATGCATTTCGGTGCTTAAAAAACGCTACGGGGATCATGAAAAGACGATCCGTGAAATCCGAATCGACAAGAACGGGGTTCGCGTGGGTGAGCCCCTGAGACATTTCCGCAATGTGCTTTCCGGGTATCCGGAATTCGTCGGTGATACCCAATCTTTGATGAATAGCGGGGAAAATGGTGAATCAACCGGATATTCATTCTGAATCTCCAAGACCGGAGGGGGAAGAGTCGGCGGTTCTGGTGATCGCCCCCACCGGGCGGGATTCGGACCTGTCTCGGGATATGCTCCGACGGGCCGGTGTGGAATGCATCGCCTGCCGATCTTTTGACGAACTGATGCGGCGGATCGAGGCCGGCTCCGGTCCGGCGGTTATCGCCGCTGAAGCGATCAACGCGGCGGCCGCGGACCGACTGCAGATCGTGCTCGAAAATCAACCCAAGTGGTCGGACCTGCCCCTGATCATCTTCACCGGCCGCGGCGGATTGCCGCAGTATATGGAAGGCCTCGCCCGGCGGCGCAACACCACCATCTTGCACCGGCCGATACAGGTGACCTCCTTTATCACCACTCTCCGGGCGGCCGTTGATAATCGCATTCGGCAGTATGAGGTGAGAAAACTGCTTCGTCAACTGTCGGACCGGACCCGGCAGCTGCAGCGGCTCGCCCTCCAGTTGACCGAGGCCGAAGAGCGGGAGCGGGATCGGCTGGCCGGGCTGCTCCACGATGACTTGCAGCAGATCCTGGCCGGGGCCAATTTTCATCTGGAGCATTTTCCGCAAAGAATCCGAAAAGCGGGTGTGGAATCGGCGGTTCGGGAGGTGTCGGCTCTGCTGAAGCAGGCGATAGAAAAATCCCGCTGTCTGTCTCACGATCTGAGCCCGCCGACATTGAAACAACATGGTCTGGTGACGGCCCTGCACTGGCTCGCGGATCGAATGCGGCAGATGCACGGGCTTCGGGTAGAGGTCCATGCCCGAGCGGATGCCGAGCCGGCAGGCATGTCCCTTAAGATGTTTCTCTTTCGCTCCGCCCAGGAGTGCCTTTTCAATACCGTGAAGCATGCCGGAACCGACGAGGCCCGCTTGGAATTGGTTCCTTCGGTTGAAGGGGTTCGGCTCTGTATTCGGGATGAGGGAGCCGGATTTGATCCCGAAGAAATCGCAGGTATCGATGAACCCGCCGGTTTCGGCCTCTTCAGCATTCGGGAACGGGCGCTTCTTCTGGGAGGCCGGTTTGAGATTCAAAGCACCCCCGGGCGGGGGAGCCTCTTTACCCTCATCATGCCCCTGGATTATTCCGGCTCCGGACTCGATGCATCGGCACCCGGGGAGACTTCGGTTGTATCGCCGGAATCTGAGGCGATGCACGAGACGACCCCTCCGGCCCTTCCGGTCTTGCGGGTCGCCCTGGTGGACGATCACCGGGTCATGAGAAGCGGCCTCAAGGCATTATTGGACGACCAGAAAGGCATCGACGTCGTCGCCGAGGCGGAGGACGGAGAGGAAGCCCTTGAAATGGCCGACCGGATTCATCCGGATGTGATTCTGATGGATGTGGCCATGCCGGGCATCGGAGGTATGGAAGCCACCCGACGGATCAAAGCGCGCCATCCGGAGATTCGGATCATCGGTCTGTCCATGTTCGATGATCCGGAAACGGCGATTCGAATGCGGGAGGCCGGCGCCGAACAGTATCTATCCAAAACCGGGTCGGGAGAGACCCTCCTTCAGGCGGTCATGGGAACCCTTCAATCTCCGCAAAACTGATCTGATCTGATCTGATCTGATCTGATCTG
>JBKHDE010000308.1:0-5259 GCA_046541495.1 Desulfococcaceae bacterium
TGAGAGTTCGTCAACATCGAGATTAACATTTCCCATCTTTCCCTTCCATTGCCATCCCCCCCCGAACATGGTAGAAAGAATCAAGAAGCACTGCACATTCGGTGCGCCGACCGCAGGAGAAGATCATGACCGATCCAGAGAAGAGTTCAGAGCTTATGCCGGAGCAGAAAGCCAAACAGATTCACCAACCGGGCCAGAGCCCGGAGCGGGATGCCTGGTTTACGGCCTTCTTCATTGAAAACCACCTCGATTATTTCACCTTTCCAGACGAGGTGTGCAGCCCGGAGCAGGTCCGGTTCATGGTCTACACGGAAGGGGAGGAGCGCTACTACCCCTGTTCGGACCGAATGTTCGACGCCATCATGAACCGCACCCATACCGCCTTTCTTCAGGGAAAATACCGGAATGTCCTCCTGCGGGTCCTGACCCTGGTGGACGATCAGATCGAGAATGGGTTCGAGAACCAGTATCTGAAATCCCTTCTGGAGGTGAAGTTTCGTCACGAAACCCGGGACGAAATCATGATCCCGTCGCGGCTGGAAAAGCGGCTCTTGAATATCTTTTTGCGGCGCACTCAGATCGAGGATCCCTTCGGGTTTGAAAAGACCCGGCGCAACAGCCGAACGGACGCGGCTTTGAAATCGGCCGCCTTCCGTCAGGCGATCAATCATCTCGATCCCAAGGACCGGGAGAATCCGCCTGAAACCCTTCAGGAAATTCGAAGTGAGATCGACCGCATTCACCTGAAACGGCTGTTCGCGGTGTCGGCGGAAAGCGCCATCTGGGAGACCGACCGGGCCCCGGGGTTCACCCGAGAAGACTACCTGGAAATTTTCAATCGACCCATGATCGGAGACGGGGTTGATCCGCTCTTCCGATTTCTCGGGGTACACGGACCGAACGGAACCCGTGGTGGAAACGGCAGACGCAGAGGCAAGAAGATGCTGTGGCTGGCCCACGATGCCGGGGAGTTCGTGGTGGATATCGCCATCATTCGGTATCTGGCGGATATGGGCCATAAGATCATTATCGCCGTCAAAGAGGGGCCGCTTTATACCCATCCCGATTTTTCCGACATTCGAACCGATGATATTCTGGTTCAGGAGCTGGAGAAGGTCCTCATCATCGAAGACAAGCACCTCAGCAAAAACGATCTGGTCGCCATCCTGAGAAGCGATCGGCATATTATGGCGCTCTCGGACGGCACCTTCGAAAACCTCAACCTGCCGCTCACTTCCACCACCTTCACCCGGATTTTCAAGGAAGTGGACGGCGTCATCTCCCGAGGCCCGGACCAGCGGCGGCGCTTCTTCGACGCCCATTTTCGATTTACACAAGACATCTACAACATTTCCCGACAAGAAGACGGCGCCGTTTCCATCTCCTTCAAGCCTCGGCACGAGGCGGTGATCAAGTTCTCCCACGAGGACCTGGAGATGAAGGCCCTGGCGATTATAGACCAGATGCGGGCGGCCAAAGCCAGGGGAATGACCGTGATGTTCTACAGCGGCATTATCGGTTCCATCCCGGGACGAATCGACATGGCCAAAAAGATCATGTCGGTCACCATTCAGTACCTCAAGGAGCGCTATGCCGAAACCTTCATCATTAATCCTTCCGAGTACTACGAGCCCGGAATGGATGCCGATGATCTGATGTACATGTGGGAGATCGTCCAGCGAAGCGGATACATCGACACCTGGCGATTCCAGACCTACAGCGATATTTTTCAGGCCTTTCAGATCATGGGCCGAAAGGTGCCCCCGGAGTGGGTGGGAAAAGACGCCACCTACAGCACCGGATGCACCAAAGAGGTCAGGATCGCTCAGGAGGTGCTCAAATCCAATCCGGAGATGCAGATTACCGGTCCGCCCATCGACAAATTCATGCGTCGGAAAGAATACGGCGTCGGAAAAATGTACGACCGGCGGTTGGCGGAGGTCTGCCGGCTTCCCTGAAACCGTGAACAAGGCGGGTTGAATGCGATTTAAGATTGACCCGAAGGCCGACGGCTGGTATTCTTGGGCTCCATTCGAAACGCCGAGGCGGTCGCATTCACAGAAGGAGCACGGAACACCAGGTTTTATCACCCCGGCGTTCCGGATATCGCCGGATTACCGGGTCCAACGCTCCCAGCAGCAGAAAGAGGAACCTTCATGCCGGAACATCCCAGGAATCCGCTGGTCACGGTGGACATCATCATCGAAGTCGAGGGCGGCATCGTGTTGATCGAGCGGAAAAACCCGCCCTATGGATGGGCCCTTCCCGGCGGTTTCGTCGATTACGGCGAATCCCTGGAGGCGGCGGCAATGCGCGAGGCCGAAGAGGAAACTTCGCTGGAGGTTACCCTTTCAGAGCAGTTTCACAGCTATTCTGCGCCCGACCGCGACCCGAGGCAGCATACGGTTACCACCGTGTTTCTCGCCACCGCCTCGGGAACACCGGCGGCCCGGGACGACGCCAAAAACCTGAAGGTCTTTGCCGAGGGGAATGCGCCCTCGAATCTCGCATTCGACCACGGAGACATTCTCAACCACTATTTTCGATACAAGAAAGGAGAACCCAAAAAAGAGATTTTCGCCTTGCCTCAGTAATCCCAAGCTAAACGGAGGTGGCATTATGAAACCCTTGAAATCGAAGCAATCGGAAAATACATGCATTTCCCGACCGTTTGAACGCCTTCAGGACCTCCTCGACAGAGAAAAACTGCCCGACTCCCCCCGTCCGGTTCAAATCCATTCCCGAAAACGCCCCCTGAAAACCGATCCGGAATGCGAACGGCGGCTTTTCGAGGATGCCATGGCGGACGTGACCCCCATCGCAAAGGAGAACAGAGCCTATCATGCCTGCAAATGCATGCTGCCGAGCCAAGCGGGCCCGGAAATCGATCCCGAAGCCGATGTCGTCGCCCGCCTGGAGAAGCTGGTTCAATACGGCCACGGATTCGTGGTCTCGGATACACCGGAATACATGGAGGGTCGGGGTGACCATATCAGCCCGGATGTGACCCGTCGCCTGCATCGCGGAGAAATTTCCATTCAGGCCCACATCGATCTCCATGGGCTGAATGTGTATGAAGCCCGGGAAGTGTTCGAGGAATTTCTGGAGGAGTCGATCACCTCGGGCAGGCAGGCGGTGGCGGTGATTCACGGCCGGGGGCTCTCCTCCCCGGTGAAGCCGGTGCTTAAAACCAAGGTCTGCCGTTGGCTCACCCGGGGGCCCTGGCGAAAATATGTGGTCGCCTTTGCCAGCGCCAGATCCTGTGACGGCGGCGCCGGGGCCACCTACGTGCTGCTTCGCCGGCGGCCCCTCACCAAACGGTACCGCCGAAGGCGCACCCCCAGACACACCCCGGAAATCATCCCCTGAAATAATCCACTGAAATCATCCACTTAAATCATCCACTGATCCCTTCCGCTGTTTTTCGGGGGCGGCGCTTCGCCGCCCCTACACCAGTTTACCGATCAACCAGTAAAACACCATCCCCGCCAGCACCGTCCCGCCCAGGGATCGGGTGATGATCGCCACCAGAAAGGTGGGCAGCGCCGTCAGCAGCTCCGCAGAGGTGATATCGAATTGCCGCGGGGTCCCTGACGTAAACAGGGCCGGCGCCAGGAGCGCACTCAAAATGGCGGCCGGAATCAGATCGAGCCATTCCACCAGAATCTGCGGGGGTTTTTGCCGGGCCAGAAAAAAGATGGGAATCCAGCGGGGCAGATAGGTCACCAGGCCCATTCCCGCAATCAATGCCAGATAATCCATATCGGTCATGCCGCCTCCCTTTCGATACGCCGCTTGAGGATCAGCCCGATGGTGGCGCCCAGCACCGAGGCGGGTACGATATACCCGTTGCCCGGCAGAATCAGGGAGAGAACCAGGGCGAAAAGCCCGGTGATCAGGGCGGTGACGATGTGGATGCGGGCCCGAAGCTGATAGATCAGGAGGCAGATGAACATGGCGATCAAGGCATAATCGATGCCGAAAGCCTTTTCCGGAATAAACTGCCCGCCGTAACCGCCCGCCACCGTACTGATGATCCAGACCAGGTTGGCGGTCTGGTTCAGGGCGATGGACCGGTTCAGGTCCCAGGGCCGGTCCGGGGACTCTTGCCGCAGTCGGGCCAGATTGACGGCAAAGCTTTCGTCGGTGATCCCGTAAGCAAATAGGGTCAGCTTGAGCCGGTTTTCACCGGTAAAATAGATCGCCAAAGAGGAGCTCATGAGCAGATGGCGCAGATTCACTACAAAAGTGGTCAGGATGATGGAGACGGCCGCAATGCCGGACGAGAGCATGGATACGGCAATGAACTGGGCGCTGCCGGCGAACACGAAAACAGACATCATACCGATCTCCAGCGGGGTCAATCCGGCCTTCTGGGCCAGCACCCCCAGGGCCAGCCCGATGGGAATGTATCCCAGGCAGATGGGCCAGGCGGCCTTCATCCCCGCCGCCATCCAGCCGTTTCGTCCATCGGGTCGTCTTCGAGTATGTGAAAACTGCTTCATGAATTTACCTGCGAAAGTGCCCTGTGAGTTCCCGGTCGAATCTTCAGTCCAGCATCCTTTTGGAGAAGCCCGAAAATAAAAATTGCCTTCATATCAAAAATTTTGTTAATTAGGAATGGAAATAGTACAGACCACGCTTCAGAACTACATAAGGAGGAACTGGAACATGTCCGACGGATTGGATGTCATTATTGTGGATGATGATCCCATCACCTGCAAAATGTTGACTCGGGATATCGAAACTTTTTACACATGGGGCCGTGTGGTTCCGTTTACCGACCCGGAAGCGGCCCGAACCCATTGCACGGAATCGGAAATCGGCATCGCCATATTTGTGGTGGATGTCTTTCTCGGGGAACAGAGCGGCTTTTTTTTCCTGGATTCGGTGGAAGAGCGATTTCCTTCGGTTTATGAGGATACCATCATGATCAGCGGCAACGCCAGCGAAGAGGTGGTGGATATGTGCGTCGCCTCCGGAGTGCATTACCTGTTGGAAAAACCGGTCAAGAAATACGCCCTGCAACTGGCGATTCGATCCATTGTGAACAAATACCTGCGGTTTTCCAAAAAACTGCTGGAAAATCCGGAATTCGCCGGCATGGCGGCCAAACTAAAATAAAGGAGGAGAAACCCTATGTTCGAACGTATCGGAGACAGCTCCGGAAAGATTCTCGCTTTTAAGCTGACCGGAGACATGGACCGGAAGGAGACCGACAAAATCAGTCGAATTCTGGAAAAGGCCATTCAGGAAAAC
>JBKHDE010000309.1:0-5250 GCA_046541495.1 Desulfococcaceae bacterium
CTCATCGCCGCCGCTGCCTCGGATCAAAGGCGTCCCGCAGCGCATCCCCGATCAGGTTCCAGGCCAGCACAAAGAGGACGATGCACCCGCCCGGAATCACGATCGTGTACCAGAACCGGAGCGGGTCCTCGGGCGGGCCCACGATGTAGTTCCGGGCCAGGGCCACCATCTGCCCCCAGTCGGCATACCCCTTGGGCGCTCCCAATCCCACGAAACTCATGAAGGAGGCGGTGATGACCATGGAGCCCATGTCCATGGTGGCGATCACCAGGACCGGATAGATGGCGTTGGGCAGGATGTGCCGAAGCATGATCTTGACGTCCGAGACCCCCATCAGCCGGGCCGCCTGGACGTACTCCTGGTCCCGCAGGGTGAGCACCCCCGAGCGCATGACCCGGACGTAGTTGCGCCAGACCACCAGGGCCAGGGCGATCATAATGTTCTCCAGCCCCCGGCCGAAGGCGACCACGATGGCCATGGCCAGGACCAGGGTGGGCACGGCGAAGACCACGTCCACGAACCGCATCAGGAGTTCATCCACCAGCCCGCCGTAGAACCCGGCCACCGTCCCCAGAAAAATCCCCACCGCTGCCGCGAACCCCACCACAAAGAGCCCGATCTTGAAGGCCGTCCGGGTGCCCCAGACCACCCCGTAGAAGATGTCGTATTGGCCCGAGGTGGTGCCGAAAACGTTGGCTTCGCTGGGCGGTTTGGGGATGGGGGAGTAGCCCTTTCTGGGCATTCGGTAGGGGTTGTCCGGATACTTGGGCGGGGCGATCACCGGGGCGAATACGGCGGTGGCCGCGAACATCAGAAGCAGAATCCCCCCGAGCACGGCGGTGGGGTTCCGGAAGATCTTGACCAGGGTGAACCGGAGTTCCCGCAGCCGCGGATGTTTTTCCCAGTCGACGGCCATGGTCACACCAGCCGAATCCGCGGGTCGATGGCCGCATACAGGATGTCGATCACCAGGTTGGTGATCACGAAGACCAGCCCCATGAAGAGGCACATCCCCATCAGGACCGGCATGTCGAGCTGGGTGGCCGATTCGGCCAGCCACCAGCCCATGCCCTGGCGGTTGAAGACCACCTCCACGGCGATCGACCCCTCCATGGAAAAGGCGACCAGCTGCCCGGCCACGGTCACCACCGGAATCAGGGCGTTCTTGCGGGCGTGGCGAAGGTGGACGGTGCGGTCGTCGGCCCCCTTGGCCCGGGCGGTGATGACGTAATCCTTGGACAGCTCCTCGATCATGCCCGAGCGCATCACCCGCATCAGGAGGGCCACCACTACGATCACCTGAGTGGTCACCGGCAGCACCAGGTGCCGAAGCCCGTCCAGGGCCACCCGCAGGTTTCCGTTGAGAATCCCGTCGATGGTGACCATGCCGGTGTACCGGGTGAAGGCCTCGGGATGGTTCATGATGTAAAGGGCGGTCTCATCCCCCACGATCCCCGGCGGAAACATTCTGAAATAGCCGTAGAAGACCATCAGCAGGATCAGGGCGAAAAGGAAGGTGGGCAAAGACCACCCGACGATGGCGAAGACCCGGCTCAGGTGGTCGAACCAGTCGTCCCGATGAATGGCCGACTGGGTGCCGAGCCAGATCCCGAACAGGATGATCAGGGGCGCGGCATAGAGGTTGAGTTCCAGGGTGACCGGAAAATACATCCAGAAAGCGGTCCAGACCGGCTGGGCCGCCACCAGGGACCAGCCGAGGTTGCCGGTCGCCACTTCCCCCACCCACCGGCCGTATTGAATATAGAAGGGATCGTCCAGGCCGTATTTCTGGACCAGGCGGGGAAGGTCCTTGGCCTGTTGGGGAGTGGTGATATAGGCGGCGGCCCGGCGCTCCGGGCTGAAGGACATGAGGATGCCGAAGATCAGCACGGAGACGCCGAAAAGGACGAAGATCAGAAAAAAGAGCCGCCGAAGAATGAAAGGCCCCATGGGCCGCCTATTCCTTGGTCATCCGCTTCAGGTTCTCCCATTCCGAATTGAACATCGGGTTGGGCTGGTAGCCCTTGACGTAATCCCGGTAGGCCCGAAAGTCGATCTGCTGGTAGAGCCCGATCGCCACCGCATCCAGGTACCAGAGATCCTGAAGCCGGAAATAGATCTCCTCCCGCTGGATCGGGTCAATGGTATCGATGCCGGCATCGCAGAGTTTGTCCACCTCTTCGTTTTTGTAGGCCATGTACCGACCGTAAACCCCCTGGGAGTGCATGAAGGTATACATGAAGTTGTGGGGATCGGCGTAATCGGCGCCCCAGCCGATGATGAAGATGGGGTACATGAAGTTGCGGTACTGGACCAGGTAATCCTTCCAGTCGACATTGCGGACCTCGATTCTGAACTTGGGATTGAGGGACATGATGTTCTCCGCCAGCATGAAGGCCGCGGCCTCCCGCATGGCGTTGCCGGTGTTGTAGGTGATCACCATCTTGAACCCCTTGTCCCAGACCTGCCCGTCAAAGGCCTGCTTCATGTGCTCCGCGGCCTTTTTCAGATCGAAGGGATAAATGGGGACCTCCTTGTGATAGGGCAGCCCCTGAATATTGGGGCTGGAAGGGAGGATCACCAGGCCGTTGAAGACATCATCCCGGTAGGTCTCCCGGTCGAAGGCGTGGAGAAAGGCCTTGCGGACATGCATGTCCGAAAAAAAGTCGGGCGGAATGCCCTCGCCGTCGAGCTTACCGCTGCCGATGTTGGGGTTTCCGGAGGGGTTGATCTTCCGGCAGAAGCAGGCCGCGGTCATGGCCAGCTGGGGCACCTCGTAGAAGGTCAGCCCCTTCATGGCCTTCACCTCCGGGATGTAAGGCGTGTCGACCACCACCCGGTCGGCGTCGCCGTTCTGGAGCATCAGCTTGCGGGTGGACCACTCCTTGACATACTTGAAGATGGCGGTCTCCACCTGAGGCGCACCGCCCCAATAGCCGTCGAACCGCTCGAACACGAATTGCTTGGAGGGCTCCCAGGCCTTCATTTGATACGCCCCGGTGCCGTTGGCGATCTTCTGAAGCGGTTCATGGCCGGGCGACGGGTTGTTGTACGTTTCTGCATTTTTGATGTTCCCGTCCCAGCAGCCGTTGACGATGGCCCAGTTCTTCTGAAGGATCACCGAGGAGGCGTAGGCCAGAATGCCCATCAGCGGCGGATAGGGCTTGGGCAGGTGAAGGATCACTTTGTCGCCCTGAACCTCTACCGCCTTGTCGATTTTTTCGAAAATGCCGGACCGGATTTTGCCGTTCTCGTCCCGGGTGGAGCCTTCACCCGTGAGCGCCTCCAGCATCATCCACATGGGCCCGCCGTCCGGGTCGGCGATCATGTTCCGCTTGAAGGAATAGGCCACATCATCGGCGGTCAGCTCCCCGCCCTCGTGAAACGTCACCCCTTTGCGGATCTCAAAGGTGTAGGTTTTGCCGTCTTTGGAAATGCCTCCGTTTTCCATGGTCGGCACCTGGGTCGCCAGAAGCGGAATAAACTTATCCGTGGCCTCCCCGTCGAAAAAGACCAGCGGCTCATACAGATTCAGCACCCGCTGCCCGCTCACCGTGTCATAGGCCACACAGGGGTCGAGGGTGCGCACCGTGCCGTATGAGGCCATGACGAAGGTGTCGGGGTTTTTGGGGGCGGACAGGGTGGGGGAGGGGATTAGGGTGATAGTTAGGAAAAGAGCAAGGGAAAAAATGCTACCAAGATAGAGCGAACGGGACAAAGGCATCATGGAATGAGTTCCTTTTCGGTGTGATGGGTTTTTGTCTCTTGAACGGTTTTGTCATTTCCTCTTTCACCCCGAAGTAAAGGGGTGCTTTGCGATTTTATAGCGTTTTGGGGTTGTGGGAGAGGGGGTAGTCCGGAATTTTCCCATAGTCGTCGAAGTTTTGTTTGAGTTCCCGGACCCCCTTTTTCTATTAATTCGGTGTAATTTTTTAGTGCTGTCTTATATGGGACTTGCTCCTCTAAATTATGGTATATGGAAAGAGCTTTTATAATCCATTTGCCGGCTTCTTCCGAATTTCCCGTTTTCCCCTTAACCTTGCCTAATTGGAAATAGGCGTTTGCCGCTAAAAGTTCATTGTGTAATTTTTCAGCGATTTCTATTGCTTTTCGGAAGTAGTTTTCAGCATTTTCATAATACCCCTCGATCTCAGCTATCATACCAAATTGATGGTAAGTGATCGCCAATCCATCCTGATCGCCTTGCTCTTCATTCAAGTGCATGGCCTCCAGATACCACTTTTTTGCCTCCGAAAAATCACCCTCTTTTTCTGCAATTTGCCCCAGCAGATAACAATTGCTGGCCTCTCCTATTTTGTTGCCGATCCATTTGGAAATCTCTAAGGACTTCCTAACCCATTTTTCAGCTTCTTCAAATTTGGATTGCTTTCGGGCTAGAATTCCAAGACTGTGGTAAATGCTTGCAATCCCATATTTGTAGCCAATTTTTTCGCAAATCTTCAGAGAATCCTGATACCACCTCTCGGCAATTGTTAGATTGTTTTTTTCTTGAAAAGCGATTCCCATATTATGATAAGACCGGGCCATCCACTTTAAATGGTGGTGTTTTTCTGCCCAGATTTTTAGCTTTACCGCGTCTTCTTTTAAGGCGTTGGTATTGCCTAAAAAGAAATCCAATTTAAAATTGAGATCCCACCAATCCGGAAGATCTGAGGTGCGAATATCGGATTCCTTTATATGAGAGCGTAGGCTTTTAGCGCGTTGGATTTCTCCTATCGCCAAAGCTGCCTTGAACATCGGGAAGTAAAACCGTCGGATCAGGATGGGTTTTTCTTCTCCCCCGAGCAATGCTGTCGCCAATTCGGGTTCCAAAGCAGAGATCAATTGGTGAGCGGCCCTTGGAGAGAGATCTAATTCATCAGATGAAAAAAAATCTCTTGAACCTTCACCGTGATAATCCGCGAAGTTAAAAGGCGGACCTGTAAAATGGAATTTCAGTGGAACCCAATCAGCCAGATGATCCGCGATTTGCAAAAAACGGCGATAATTGCCGGGCAGTAGAAAAAAAACGATATGACATTGCAAAAACGCCCAGGATTCTCGAAGGCCATTCATTTGAACCCAGAATTCCCGAGCCTCAATCTCCTCCATGCCTCCGGTATCAACCAAGAACAAAACCCCGGAATCCGGAACCCACCCTTGAACAGCTTTTTTACACTCCTCATGGAGTTCGCCCGCGCTTTTCGACCCTTGGATTTTGATTTCAGCCGCGGGGCGGTCCCCGATTTC
>JBKHDE010000310.1:0-5222 GCA_046541495.1 Desulfococcaceae bacterium
ACTTCTGAAAAGCCGGTCTGAAGATAAAGCCCGTGAATGACCCCGTATTCCTGCCTGTCTCCCCTCAGTATTCCGGCCATTCTTCCAGCTCCGAGGAGAAGCCTTCCTCAGCCAGGGATTGTTCGAAATTCAAATCAACCTTGGCGCACTCCCGAGCCAGACGGCTCTTCTCCATGCGCATGAGTTTTTCGGTCACCGCCTGCTGAATCGCCTGGCTGCGGTTTGGAAAAAATTTTGCTTTCACGAGCATGTCCAGACGTTTCAGCGTCTGGTCGTCCATCGTAATGGCGATTTTTGATACGGGCATTTTCATCACTCCGGTATGATAATATGTCATACTTTCGCGGTTTGCAGGATGCATTTGCCTGAGGTCGCCCATCACAAATCCTTCATTGATTCATTTCTATTTTCTGGGGCGTCAGATGATAGCCCATGGCATTCATAATCGTATTGATGGTATCAAATCCCGGTTTGGCCTGCTCTGAAAGTGCTTTTTGAATGCCGTTTCGGGTAAGGCCGCTTTCTTTCGCCAGTGCGGAAATGCCTTTCACCCGGGCGATCATCCGCAAAGAGGAAAGCATGGCCGCTGTGCAACCGTCTTTGGCGTATTCCTCAAATACCGTCGTCAGATAGCTGTCGATTTCCTCCGGATGTGCCCTGTAATATTCTTCATCTATTCGGTCTATGGTTCTGTAAATTCGGTTTTTAGCCATTTTCTTTATACTCCTTCCAATATCCCTATCCGCCTACCCCTCAGAACTGTTAGCCGACGGCCTCTGTGCTCCGGCCATTCTTACAGTTCCGATGAGAAGCCTTCCTCTGCCAAGAATTGTTCGAATTCCGGATCGAGCTTGGCGCACTCCTGAGCAAGACGGCTTTTCGTCTTGCGCATGCGTGTTTCGGTCACCGCCTGCTGGATATCGCTTGGCTTCGCTTTGGTAGACGCGGTTCGTAAAGAATCGACCCGGTTCATACTCGATCTTCTTCCCTGTCCACATCCGTATCAATCCCTTCCAGAAATCCGCGCATGTCTTTGTACGTTTTCTGCTTGCACTTCTCATAAATGAATTCAGGGTCCAGATCGATGCCTGATTCCCATTCTAGGGTATCGAAGGCCACCCGCACCCGTTTGAATGCATTCGGGTCTTTCAGCCGACGAAATACACCAAAATCCAGAAACGGCTTCATATCCAATATACCGCATTCGCCGTTGTCGAAAGCTATTGAAAGTATATAGTCCTTTGTGGGCACCACACTTTTTACTGCGGGGTACATGATTTTGCCTCCTATTGAAGCGGCTGAATCTTAAATGGTTCTTCTCCATTCATCACCAACGCCCAATCAGCCAGCAACTCTTCCTGATGGAGTTCAGCCCATGCCAAAACGAGTCTTGTCTGCTTTCGTGGAAGATCGCCTTGGAGCATTTCACATGTCCGAATATCCACCGTCGCCCTGTATTCCCCATAATATACATGAAAATGCGGCGGCGGGTGTTCATTTGGTGCGAAGTACATTCGGATAATAATTCCGTAGAACATGGAGATGGTCGGCATAAGCATCCCGATTTTTAGTAATGACTCATTTTTTTGTTTGAACCGCCTCAGCATGCAATTTCAGCCCGAGAGCACCGACCACCTTCAGTATGGTGTCAAAACCGGGCGTTCTTTCTCCCGAAAGCGCTTTGTAAAGGCTTTCCCGGGACAGACCCGCATCACGCGCAACTTGTGACATGCCCTTGGCCCGTGCAATATCCCCCAATGCTTTGGCAATAAATGCGGCATCACCATTGGCTTCCTCAAGGCAGGCTTCAAGGTAAGCAGCCATTTCCTCAGGGGTTCGAAGATGTTCAGCAACATCATATCGGGTGGTTTTAGTCCTTACCATCATTTTCTCCTATAAATGACGTGCCAGATCTAAAGCGGTTTGAATGTCCTTGGTCTGCGTACTTTTGTGTTGGCAAATGTTTCCGTTTTGCGAATTTCGATCATGACATTATTGTATCCAGCAGGCTACATATGTCAAGGATTTTATCTTGCCCAGGAAATGCGCCGGTGGCAGGACCGGCCGGCAGGATTTTGGCGGTGGATGCATCACGGCGCCCTCACGCCGCATCCACCCCCAACCCCGCATGGATTTCCTCGAGGGTGTCGAAGATCCCGTCGATCACCGTTTCGTTTCCGGCGAAGAGGGCGTCGGGGCCGCCGGCGTGGAGGCGGGTGAAGGGGGGTTCGTAGAGGGCGTCGGGGTTCATGACGCCGCGGGCGGTGAGCTGGTCGATGATCAGCTCCACGAAGCGGATCTGGGGGGCGGTGAGGCTGCGGTCGTTCAGGAGCCGGGAGAAGGCCGCCTGGGCCGCGGTCCGGTCGAGGCCCACCAGGCTTCGCACGAACCAGGGCAGCGACGGGGCCCCGCTTCGTTCCAGCAGGTTGCCGAGAAGGGTGGGGCCGTCGTCTTCGCCGATCTCCACCAGGGTCTGCTCCAGCCCCTGAAGGTCGGCCTCGGTCAGGGGCTGGTTGCTGCGCAGGCGGTGAATCACCAGGTGGTCGAGGTGGCTTCGCAGGTAGTCCTTGACCTTTTTTTCGTACTGGACCCCGGTCATTTTCGGCATGTAGACCGTTTCTTCGTCGCGGACCCCGAGCACCTCGTCCTGAAAATCGGTGTAGACGATTCGGCGCTTTTTCTTGTCCAGAAACGGCACCAGGCCGCGGAGCCGCAGCCGCATCTCCTCCAGCATCGCGAGGCTGAGCCCTTCCCAGAACTCGGTCTCCTGGAGCGCCGTCAGGTAGCCGAGCTGCGCCTTGACCGCGGGAATCGTCGCCTTCTCCTCCAGGAGCATGGCGATCTCCATCACCTTTCGGCGGAGCCGTTCCAGGGTCGCGGTGTTGTTTTCCGCCAGGGCCAGCTGCATCCGCAGGGCGGTCAGGTCGAAGAGGCGGGATTCGATGTCGTCGGTCTCCAGGGCCGTGGGCAGACCGGCCACCTCCTGCTGAAGCACCGCCCGGTCGGCCTCGTTCAGGGTATCCCAGGCCGTCCGGTTTTTGAATTTTTCCACCGCTTCCAGGTGCATTCGAACCAGGAAATTCTCCGGGTTCATCGCCGCCACTTCGCCGTGCAGACCGGTGGCGAGATTCGGGCCGAGGTCGCCCTCGGGGTCGAGGTCCGGCACGGCCTGAAGATGGCCCAGGAGCTGCACCCGGGCCCGGAACAGCCGGGTGCCGAGGGGGACCCCGCCGCCGGCCTCGAATCCTTGGGGGTTCTCGCGGAAGAAATCGAAATTGAAGCAGAAATCGAAAACCCGGAAATCGGACTTGTCCGCATCCGGTCCGAAGAGGGCCGGGCACAGGCGGGTGCCGCGGCCGATCATCTGCCAGAACTTGATCTTGGAGTAGACCGGCTTGAAGAAGACCAGGTTGGCCACCTCGGGCACATCGATGCCGGTATCCAGCATGTCGACCGAGATGGCGATGTGCGGCGGTTTGTCGGTCTGGGAAAAATCGTCGATCAGGCTCTGGGGGTATTTGGCCCGGTTGTCGATGACCCGGGCGAACTGCCCCTTGAGGTGCGGGTAGTGGTGATTGAAGCGTTCCTCGATGAAGGCGGCGTGGTCATGGTTGCGGGCGAAGATGATGGTCTTGGCGAGCCGGTCCCCGCCGTCCACGGTGTGGCCGTGGGCCATCAGGTGCTGAAGCACCTTGTCCACCGTGTCCCGGTTGAAGAGCCAGTTGTTGATGGCCGAGGCGTTGACCTGGGTGGGCAGGCCCTGTTCCTCGGCATCGTCGCCCCAGTCGAGGCTTTCCCACTGGGCTTTTTCTTCGTCGCTGAGGGCGTCGTAGTCGATCCCCTCCCGGGGAAACCGAAGGTCGACCTGCTGCACCCGGGGCGGCACCAGAAACCCGTCCGCCACCGCCGTCTCCAGCTCGTAGGCGTCGGTGGGCACCCCCGGCTCCAGCTCGAAGAGGTCGTAGGTGTTGCGGTCCACCTCCTCCCGCGGGGTGGCGGTGAGGCCCACCAGGAGCGAATCGAAGTACCGGAAGATGGCTCCGTATTTCTGGTAGACCGACCGGTGGGCCTCGTCGATGATCACCAGGTCGAAGTGGCCCACGCTGAACCGGGCTTCGCCCCCGTCGATCTGATCGATCAGGTTGAGCATGGTCGGATAGGTGCAGACATAGACCCGCCCCTCGGTCTCCTTTTCGGTGACCAGGTTCACCGGGCTCGACTCGGGCAGGTGGGCCTTGAAGGCGCCCACCGCCTGGTTGACCAGCGACACCCGGTCGGCCAGAAAGAGGGCCCGCTTGACCCATCCGGCCCGCTGGAGCACATCCACCAGGGCGATGGCGGTGCGGGTCTTGCCGGTGCCGGTGGCCATCACCAGCAGGGCCTTGCGCCGGGCCTGGGTGAACTGGATGAAGATGGAGCCGACGGCCCGCTTCTGGTAGTAGCGCCCGGCAATGGCGTCTTTGACCCGGGCCACGTCGAGTGTGGATTGCTGAGTCCGCCGCAGGATCAGGCGCTGGAGTTCGTCTTTCTTGTAGAACCCGGCCACCCGGCGGGGCGGATAGGCTCGGTCGTCCCAGAGCCAGGTCTGATAGCCGTTGGTGTAGAAGATCAGGGGGCGCCGGCCGTGCATGGTTTCCAGGCAGTCGGCGTAGAGCTTGGCCTGCTGTTGTCCTGCGGCCGGGTCGGATGTGGTCTTTTTGGCTTCGACCACCGCCAGGGGTTTTCCGTCGTCGCCCCAGAGGACGTAGTCGGCAATCCCGATTCCTTTGGGGGTGGGCATGCCGGTGACCTCGTATTCCCGGTCGCGGGTCTGGTCCAGGGGCCAACCGGCCCGGCGGAGGTCGACGTCGATCAGGTATTTGCGGGTGTCGGCTTCGGAATAGTCGTGGGTGTCGGGGACCGCTTCGGACTGGGCGCGGATCTCGGCCAGTTGGGTTCGGAGTTGTTGCAGTTCGGCGTCGAGGGCGTCCCGCGCCTGCTGTTCTTTGAGGGCTTTCCGGTGCTGGGCGGCCAGTTGGGATTCCAGGGCCTCCAGCTCTTTGCGGGGGACGACCTGGCCCGGGTGGATCGGTTTTGGGATCTGGTCATCCTGCCAGGCCGTCTCGGTCGGCGCGGCATCGGGGACATAGGTGCGGACCAGCCAGGCGCAGATGTGGTACAGCTCCTTGACCGCCTGCAGGGCGTCGTACTGGCGCACCGGGCGCGGGTTGTGGACCGCCTGG
>JBKHDE010000311.1:0-5213 GCA_046541495.1 Desulfococcaceae bacterium
CCAAAACCGGCAGATCCTGTCGGGAATCCGGTTGTAAAACAGGGCCCCGAGGGTCCCCGTCCCTATGGAGACCACAACCGTGAAAACGAAGGTGGCGGCGGCGAGAAGAGCTGTGGCGGGGATACGCGAAGCCAGCTCAGCGGCCACTGGGTCACCGGTGCGGTAGGATCGGCCGAGATTCAGGCGGCCAATGTCTTTCAGCCATCGAACATAGCGGATGAAAAAGGGATCATTCAGCCCCAGTTCTTTCCGAAGGGCGGCGATGTTTTCAGGGCTCGGGGTTTCGAATCGGTCGGAAAGAAGGATCTCGGCCGGATCTCCCGGTGCGAGATCCATCATCCAAAAGGTGAAAAATGAGACTGCGCCGATTACAAAGGCCAGTCGGCCGAAATGGCGGAAACCTGAAAGGAATTTCCTTGAAGTCATGAAGTCCTTTGTGATGCTGATTTATTCCACCAGATCAGGACCATGTTCAGCTGAAAGGATCGGCGGACCCGCCCCTGTCGGGACAATCCACTGAAATAGCTTTCGATGGCGCAGGCTGTCTGACGATCTGTTTTGCCGAAAATATCGAAATAGGCTTGAAAGAACCGAATCAGGTCTGCTTCGGCATGGTCCAGCTGCCGCTCCACCAGGATTCGGGTGCGGTCGGGATTCCTTCCCGAGGCGGTCAGGTATCCGAACAGGTGGCGCTGGTGAAACCTTCCGGATGGCAGAGGGGTTTCCATAATCCGCCTCCAGAGGTCGGTTCGAAATGAAAGCCCGTCCTGACCGTTCCCAAGCAGGACGGCCGCATGTTTCCGCGACCATTTTTCCAGCCGGCGGATGCCCTCCGGAGACAATGCCGGAGGAAAGCAGGCGGCGACCACCAGATCGAACCGGGAGTCGGGTTCAAATCCTTCGAAATCAATTTGGCGTGTTTCGATACACCGTATTTTTAGGCGATCGGCCTCCGCCTTCAGTGCGGACAGCATGCCTGAAGCGGTATCGATTCCGGTCACCCGAACACCCCTTTCCGCCAGCGGTATCGCCAGGTTTCCCGGCCCGCACCCCACATCGAGCACCCGCTCCCCGGGGCGAATCAGACGGTTTTTCAAACAGAACTCCGAGACCGGCCGCCCATGATCCCCCATCGTTTTCCATAAGTCCGGTGAGTGTTTTCCGATAAAATCAAAGAATCCGGCCCAGCGTTCCGGGGCATCGGTCTGGGTCTGCATCAGCAGGGAAGCGGTTCGCTCCTGTTTCCAGCAATGAGCCCACTCATCGGCTTTCAGGTGACTGTTTCTCTCTCTGTTCATCTGGTCAGCACCGGTCTGAAAAAATGATCCATCCTCAAATCACCGGCTGTTTTGCGATAGGCATAGGGACTCACATCGTGGTAGAGGGGCAGAACCGGGAGCTGATCGGCCACCATCGAAGCCAGTTTCCGATACATTCTCCTTCTTTTTTCAGGGTTTGTTTCGTTTCTGGCCGATGCGATGAGCCGGTCCGCCTCCAGGCTTTGATATCCCAGGTTCCGGGGTCCGTCGGAGGCGATAAAATAGGAATAAAAAAAATCAGGATCCCCCGTCATCAGCGTGTACGGCTGAACCGCCAGGTGAAAATCCCCCTTTCTTAATGCATCATGATAGCCTCCCGCTTCCCGAATGTCGATGTCGGCCTTCAGGCCATAAGATCGAAGAAGTTCCCGGATCACCTGGGCGAATTCGATATAGGGCCAGCGCTGAAGGGTTCCGCCGTGCAGCAGGATCTTCAGCGGGCTGTCCATCCCCAACGACGGCTTTATATCCGATGAAGTCTGTGTATTGATCAGACCAAAAGCGTATTCCTTGCAGAGCCGGGTATAGGGGTCGCGCGCCACAACACCAGCTCCTTTCGCAAAGGCTTCCACCAGAAGATTCCGGTCGATCAGACCCGACAGCCACAGCCGGTTTTCCGATTCTGAGAATAAAGAGTCGCGATGGTTGAAGAGAAGCATATGGATGGTCGCCGTCTCCACCTTTTCCAATTGGATACGGGGATCACGACTCAGGATCTCCATCTGCTGGGGCAGAATGCCGCCCACATCGGCGATGGCATCGATTTCCCCGGCGATCAGGGCCATCATCCGAGTCTGGGAGTCGGAAATCTGTTTGAATACCACTTCATCATAGATCGGCTTCGGCCCCCAGTAATGTTTATTGGCGGTCAGACGGATTTCTCCCCCCGGAATCACCCGGTCGAGCCGATAGGGGCCGGTTGCGATCAGTGTCTGGATTCTTCCGGCGTCATCGAAGCCGTCGGGTTGGATTACCGGGCTGGAATAATAGGCCACCAGCTTCGGGAAATGGGGAACCGGCGCTTCCAGGTGAAAGACCACCCGGGTCTTGTCTAAAGCGGTGACGGCGGTCACCGGTTCGTAAGTGCCGGTGGGATCGTATTTCCGGTTGGAGCGGATTCGATGAATCGATGCCGCCACCTCCTCGGCATCGACCGCGGTTCCGTCATGAAATTTCACACCGGGCCGAAGATGAAAGGTCCACTCCTTGTCTTCGTCTGCAGAATGCCAGGATTCCGCCAGCCAGGGCACCGCCTCGAGGTTCCGGTCCAGGTAGGTCAGCCCTTCCCAGGTATTGGTGGATCCATGCAGGAAGGTGCGGCTGTCCGATCCCTCGTAAAAATCCCTTCCGACCCCGATGACCAGACGTTCCGCGGCCTGACTGTCGGGAAGAACCAGACACTGCAGCAGCGTCAGTAAAAACAGGGGCAGCCGCCATCCTGTGAAGGGAAACCGCTTTCCCGATTGCGGGAAAGCGGTCAGGTCCTGTTTCGGTGCTGAAATAAGATCAAAAAACATATTTGAGGCCGATCATGCCTTCTAAATAGAGACCCGGGTTCATATAGACGATTTCCGTTTCGTATTCTTCATCAAAAAGATTGACGGCGGAAACGGTGGTGTTCAGAAAAAGATCCTTTTTAATTTCCCAGTCGCGCCAAACCTTCAGATCGACGGTTTCATAAGAAGACATGTGAAAAAAGGGAAGCTCCGTGTTGTCGTCGTCATAATACCGATCGTCCGAGAACCGGAGCAGCAGACTGGCATTGATCATCTCCGGGTTCATGTATTTGAGGCCGATGCTTCCCCAATAATCCGGGGCGTTCCGGAGCTGATTGCCTCCATTGTTCGGATCATCGACGATTTCCGAATGGTTCAGGGTCAATGCGCCGGTCAGCCAGAGCTGATCTGTGAGCCTCTGCCGCAGAGAGAATTCGAGGCCGTAGATTTCGGCGCCGCCCAGATTCAGGGTTCGAATAATCGTCCCCCCTTCCAGGTCCGGGTTCTCATCATACCGGTAGGATACCATATCCTCAATTTCTCCGTAATAGCCGGTTATTCCGAACCAGGTTCCGAACCGATCAAAGCTCAGGTCGACGCCGAGATCCGCCATCCAGGTCTCCTCCGGCTGCAGGTCCGGATTGGCTTCCCGCCAGGTCTTTCCGGTGGTGATGTTCTGAAAAAACCAGAGCGGAAGCCCCGGCCAGTAGGCGGTGCCGACTGAACTGCGTGCGGAGACGGTTTCATTGAAACGATATTTGGCTCCACCCCGATAGGTCCAGGTATCTTTGGATACCGAATCCGGGCGCTGGGGGTCGGCACCCGTGACGAAAATATCCTTGTATTCCCATTCATCATACCGAAGACCGGCCACCAATGAGAGGCGTTCATCCATCAGCAGCAGTTGATCCTGAAGGTAGAAGGCGGTCTGATCGGTGGTGACTTCATACACCGATTCCCTGCCCGTGGCCGCCCATTGATCGACCCGTTCCTCCTCTTCCCGGCTCCAGAACAGACCTGCGGTGAGAGTGTTAATATCTCCCATAAAAAAATCGGTCTGAAGTTCGACCGGGGTGCGTTTGACCGTCCAGTCGCGGCGGCGGACCTCGGTCGGATCCAGGACGACCTGTCCGTCGACCAGGCTCAGGCCCTGATTGTACTGCTGCGGATGGTCATAATACTGGTAGGCGCCGGTCCACTTCAATCGGCCGAAGGTACCGAGCGGAACCTCGAAGCCGGCGGTGGTGATGGCCTGGTCTCCATCATCATCCAGAATCAGGTTTTCCTGCCCGCCGTATAGATATCTTCGGGCGTAATTGACCCCGGCCCAGACGAGAAAGCCGGCGTCGTTTTCATAAGCCACCTTGCCGGCAAGGTAGGAATGCTCATATTCATTGTCCTCCAGGGATGCATCCGACAGGTACTGCTTTTTCCCCAGCTCCCAAAGTTCGACCATGTCCTCCACCGGCTTCATCCGGTATCCGTCTGAGTAGTCTCCCGAATAAGACAGATAATAACTGAAATGGTCAGTTTGGTCACCCACGCTGGCATGCGGCCGAAATGTGCTGTTGCTCCCATAGGCCAGTTCCGCCTTGGCGCCCATGCCCGCTTCGCCGGAGCGGGTAATGAAATTGACCGCTCCACCGGAAGCATTGGCTCCGTAAAGCGCAGACGAAGGTCCCAAAAGCACGTCGGCCCGCTGAATATCATGGGGGTTCAGAGTGGTGGACATGAAAGACCAGATGGGAAGCCCATCCACCAAATAGACCGTTCGGCCGATGAAATAGCCGGTGCCGCGCAGATGGATCCAGGGGGGCCCCCAGGGGTAATATTGCCCCACATGAACTCCCGGGACGTCCCGCACCAGTTCCCCTACATTGTTGATGTAAAACTCGGGCTGGGCTTCGATTTCTTCCCGGTCCACAATATGATAGGTAAATGGCACAGTTTCCGGCTCTACCGCTGTTTTGGTTGCGGTCACCGTAACCGGCTCCAGTTGCATGGCATCCCGGTCAGACGACTGCGCCCCGATCTGCTTCGGAACAGCCAGCCAGAATACTGCAAGAAAAACCGCCGCTGCCACAGAGCCCCCCCTTTTTGTACGCATTTTTCTCCTCCTGTAAGTGCATTTTCCTTATTCGAAACACCGATACCATAAAAAAAAGGCCGCAAAGTCGGCACCCTTCGGGGCGCGCATACCTTCGTGGCCTTTTAATTCTCGTTTTTCCGCACCTGTGGCGGAATGTCCGTACTTCTATGGCTTTTTGGGGAAAGCCTCTGGTATTTGCCGGCGGCTTCTGCCGCTCTTTTATTGAAGGGTTTTCCTATCGGGAGTCAACTTAAAAGTCAATTCTTTTTTTCAATCCAAAGCCCGAAATTTGAGGTGTTGTCCGCTTTC
>JBKHDE010000312.1:0-5191 GCA_046541495.1 Desulfococcaceae bacterium
GGGAGGTCGTGCCGAACAAGATAGACAGGGCGATCACCCCCGGAAGTATAGAGATAATACTCTCCATCCCCTTGCCGGACTTGATGAAAAACATGCCGGTCCAGGCCAGGGGAAAGATAAGCCCCCAACTGATGTTCGGCGGTTTCAGATAGTAAGTGCGGAAATCCTTGGACAATATGTTCCAGAAGGCGATCCAGTTTTTCATTGGTTTCCTCCGGATTTTTCTTTCTCCTTACGCATGACGTCCGTACCGATCCCGGTGATGCGGACAAAGACATCCTCGAGGCTGGGTTTGATTTTTCTGGCCTCGAACACCTCGGCCCCGTGGTCCTCCAGAAAGCGGACCAGCGGTCCGACACGGACAGGCGCGTCGGCCTCCACCCGAATCAATCCTGGTTGCGGACTTGTAAACTGTAGATCGGGGAACTCCCCTGAGAGCCGGCCAGCAAGATCATTCCGGCCGTTAGCGCAGGTGATCTGCATTACATGGGTTTGCCGGACAGGCTGAACCAGGTTCTCAACGGTATCGACACGGACGACGCGCCCGGACAGGATGAAGGCGATCCGGTCGCAGAGCCGCTCGGCCTCTTCGATATAGTGCGTGGTGAGAAAGATGGTAGTCCCCTGCCGATGCAGGTCTTCGACGAGCTGTCGGAGCTGCCTGGCGCTGGCCACATCGATGCCGGTGGTGGGTTCATCCAGAAACAGAATTTTCGGGCGGTGGATGATGCCGGCGGCAATGGCGAGTTTGCGCTTCATGCCTTTGGAGTATCCCGCGAACTTCCGGTCTGCGGCCCCGGCAAGATCAAAGGTGTCCAGCAGGTCCCCGGCCCTGGCCCGGCGTTCGGCTTTGCCGATGCCGTACAGGGCCGCGCAGAAGCACAGGTTGTCGAAACCGGACAGTTCCGGGTACAGATTGCTTTCGTCGGGCACCACACCGATGAGATGCTGAGCCGCTCGCGGCCTCTTCGTGCAGTCGATGCCGCCGATGTGAATGGTTCCGGCGTCAGGCCGCGCCAGCCCGGTAAACATATTGATGGTCGTGGTCTTGCCCGCGCCGTTGGGGCCCAGGAACCCGAACAGCTCCCCGGAATACACCTCAAAATCGACTGCAGCGACCGCCTGAACGTCACCAAAACTTTTGACGAGTCCCTGAACTTTGATGGCAATATCGTTCATTTTTCTCATTTAATCACTTCCTTTCGAGAAGGGGTGGAAATCATCATGTACAAATTAACTTGCTCATTTTGATCCGTGCTTGAAGCGGCGGCGGCGGGCAGGATGAACATCCAGTCGATGTCGGCCACGGAGGCGTAGACCAGGAAACCGGTCAGGGAGGAAAAGCAGACGATGAAGGTCGAAGATGCCGCGGCGATGGTGGGCGTCCTGAGTGCATAGATGAGAAGCGGCACGACGAATACCCCCCCGCCGATCCCGAGAAGACCGCCCATAAGACCGATGCAGACACCGATGACGATCCCGCCGACCGCCTTTTTGAGCGGCGGCGTGTCGGCGCTTTCAACCTCGGCCGGGGGGCGACATGAGCATGCGCTCGCCGGCCAGGGCCAGCACAGCGGACATGATGATTAAAAAAGGTTTCAGGTCGATGCGCAGATTCAGAAACGATCCCACCTGCGCGGCCAGGCTCGATGACACGTGGCCGCTGCCAGAAACACCGTGGCGTTCATCTGAAATTTACCTTCATTTCAAGATAACGCAAGGGAAATGTAACTAAAAGGCGCTTAAAAAAGCCTGACCGAGCATTTCCCCGCCCGGCCAGGCTTTTGTTACCGAACTATTCGTCTGAACCTTCTTTTTGGATGCAGGGATGTTCCTGCGCATCGCCGTGGCATTTACGGATCTGCTCGGGCGTGCAGTTTTCCGGTTTTTCCTTGAGCAGTTCGGGGTGTTGGCAGCGGCAGCCGCTTTCACTCATGAGAAGCCTCCTTTGTTTGAGTTGTGTTTAAATGGCCGCGCAGACGCTTTCTGCATAGACAAAAAGTGTCTGCGCTATTCCATGTCATTCCATGTCAAGCAGATGTTTCGCCGTTTCATACCATTCAGCCAGCGTTTTTCTGTTCACCCGATAATGAACAAAATACCCCTTCTTGTCTGCGGTAACGACCTCCGCATCTCGCAGGATGCGGAGGTGCTGCGACACGGCGGCGGGCGTTATGTTCAGGGCGCCGGCCAAGGCGTTGACGCACAACGAGTGTTTCTTCAGCAGATCGATCATACGGACCCGTGTGCTCACGGAAAGCACCTTGAAGATGCGGGCCTGTTTTTCCGGATCGGTCACGGCATCTCCTTTAATTAAGTAATCACGCAGGTACTTTATACCTCGCCGATACCTATGTCAACAGAAAATGCCGAATTGTATGAATCCGGACCCAGACCGAAAACCACAGGATCTATCCTCCTTAAATGTTGAGCTTTTCCGATTTGAGCGCATAAGCCACAGCGATTCCGACCAGAAATCCGGCCGCCAAATTCGAGGCGAGCGTGATCCCCACGATGAGAATCGGAATGAACATTTCCTTGCGCGTGTTCATATCCAAAAGGGTCAGGCTCAGTTGTGCGCCGGCAAATATCAGAAGGACCCCGAGCGCGGCCATGGGGAGCAGGTAAATGACGCCCATGAGATGTTCCCCCAGAAGAAGGGACAAAACGATAAAAACAGCGCCGATGATCAGATTGGATCCTCCTGTGCGGGCGCCGAAGCGGTATCGGGAAGCCAGACCGCCAGCGCCGTGGCACATGGGCATGCCGCCCAGAAAAAAGCTCATCAGATTGGCCAGGGCCATGCTGATGCAGAGCGCCCGGTAGGTGACCCGACGTCCCTCATCGGGAAAATACTGTTTCGACAGATCGGCATTGGCCACAACAGCGTTTCCGAGCGTCATCGGTATCTGGGGCAGCACCAGCACCAGAAGGGCGAAAGAAAAATCAGCGGCCGAAGGAAGCCCGTAAGGAAACCAATCGGGCAGATAGAAACCGAGCTGGATTTGCGCCAGGCCTTCCCGTGTTCCCAAAAAAATGCCGGTGAAAAGGCCTGCCCCCACGACGACGAGGGCCGCCGGCAATCGTCTGTTTTCCAGTAGCAGGAGGGTCAGTATGCCGAGTATCCCGCCGATGATCAGCCCCACCGGAATCGGCCCCAGGCTCTGAATGCTCAGGTAAGGCTCCGCCGCCTCGCGCAAGGTCTGAAACCTTGAAGTGCCCAGCATCAGCTTGACCCCCTGGGTGACCAGCAGAACCCCGGTCGACAGCTGGACCCCGCGAATCACCGGCTTGGGGATATACCGGCCTATCATGGTGATGATGCCGGTCCCGCCGATCACCAGAAGAAAAAGGAATAGCCACAAACTCGAGGCCTGTATCTGGCTGGCCGTGATTCCGGTGGCGATGGCATAGGCACTGATCACCTTCATGGGTTCCACGGGGCTGGTGACCTTGAAATAGAGCCCTGAAAACACATAATACAGCCCGACACCCAGAAACAGACCCAACGGGTTGAGGCCGTTGATCAGAATCATGCCGATGGCCAAAGGCAGAACGGTTCCCAAATCGCCGAGGCTCCCGGCCAGCTCCATACGGTCGAAGCGATAAGCCGGAACGGCGATGGAACGACGGCGGGTCATTTCAGTTGCATCCATATTTATTCCTCCTGGCTTTTCCTTTTGGCGGTCTATTGTCCGCCGGAGGGAGATTGATATTGAATACAAGACACCATTATTATATTAATCGTGATAGTAAAAGTCAAGATAATTGCTGTTGCGGCTCGTGAAGCGGTTTTCCGGAAACTTTTTAAATCATCAGCAGCACATGGAAGAAGGCGCCCAAACAGCCTTTTGAAATTGACACGATATTGAAGCCCCGGCTTGTCCTGCCGGCGAAGGCGTGCGGTATATTTGATGCTGAAAAAAAACAAAAAAATTGATAGTATGAAGCGTAAAACAGCTATTCGAGGCTGCAGTTGAATCATTGAGGACATATGAAAAAAAAGAAAAAAACATCGGAAGGCCAATCTCCTCAGCCACTTTCGGCGCCGGAGCCAAACTATCACGGGCGTATCTTCTCCGCACCGGATCAGGACAGATACCTCGATTCGGTCCAGCTCAGTCAATTGGAACACTCCTTTCGTCAATGGGCCGAGGCATCCCCACGTTCGGATGTCCGCCAGGCCCGGCAGCGTATTTTACTCATTTTTTTGATTATCCGGTACGCGGGAGCAAAGTTGAATGAGACGCTGAACCTCGATCCGGAGCGGGACTTCGATTTTGAGAAAAAATTTGTGAGGTTGGGCCGCCTGAAGGAAGATTCCGGCCGCTCCCGGCGGGTTCAGTTGTCCGGAACACTATGTCAGGAAATCCGAACGATGATTGCCGATCTGCGAGCAAAAAATACCCTCGACATCTTCCATGCGGACCCCGGTTTTGTCAGACGCAAGTTCTATGAACGGGCGGAAGCCTGCGGAATCGCCAAACATCTGGGAGCACCGGAGATTCTGCGTAAATCTCGAGGGGTTGAGCTGATGCAGCACAATCTGCCCCTTCCGGCCGTCCAGGTGCTTTTGGGGCATTCAACGCCCAACCTGACCTCATCCTATGTCTCTTTCTCCGAAGATGAGATGCAGCAGGTAACCCGGTCCATTGTGGAAAAAGAATTTTCCCGAAAAACCAGCGCGCGCAATTGTTTCTTCGGCAAAATTCAAACCATTCATCAAGGCGATATTCAGACCCGTGTGGAGATTGAGACCATCGGCGGACAGACCGTCACCACGGTGATCACCAACGACAGTCTCCAGCGGCTCGGTTTGAAAACGGGCAGCCTGATCACTGCCGAGGTCAAAGCCCCCTGGGTGATGCTCCACAAAACCGGCCATGGGCAGGAATGCAGCGCAGACAACAGGTTCGAAGGGGTTCTTGAAAAAATCACTCGGGGTGAAATCAATACAGAATATCTGGTGCGGATTTCCGATGGGACGGAGATATGTGCAGTCGTGACCACTGAAAGCAGCCGTCGATTGGCCCTGAAACGAGGCGATACGGTCTGGGTGCTCTTCAGCAGCTATTCTGTGGTGCTGCTGTCTGAATGAAGAAAAAAGCTTTCCCTGCCGCGGCTTCTGATCCTGCCGTTCACGGGTAATCCCGGCCGGGTGCCGATCAACCGTCATTGAGCCGCGTGGTCG
>JBKHDE010000313.1:0-5172 GCA_046541495.1 Desulfococcaceae bacterium
GGCGGCCCTTCGAAAGTGATCGGCGCCGCTCTTGAAAAAGGGTTCCGGGCTTCCGTCGGAATCCTCAGGCGCCACCGGGGGTGGTGCGGGCTTGGGGGCGGCGGGCGTCGGGGTCTGTTTTTTCGGGGGTGTGGGAGCGGCCGGTTTGGGTTCCGCCGCCGGCTGACCTTCGGCCCCGGGAGCGGTGTCGGCATTCGAAGCCGCACCTGCATCCGTCGCAGACTCGGTGCCGGCTTCCGCCGCTTCGTCGGAAGTGACCTCCTCTACCTCAGGCACAGGTTCCGGTTTGGGAATCATCGGAATCGCATCCAGCCGATTCTTGAGCGGGTGCAGCAGCGGCGCATCTTCCAAACGCTCGGCCAGAAACCCATCCAGTGCGGTCAAATCCTCGATCAGCGCCGCTTTGGCCTCTTCTTCCAGGGCCGCATCCTGGGGCAGATTTTCGACCATGCCCTGGACCTTTTCGGCCCACCACTCCAGGGCATTGATGCGAGCCTTTTTTCGCTTTTTGGGCGGGTAGAGGGTGTCCCAGAAATTTTCCACCACTCCCCGGTACATGGCCATGGCGGGCCCCAACTGATCCGCGCCCTTGCTTTCCAGCAGGGCCACAAACAGATAACTGGCGACAAGAAGGTTTTTGGATTTCTCCGTCAGGATGGCGATGCCGAGTTCCGTCACCCGGTGCCAGTTGACCCCTTCTTGGCTGGTCGGCGATGCCAGCTTTTCGATTTCCGCCTGGATCTCCTCGTATTCAGGCTCATAGCGGGCATCCTCGCCGGAGGGATTCTCCGGGCTGATGGCTATTTTTCCGATACTGATGATATCCGTCATAGGCAGGCTCCCCAATTCGGTCGCGTTCCGCCGTCAAGAAAGCAAGAAAATGATTTCAGATCCGCGCATAGCTGAACGGTTCTTTTAAAACCGGGTCTCAAAGAATCACACTGATGGATGATTGTTTCGTATTTACAGGTGTGAACGGATTTGAAGGGTAATCACTTTCAGATTGTCTTTGTTGGGGGTTACGTTTTTTGATTTAGACGAAATGTTTAGGTTGAAACGACGAACAACTGAGAAAGACCCAAAGACTGAATTTGCTTTAGCATACCAGACTACAAAAAGAAAATCATTTTTTCAGATTCTTCAAGACCGGATGCCGGTTTTTTTTCTTTTTTAAGGCCGAAATTTTCTAATGCAAAGAATATGCAAGGACAAAATATTTTTTTGGAAGAATCGACGAAAACAGATATTGGTTCAGATTTACAAAGGATTCACACTGACTTTTCCATGGTTTAGAGTGAAAGATGAATTCCGATCCGGGTATACCATGCTGATCAAACGGCGCGGGAAAGAAAAAACGGACTTAATTTTGTTCAGCCATTCCAAATTTTGACACACTAAAAACATCAAAAATTGTCGCCGACAGAATCGGAAGGCTCGAATTTGCGGAGGTAAAACAGCTCCGCTGAATTTTTAAAAAAGACCAACCCGGCTGATGCCCCCTTCTTCAGGAGTTGGGGTTCAAAAATCAGAACCGGACCCCTTGGGCACCAGCGCCACAGCCACCCGCTGACCGGAGACGCTGCGTATTTCCACGTTGAACAACTGGAATTGAAGGTTTTGCAGGGATTCGGCGAGGGCTTGGGCGGGTCCCTGGTAATCGATTTCGATCACCGCCTGATCCGGCTGAGTGTCCCGCATCTGAAGGGTTTCAACACCGGCGGTGTCGGTGAGGGCTTTGCGGAACCGGATGAAGTTGCCGAGGTTGCGGGTACCGGTCACGGTCAGTTCGATGCGGTCGGTGGGGTTGACCGTCTGCTGCCAGATGGGGGCGATCTGCGCGGCCAGTTGCTCACCGGCCCGGGAACCGGCGGCCGTCAGGGTGGCCAGCCCGCCGTCGTCGTCTTCCGGATGCTTTTGAACCACCGTCTCCAGAACCGAAGCGACCTCTTCACCGGTGTCGACCCGCAGGGCCCGGGCGGACACGGTGGCGTTGAAGGAGGGCATCTCCTCGTCCATGGTTTCGGGCACTTTGTAGACGATGGCTTTTCCCGGTATGACGATGTCTGCAAGAAAGCTTTTGGCGATATCCAGGGCTTCCCGATTGTCGAGATCCGGCTGAAAAATAATGGCCCCTTCCAGGGCCACATCGGGCACCTCGTTCCCGTGGGCCACCACATCAAATCCGGCAGCCGACATCTGTTCGGCCATGGCCTCTTCGGCGTAAGATGATCCCGGACTTTCCGCTCCCCCCCACCAGAACCGGGGGACGATGTCCTGAAGATTCTGCTCGGATATCAGAAACAGCACCTTGGCGCGGGGGGCGGTTTCATCGGATGCAATCGTTTGAACGGCGGCCAGCCGCTGCTTCAATGGATCCCTGGAGACGGTCACTTGAAGCATGACCCGGTAGGTGTGGCCGGAGGGGTTTTCCGAGAGCACCTTATAGGTGGAGACAAACGCGTCGGCATTTTCTTCCAGAAGGGAGGTAAACCGCTGAAAATCCGCCGTAACCGAATCCGCGTCCACCATACCGAGGGCCACCTGGTTGACCGCCGATGCGAGCCCCGCGGCAATGGCCTGTTCCCGGGCTTCGGCGATGTTCTGTTCCTGAATGGCACTGGTGCCGATGACATTGAGCGTTTCGGCGGAGCCTTCCTGGGCCGGCAATGCCTGGGGAAATGCCGCCGCCAGCAGAATCCAGAACAGGATCCACCCTTGCCACCCGCGTTTTTTCAGAATGCGCATCGTCATTGTGTTGAGTCTCCCGTCTTTAAAAGGAATGTCTGTTGAATCGGTACCCGATATCAAGATTTCCGGCTCAGGGCGTAATCGGCGATATCGGCCATGACCGTTTTTTCTTCGGAATCGGGAAACCCGGCCAACCGCTCTTTGGCGGTCTGCACATGGGCGGCGGCCCGGTCCCGGGTATAGACGATGGATCCATATCGGTGGAGAAGGTCCACCAGCATCTCGAAATCCGGTGTGGAAAAATCGGTCCGCTGAATCATCTCCGCCATGCGGATTCGGTCATCGGGCTGCGCTGCGGCCAGGGCATGAATCACCGGCAGGGTCAATTTTCCTTCCCGCAGGTCGGCCCCCACCGCCTTGCCCAGCACCGCCGTATCCGCCGTGTAGTCGAGCAGATCGTCGGCCATCTGAAAGGCCAGCCCCAGATGGTATCCGTAGTCGGTCAGGGCCGCGACCGCGGACGCATCGGCCCCGGCGATCAGGCCCCCCACCCGGCAGGACCCCTGAAGCAGCACTGCCGTCTTCCGCCGAATGATCTCCAGATATTCGGATTCGGTCAGGTTCAGGTTCCGCTTCTGGGTGAGCTGGTGGATTTCGCCCTGGGACATGTTTTCGGTAATGGAGGCGATCACCCGAATCACCTCGGGATCTTCGGTCCGGGAGGCGATGGTGAGCGACCGGGCCAGCAGGAAATCCCCGGTCAGCACGGCGACGGGACCGGGCCAGACCGCATGGGCCGCCGGCCGCCCCCGCCGGAGTTCGGCACCGTCCACCAGGTCGTCGTGAAGCAGGGTGGCCACATGGAGGTATTCGAAGACGGTGGAAAAAAAGGTCTCCCGGCCCCCGGTGTATCCGCAAAGCCGGGATGCCAGCACCATCAGCAGGGGCCGAAGCCGCTTGCCCCCGCTGAAAAGGATGTGCCCGGCCACCTCCGACACGATCTCCAGATGGGCCCCGAGATTCTCCCGCAGGGCCGATTCGATATCGGCCAACTCATCCGCCACCCGCCCAAGAATGCGCCGTTTCAGGTCCTCGCTCATGGGACGATGTCCCCCACCAGGTCGTACTCGAGGGTGTCGGTGATTCGGACCTGAACGAACTCCCCGATTCGGGTCTCGCCGTGGATGTAGACGATGCCGTCGACCTCCGGGGCCTGAAAGGCGGTGCGGCCGGTGAAGATGTTCGGTTCCGGGGATTCTTCCACCAGCACCGGAAGGACCCGGTCGAGGTATTTTTGGTGAATCGATTCGGAGATCTCCCGCTGCCGTTCCATGAGGCGGTCCCGCCGTTTGTCGGCGGTTTTGGCGGATACCGGGTCCGGAAGCCGGTGAGAAGGCAGGTCCTCGGCATCGGAATAGGTGAAGACCCCGAGGTGGTCGAAGCGGATGTCTTCGATAAACCGCATCAGCTCCTGGAAGTCCCGGTCGGTCTCCCCGGGAAACCCGGTGATGACCGTGGTCCGAAGCACCGCCGCCGGGTCCATGAAGCGAATCGCCTGAAACAGCTTCCGCAGATGGGCCTGGGGGTGGCGCCGGCCCATCCGCTGAAGGACCGGGTCGCTGGCATGCTGAATCGGCAGGTCGTAATAGGAGCAGATGTTGGGCCGCTCCGCGATGGTGAGAATGGTCGCCTCGTTCAGGGATTCGGGATGGCCGTAGAGGAGCCGGATCCAGACATTCGGGGAGAGATCCGCCAGATCGGCGAGGAGGTCGGCCAGGCCGATGTCCGGAGAAAGATCCCGGCCGTAGTCGGTGGTGTCCTGGGCCACCAGAACCAGCTCCCGGACCCCCTCGTCGATCAGGGCGCGGGCCTCCGAAAGAATGTCTTCCGGGGGGCGGCTTTTCCGCTTTCCACGGAGCTTGGGAATGATGCAGTAGGTGCAATGGCGGCTGCATCCTTCGGCCACCTTGAGGTAGGCGGTGTGGGCCGTAGACCGGACCCGGGTCACGTTCTGGGCGGAAGCCGGCAGTCCGTCCGGGTCGGGCAGGATGCAGCGGGAATCTTTGAGCAGCCCCTCGGCCGCGTCCACGATCCGGTCATAGGCCCCGGTGCCCAGAAACCGGTCCACCTCGGGCAGCTCCTCGGCAATGGCTTCGCCATAGCGTTCGGGCAGGCATCCGGCCACGATCAGAGACCGGCAGGTTCCGGCTTTTTTGTACTCGGACAGTTCGAGAATGGTGTCGATGGACTCGTCGGCGGCCGGTTCGATAAAGCTGCACGTGTTGACCACAATCAGCTCGGCCGTGTCCGGCTCGTCGACGACCTGCCATCCGGCCGCCGCGAGCCGGCCCAGCATTCCCTCGCTGTCCACCAGGTTTCTCGCGCACCCGAGGCTGACCAGATGTACCTTCAATCGGCCTATCCTTTCAGCTTTTTCACTTCCCGGGTGATCGCCGGCACCACCTCGAAGATGTCGCCCACGAT
>JBKHDE010000314.1:0-5160 GCA_046541495.1 Desulfococcaceae bacterium
GCGTATCTCCGGATCTTAGAAAAGCCATGGCCTCATCAATCCCCGGTCTGGCGGAGGCTGCGCCGCTGACTTGGTCTACGAACAGAAAAACCGTCCGATTCCGGCATTTACTCGAATGGTGCGGAAAACCCTCGTTTTCCGTACCCCTGGCACATACTCCATGGGCCGAAAACGCATACCGGAGGACCGCCTCATCGCACTTCAGAACGGATTATCTCTGTTCCCCGCCGGAAGCCCCGAAAAAAAGCCGGTCATCCAGAATTTCGCGGATTCCTGCGGTGTATCCGTCAGTACGGTCTATCGCGCTCTTCGCGGACTGCCGAATCCGCAAAGGTGAAACGCTCCGATTCGGGTGCTCCGCGCCGATTTGAAAAGACAAAAGCACGGTCAATGAATTCCGGCCCGGATTGAGCGATGATTGCAGGACGCCGTTATTTGCCCGAGAGGGAAAGACCCTTGCTTCAGCCCATGGAAACCGGTATGATTCATTTCATCTGAACTTTTTCTTTTACCCGGAGCATGCACCGGAAAATCCGCTCATGATCGACCATTTCAGATTCGCCGCCCCGATTTACGACCGGGTGCTCGGCCCGCCGAATACCGACCGGTTGAAACGGCTTCTGAATCTTCCCGTCCCGGGCTGGCTGCTGGACGCGGGCGGCGGCACCGGCCGGGTCTCCGCACCCTTGGCCTCATGGACCGGCCGTCTGGCTGTGGCGGATGTATCCCGGCCCATGCTGCGGCGAGCCCGGAGCAAACCGTTGTTCCCGATCGGGGCCGGCGCAGAACGACTGCCGTTTGCCGAGGGTACCTTTCACCGGGTGTTGGTGGTCGATTCCCTTCACCATTTTTCCGATCCCATACGAGCCCTTGCGGAATTTTACCGAGTGCTCGAACCCGGGGGACGGCTGGTGATCGAAGAGCCGGACATTCGTCGGGTCGCGGTAAAAATGGCGGCATTGGGGGAAAAGCTTCTGCTCATGGGCAGCCGGTTTCTTCCTCCGGACGAGATCGTGGAACGAAGCGCCGCGGCCGGGTTTTCCGCCCGCATCGCGGAAACGGATCTTTTCCGGGTCTGGATTATCGGAGACAAACCGGTGACACCCCTCCTGTAAGGCCGGCGCTGACCTTACGGCGGCACGGGCTCAAGCGCTGAATGCGGATCACCTTCATGCTCCGGTATGAACAGATGGCGGAGCGAAAACTCCGGTCAAAATAAGACTTGCATAAAAAGGTCATTTTGCATACACGTGACCTCAAAAATCGAACCCATCAGCGGAATGCTTCCGTTTTCAAGAATATTTGGAGATGTTTTATGCATTATGAAGGAAATATCATTCGCCCGCCCAGCGAGGCCAACAGCATTCTGCTTCAGGCCACCGTCGGGTGCTCCCACAACAAGTGCGCCTTCTGCGGCACCTATGCCGGAGAGCGATTTCAGATCAAACCCGACGAAATCATTTTTGAGGACATCGCTTACGCCGCCAGACATTTCAAGCAGAAGCGACGCCTGTTCATCTGTGACGGCGACGCCCTGATCATTCCCCAGAAGCGGCTCCTGAAGATTCTGGAAGAGATCGAACGGCAACTGCCCTGGGTGACCCGGGTGGGGGTTTACGCCAACACCAAAAGCATCGACATGAAATCCCCGGAGGAACTGAAGCGCCTTCACGAACACGGCCTGGGAATCGCCTATATGGGCCTGGAATCCGGGGACGACGTCACCCTCAAAAAGATCAACAAAGGGGCTGCATCCGAAAAGATGATCACCATGGGCCGGAAACTTCGGGAGGCGGGAATCAAGCTTTCCGTCACCGTGCTTCTGGGAATCGCGGGCCGGGAACGATCCCGTGAACATGCCCGGGAAACCGGACGGGTGCTCAGCGCCATCGATCCCGAATATGTGGGCGCCCTGAGCCTGATGCTGATCCCCGGCACTCCGCTGCACCGGGATTATCAGGCCGGCGCCTTTCCGCTCCTCGATCCCGATGAAATGCTGACCGAACTCGGGACCATGATCGCCCATACCGATATGAAAGGCCAGTTCCACGCCAATCACGCCTCCAACTACCTGCCCATCAAGGCCCGGCTTCCCAGAGACAAGGAATCGACCCTTCGATTGATCAACGACGCCCTTTCCGGCAAGGTGGCCTTGAAGCCGGAATGGATGAGAGCCTTGTAAACCGCTGCAATTCAGGATTTGTCGGCATTTGCCGCATTAAATAGACCAGATAAGGAGAAGATCAGCCATGAGCAACGACTTGCCTGCCGCCCGGGCAATGGAAGACGCCCCCTGTATCAACATTATCCGCACCCTGTCCATGGACGCCATTCAGCAGGCCGAATCCGGCCACCCCGGCGCCCCGTTGGGGCTGGCCCCGGCCGCCTACGTGCTGTGGACCCAGGTCATGAAACACAACCCCAAAAATCCCCAGTGGCCGAACCGGGACCGGTTCGTCCTCTCCGGCGGACACGCCTCGATGCTGCTCTACAGCCTGCTGCACCTGACCGGTTACGACCTGAGCCTGGAGGATATTCAGAAGTTTCGTCAGCTGGACAGCAAAACCCCGGGCCACCCCGAATACGGCGTCACCCCCGGCGTGGAAACCACCACCGGCCCTCTGGGACAGGGGTTTGCCACCGCCGTGGGCATGGCCATGGCCGAACGCCACCTGGCCGCCCGATTCAACCGGGTGGGACAGGAAATCGTGGATCATTACACCTATGTCATGTGCGGCGACGGCGATCTCATGGAAGGTATCTCTTATGAAGCGGCCTCTCTGGCCGGCCACCTGGGGCTGGGAAAGCTGGTCTGCATTTACGACGACAACAAGATCACCATCGAGGGAGGCACCGACATCAGCTTTACCGAGGATGTGGGGCTTCGGTTCAAGGCCATGGGCTGGCATGTGCTCACCGTGATGGACGGCAACGATGTGGCCGCCGTTTTCGCGGCCCTGGAAGCGGCCAAGGCCGAAACGGAGATGCCCTCCATCATCGTCCTGCGCACCCATATCGCTTACGGCAGCCCCAACAAGCAGGGCTCCCCGGACGCCCACGGCGCGCCTCTGGGGGTGGAGGAGGTCCGGCTCACCAAACGCAATCTGGGCTGCGACGAGGAACTCTGTTTCTGCGTGCCCGATGATCCGCTGGTAACCTATCGAAAATGCATCGAGGCGGGGGCCCTGGAAGAGGCCGATTGGCAAAAGCGGTTCGATGAATTCCAGGAAAAATACCCGGGGTTGGCCCGGGACTGGGAAGAAGCCCAGACCCGGACCCTGAAAGAGGGCTGGGATGAAAACATTCCCGATTTCAAACCCGCGGACGGCCCCATGGCCACCCGGGCCGCCTCCGGAAAGGTGCTCAACGCCATCGCCGAAAAGACCCCGACCCTGATGGGCGGCTCCGCCGACCTGGCGCCTTCCAACAAGACCCTGATCGAGTCTTCCCATGATTTCCAGAAGTTCGCCTATACCGGGCGGAACATCCGCTTCGGCGTGCGGGAGCATGCCATGGGCGCCATCCTTTCGGGGATGGCCCTGCACCGGGGGGCCCGGCCCTACGGCGGCACCTTTCTGGTCTTCGCCGACTACATGCGGCCGGCCATCCGGCTGGCGGCCCTGATGGAACAGCCGGTGACCTATGTCTTCACCCATGACAGCGTGGCCGTGGGCGAAGACGGCCCCACGCATCAGCCCATCGAGCACGTTCTCAGCCTGCGGGCGATCCCCGGCCTGACGGTGATTCGGCCGGCGGACGCCGCCGAAACCGCCCTGGCCTGGCGGGTGGCGATGGAATCCACCTCGAACCCGACCGCCCTGATTCTGACCCGGCAAAAGCTGCCGATTCTGGACCGGAGCCGCTATGCCCCTGCCGAGGGGCTCGCCCGGGGCGCCTATATCCTTTCCGACTGCGACGGCACCCCCGACGTGATTCTGATCGCCACCGGCTCCGAGGTCCACATCACCCTGGCGGCCCAGGAAAAACTGAAATCCGACGGCGTTTTGGCGCGGGTGGTCTCCATGCCCAGCTGGGAACTGTTCGAAAAAAATGATGCGGATTACAGGGAAAAGGTCCTGCCTGCCGCAATCACCACCCGCCTGGCGGTGGAAGCCGGCTCCCCGATGGGATGGGAACGGTATACGGGGCGCAGTGAGGCGATCATCGGGGTCGACCATTTCGGGGCCTCGGCCCGGGGGAATGTGCTGCTGGAGAAGTTCGGCTTTACCGCCGATAACATCGTTCAGCGGGCCAAGGCGCTTTTGAAGCCCTAACCTCCCCCTAAAAACCTTCTTGGGCGGCGAATACCGGCATCCGTCGCCCTACCGGCAGAAAACCGAGGCGGTGTTTCGACATCGCTTCGGTTTTTTTTAGTCGATTTTCACTCTTTTCAGCTCTCAACAATCTCCAGAATCTTCCGGGAGGTATATTCCCCCAAATCGGCCAGTCCGTCCAGGGGCAAAAACGCCGGTGCATTGTTGGAGAACAGGCAGGTCACGGATGCGGGGAAATCCTCATCCGCCTCATAGATGATATAGCTCAGCGTGATTTTTGGAACCGGCCGGACCATAAAGGAAAAATCCCCGCCGATGTCCGAGAAGACTTTCTGGCCGTCCAGGGTGGTGATGATTTCTTTGGATTTCTCCTGAATTCGGTCGACATGGGGAACCAACAGGTTCTGAGTATTGGCCGCAAACGCCGCCACATAGGGCATGCTGCCTTGAAAATCCTTGAACGCCTTCAGGGGTTCGAGCACACACTCGAAGGGCCGGGCATGAAGGGCATACAACGACAGAACAATGCCCATCGGCCCCTCCTGCGGTTCCTCCCCCAGAAAAATCCCGTCCCGCCGTATTCGGCAGGTTTCTCCGAAGGCATCGAAAGCATAGGCGTCGCCTTCCTTCCGGCTCGGCAGGCATCTCAGGATGTCCATTTCAGAACGTTTTTCAAACAGAGCCTTGATATTTTCACGAACGATCATGGCATAATTATCGGTCACAATGGTTCTCCTTTTTTTCGGATTCGGGTCACAGGCCCACACCAAGTTTTCACTGAGCTTGCCCGATCGGTTTGATGTCCATCATAACGGCTCAGGGAGTATCCGATTTGAAAGCGGGATTCAAGGGAATATCCGAATTCCGCCCGAAAAAACCGCTTGCC
>JBKHDE010000315.1:0-5141 GCA_046541495.1 Desulfococcaceae bacterium
CAGGTCGAGGGCCGCATCCGGCACCGGGTCCAAGCGAACCTCGCCGCCCGCGCCGATATTGCTTCGAAATTCCCCCGGGGCCGCCTTTCGCCAATAGGCATGGACCACCCGATGCCCGATCACCACCACCCGAATATCCCGGTCGGCGGGCAGGTACTCCTGAATATAGGCCAAGCCGGTGATGTTTTTGTAGGCGGCCAGTTCACTCCGGTTTCGAATCAGAAACACCCCGCGGCCCAGGGCCGATCCCCGAGGGATTTTGCCCACGAAAGGAAAAGAAAAGTAGTCGAGCACCTTCCCCTCCCATCGTCGGCCGTAAAAGACCCGGGTTCGGGGGTGGGGAACGTTCAGCATTTGATATAAGGCGGTCTGTTTGATCTTGTCCTGGACGCACTTGTAGGTATGGTAGCTCGGAAACGTCTTTTTGCCCATGGCGTTGAAAAGATCCGCATAAAAAAGGGTCGGATAATAGATCTTCTCCGCCTTCCGGATCCATTCGGCCTCTTCGGGGGCGTAATCGCTGAAATTGGTCTTCACCCCGATGGTAAGCACATTGGCGCATCCTTGCAGCCGTCTTTCCAGGGCGATGGGCTTCCTGTGCGGGTTCATGGCTTTCATTCAGGCCCTTTCAGGTCCTGTTGATCGTCGGAACAGACGGTCGATTTCCATATCGGCTGCATCCTTGTGGGTGCCCCGCCAGTAGATGCGACCGCATTCGGTGCATTCCTTGAATCGGTCGCGGGTCTGCCAGATGTATTCCGGAACCCTGCCGAAGAGATTCGATTTATCGGCTGGGCGAAGGGGTATATTACACCGAATGCAGCGGGAAAACGGGCATAGGTCGATTCTGGAAAGCGGAACGGATTCAATCACCTGCCGAAGCTGATCTCTGACCCGGTCGCGGTGAATAAAAATCAGAGGATGATTCCGCCGTCGTTGCCGGTATTCATGAATTCGAGTGACCAGAATGCGCTCGCCGAGGGTTTCGAAAAAATCACCGCAGAAATCCGCTTCGCAGAGGGTGTCGAATCCGAGGATACGCAGCCATGTGCACAATTTGCCCAGGCTTCGGTCGGCGGCGAATCGAAGGGTCCGATCCTGTTCCAAACGGAAACACTCAGATGTCCGGATCGGTGAGCACGAATGCGGCGGCGGGGGTCGGCGGGTTGAGCCAGTATCGACCGATCTCCAGCTGAAACCAATTTTCGGCGTCGAAGACGGTGACGCGGAACGGGAGCAGATAGGATTCGGCGGCCTGGTAGTCCGCCAGTTCCGCCCGGTAGATCATCTCCTTTCCGGGGTCGTACACCTCCACCGCATGCACCTTGAAGGGATCACGGCTGAACCGGATCTTCTCCACCAGCCGGTTCCGGCTGTCTTTCAGGACCAGGACTTTTCTCTCTTCCGTTTCATCCGCCAGAATTTCCGCCGTTCGAAAATTTCGAACCGGGGCCCCGCCGGTCAGCAGTTGAATCACCGAACGGATCTTCACGGGGATTTCGATGATTCGGCCCAGGTCCGGTTCGGTGACCCGGGCCTTGTAAAACCGCTCCTGAGCATGGGAGACCGCGTAGATAAACTCCCCGTCCGCGGCCATGCCGGTGGCCGGCCGTCCGGAAATGTCGAGAATCCCGAACCGGAACCGGTCAGGCCGGGCCCCGATCCAGGCGGCCCGGGCGGTCTGAAGCATTCCGCCGGTGCGAAGGCTGACCTTTCCGGTGCCCTTGAAGGTTTTGAGCCCCGAATTCTGATTGTCCACCAGCGACAGGACCTCCCGGACCTCGGGCGCGAGGTCTGCAGGCCGGACCCCGCCGCCCATCATGGCTTCGCACCCGAAAAGCGTCGGCAAGGCGATCGCCGACAGAATCAGAAGTAAAAAGGGGTTTCGGTACATCATCAATTCAGGCCCGGGCTCAAGTGGTTCCGGGTTCGGTCAGTTCGCGGATTTTTTGTTCGATGTGGGATTTTTCTTCTTCCGTTTCCCGGTGGGAGAGCGACCGGCGATAATATTCCAGCGCTTTTTCCGGGTTGTTCAGTTTGATGTGAATATCCCCCACATGCTCCAGAATAATGGGATCATCCGGAACCAGATCCACCGCCTTTTGCAGGTATGCCAGGGCTTTTTCGTATTCTCCTTTCTGGTAGTAGACCCAGCCCATGCTGTCCAGGATATAGCCGTCGTCGGGCTTGTATTTGAGGGCTTCCTGAATCAGCCGTTCGGCCTCATCCAGGTTTTCACCCATATCGGCATAGGTATACCCCAGATAATTGAGGGCGTTGGCGTTTTTGGGGTCTAGTTCGATCACCTTTTTCATGATCTCGATGGAATCGGCCTTTCGGTCCCATTTGTCGTAGACCACCCCCAGCCGAAAATAGATGCGCGGGCTGTCGGGATCGGCCTCGAGCCCGTTTTTCAGGGTGGTCTCGGCCTTGGCGTATTCCTCGATCTCCTCGTAAAAGGAGCCCAGATAGATATAAAAATCCGGATTATCCGGAACCTTTCGAATGACCCCTTCCAGATAATCGATGGCTTTACGGACCTGGCCGCTCTCCTGATACAGGAAGGCGATGTGGACCACCGCATTCTGATAAAACCGGGAATCGGGCTCTACCTGTTTGAGGTGCTGCAGCATCATTTCCTCATCATTGATGCCGTCGTAGGCGACCCCGGCTACGTAATGGAGGTCCGAGCTGTCGGGAGCCCCCTTGAGCATGCCTTCCAGGATGGTCACCGCCGCTTCGTATTTTTTCGGATCGATATAGAGTTGGATCAGGGTTCGAATCACCTCCTCATTAGAGAGGCTCTGTTCTCCCACTCGGGTCAGGAGTTTTTCAGCGCTCTGGGTCATGCCGATGCTGTGATAGAAATATCCCAGCCCCATTTCAGCCCGAATGTTCTCCGGTTCTTCTTCAAGAATATCCTGGTAGATTCGAATGATTTTCTGGTTCTTCCCTTGTGTTTCATAAATGCTCAGGAGTTCGAACTGGGGCTCTTCCAAATCCGGTTCCAGATCCAGGGTCTTTCGGAATTTCTTTTCGGCCGCTTCCAGTTCCCCCCGTTCGGTGTGGATTTTCCCAAGAAAAAAATGGCCCACATAGGAGTCTGGAAAGCGGTCTACCAGGTCCTTGTAGACGTCATAGGCGTTTTCCAGATCCTCTTCTTCCAGATAGAGAGCGCCGAGCCTCAGGTAAATCTCTTTCTGATCCGGGTCCAGTTTCAGGATCTTTTGATAAGCCTTCCGGGCGTCTTCATACGCCTCCATTCCCTGCTTCAGTTTTCCGAACAGGATGAGGATTTCGACACTTTCCGGGTCTGCTTCCAGCATCTCCTCGATAAGGCCCACCGCCTTGTCCGGATTGCGTTCCCGCAGATAGAGGGCGGCGAGTTCTTTCTTGAGAAAGAAGGCGTTCGGGGCGTTTTCGATGGATTTCTGCATGAAATAGATCGCTTTGTCCAGATTCCCCTGCCGACGCTGCAACTGTGACTCGAGAAAATAATAAAATCGATCCCCGTTTTCATGGGGGGGAGAATACGCGACATACTGCTTCACCGGCCTTTCCGCAGTCGGTGTCGTGGTATTCTGAGGCGCGCATCCGAAAACCGGGATCAGACAGGCCAGGACGGCGGCTCGGTTAATAAGCCACTTCATCATACTCATTTTCTTTAGATTGTGTCCCTGCATTCGGTCGTCGAACCAGGGAGGGTTTGTGGGAACCGGCGGGGCGAATCATCAGGAAACTTCGCTGCCTTCGGCGTAGGATTCGAAATCTACGATCTCCCGTTTAAAGAATTCTCTCATTTTTTTGACCACGTTTTTTTCCACCTGTCGAACCCGTTCCCGTGAGATGCCGTAACGATCCCCGATCTCCTGAAGGGTCACCGGGGTATCCGAAAAAATTCGGGATTCGAATATTTCCAGTTCCCGATCGGTCAGCTTCTTTTTGAATTCGGCGATCTTGTTATGAAGCAGAACATCCATCTCCTTTTTGGCCACGCTGTCTTCGGCCGTATCGGCGGAGGTGCTCAGAAAATCGATTCGCTCGGTATCCGAGTCTTCCTTAAGGGGCGCGTCCAGGGAGACATCCCATCCGTCCAGGCGCTGATCCATGTCGACGATCTCGCGTTCGGATACCCCCAACCGCTGAGACAACAGCTTGGGCTTGGGATCGAAGCCCTGATCGATCAGCTTCTGTTTTTCTTTTTTGAGCTTGAAAAACAGTTTCCGCTGGCCCTGGGTGGTGCCGATCTTGACCAGACGCCAGTTGTCCATGATGAACTTAAGAATATAGGCCTTGATCCAGAAGGATGCGTAATAGGAGAATTTGACGTTTTTATAGGGGTCGAACTTCTTGACCGCCTGCATGAGGCCGATATTCCCCTCTTGAATCAAATCCAGCAGGTTCTGCATCCAGATCCGCTGAAACTCCAGGGCGATCTTGACCACCAGCCGAAGGTTGGAGGTGACCAGGGTCAGGGCCGCATCCCCGTCTTCCTGTTCCCGAACCCGAAGGGCCAGCTCTTTTTCTTCATCCCGGGTCAGCAGCCGGTATTTGCTGACTTCCGACAGATACCGCTGAAGCGGATCGAACTTGGCCAAACTCTTATCCGACTTCTGGTTGGCCGGGGTGTTTACCAGGTTGTCGATTTCCTTGCCCTCGAGACCGGTATGCAACTTCTGGGGCTTTTCGGTCTCTTTTTCGTCGGAGGGTGTGTTCTTATTTTTTGTATTCATGATAAATATTTAACCCGTGGTATTGGTCTTGTCGTTGGCTGAATCTTTCTATAGCATCATTAAGAATACTATATCAAGGTATTAAGGAGAGTTTAATCCAATTAAATACGGATATTTTTGGTGGACAACCGAAACTGTATATGCTACCTACTCAATTTACCTTACACCAGAGCGCCCGTAGCTCAGTTGGATAGAGCAACGGACTTCCAATTGCGCCTGAAGGCAAAAAATGGGAACATTTTCAAGAAATTGCCTGTCGGGATTGGTCATCAGGGCCAATTTTTCTTCTCCAGATACAAAGACCTTCCATTTTACCATAGTCGAAATTCAATTTCAAGCCTCGCAAAGAATTTGCAGCAATTCTCGGTGAATCTGATTCAGTGCTTTGCTGCTTAGACCGCCCCCCAC
>JBKHDE010000316.1:0-5106 GCA_046541495.1 Desulfococcaceae bacterium
ATTTTCATTTTCCATATCTACCCCTTTTTCTTTTGATCATGTATATCACACGGGTATCCGGTTTTCAAAGAGCTCATTTTTTTGTCTTTCGGTTTATAATTAGGACCGGGAATAAAAGACCGAAAATAAACTTAAATGTGCTTTGGATCAACCGGCTGTTTGAGGTTGAAATAGCTTATTTTATGGGCTATATTGCTGAAAAATTAAGAACTGCTGTCGGGATATATTCTTGAAGCGAACTTCTGATTAGGCTGAATAATTCATGAACAAAGAAGCCATAAACAAATGGGTGCTGCTGTTGCTGGTGCTCTTTATATCGGCATTGTTTTTGTCGATGATCCGCCAGTTCCTGATGGCGATTTTTCTCGCCGCCATCTTTTCCGCTGTATTTTATCCGGTCTATTTTCGGCTCAGCGAAATGTTCAAAGGGCGGCAGGGACTGGCCTCCATCACCACGGTGATCCTCATCATCCTGGTGGTTCTTATCCCCCTGGCCGGTCTGATCGGGATCATCACCGCCCAGGCGGTCAAAGTAGGGACGCTGATCAAGCCGTGGATGGAAAGACAGATGTCCCAACCCCAAACATTGACCACCCTGGTTGAATCGGTTCCCTTTGTCAGAGATTTTGAACTGATCGAAAAAATAGAGCCCTATCGCAGGGAGATTCTGAGCCGTCTCGGAGAGGTGGTGAGCGGCATCAGCAGTTTTCTGGTCAATAAGCTTTCTTCCATCACCTTCGGCACGGTCAATTTCTTTCTGATGACCTTTATCATGCTCTATACCATGTTCTATTTTTTCGTGGACGGGGACACTCTGCTGAGGAAAATTCTTTATTATCTGCCGCTTCAGAATACCGACGAGCGGCGAATGCTGGACCGGTTTACTTCGGTGACGCGGGCGACGATGAAGGGAACCCTGGTCATCGGTATCCTGCAAGGCGGGCTGGCCGGACTCTCGTTCGCCGCGGCGGGCATCCCCAGTTCGGTTTTTTGGGGCACCCTCATGACGGTGCTGTCGGTGATTCCCGGCATCGGCAGCGCCGTGATCTGGGTGCCGGCTGCCGTGGTGCTGGTCATTACCGGGCATGTGGCCAAGGCGATCGGCCTGGCCTTGTTCTGCGCCCTGGTGGTGGGCAGTCTGGACAATTTCTTGCGACCGGTCCTGGTGGGAAAGGACACCCAGATGCATGAGCTGATGATCTTTTTCGGCACCCTGGGCGGGCTGTTGATGTTCGGCATTCCGGGGTTCATCATCGGCCCCATTATCGCGGCCCTGTTTGTCACCGTCTGGGATATCTACGGCGTGGTTTTCCAGGACATGCTTCCGCCGGTGGGGGCGGCGCCCTTGAGCTCTGAACAGGAGCGATTGATCGAAGAGATCCCTGACAGCGAATCCGAAACGGAAAAAGAGGAGGACGATTGACGGCGCTTTCTTCGGCCCCTATCTTTTCGAACATGTTAATGATTTTTCTCAATCGGGTCGCCCCGGTTCTGCTGGGGATCACGGCCTGCCTGCTGACCGCCTGCCAGGGCCATCAAACGGGTCGGGTATCACTGCCGCTGACCTCCCCGGACCAGTTTTCGAAGACGGGAACGGCGGTCCATCCCCGTTGGTGGATGAGCTTCAATGACCCCACCCTGACCGAACTGGTGGAACGGATGCTTTCGGACAACCTGGCCCTGGCGGAGGCGTGGGCCCGGCTGGATCAGGCCCGGGCTTTGGCCGAGCTGGCCGCGGCCAATCGCCGGCCCATTCTGACCGCGGATGCCGATGCGGGGCGATCCCGAAGCAACATCACGACCGGCATCAGCGGGTCGGACACCGAGGCGGTTTATACCAACCGGTTCAGCCTGGTCGCCGCGGCCTCTTATGAGGTGGACCTCTGGGGACGACTGGCCGCCCTGGACCGGGCCGCCCGGCTGGATGCGGCGGCCTCCCGCCATGATCTCTATTCCATGGCGGTCAGTCTGACGGCCGAGACGACCGACACCTGGTTTTCCCTGATCGAACAGCAGGCGCTGCTGGATTTGGTTCGGGAACAGCTGAAGACCAACCGCACCTTGTTGGAACTGGTTCGGTTTCGGTTCGCCAACGGATTGGTGCCGGCCCTGGATGTGTTTCAGCAGCGGCAGCTGGTGGCGGCCAACGAGACCCAGATACCGCCCTTGGAGTCCCGCCTTCAGGTGCTTCGCCATCGGCTGGCGGTGCTGATGGGAAGACCGCCCCGGGAGCGCATCGTGGTTGTCCCTTCCGAGTTGCCGGACCTGCCGCCCCTGCCGGACACCGGCCTGCCTGCGGAACTGCTTCGCATCCGGCCCGATCTTCGGGCGGCGGAGGCCCGTCTGGCCGCGGCGGACGAACGGGTGGCCGCAGCGGTGGCGGACCGGTTTCCGTCTCTGCGGCTTCAGGCATCCGGCGGCTACCGGGCGACCGAACTGGACCGACTTTTTGAAAACCTGATTTGGGATATTCTGGGGAACCTTTCCGACACCTTGTGGGATGCCGGGCGGGAATCGGCCGAGGTGCTGCGGAGACGGGCGGTGGTGCGGGAGCGGGCCGCCACCTATGCCCGAACCGCCCTGCTCGCTTTTCAGGAGGTGGAAGACGCCCTTACCCGGGAAGCCTTTCAGCGCCGGTTCATTGAGCGGCTGACGGACCAGATCGAGACGGCCCGGGAGACCTTCGAGCAGTCCGGCATCCGCTACCGCCAGGGATTGACCGATTATCTGCCGGTGCTCACCGCCCTTCGCTCCCTTCAAACCCTGGAGCAGACCCTGATCACCGCCCGGCGGGAGCTGCTGGCTCACCGAATTGCGCTTCATCGGGCACTGGGCGGCATCTGGCCGGGAGACGGAATTGTCCGGAACGGCCCGTTTGTTTTGAATCCGCTTGAGATAACGCCATGAGAACCTTTTTCAAACTGATCATCGTATCCGGGATCATCGGCGGCGGGGTCTTGATCGCCCTGTTTCTGATCCGCAGCAAACCCCAGGCCGAGCGCAAACCGATTTCGGTGGGGGCGCCGCTGGTGGAAACCATTCAGGTGGCGCCTCGGAATGAGCAGGTGGCGGTGACCGCCATGGGCACCGTCCTTCCGGCCCGGGAGGTGACCCTTCAACCCCAGGTCTCGGGCAAGGTGGCGGAGGTGAATTCCCGGCTGATTCCGGGCGGACGCTTTCAGGCCGGCGCCATGCTGCTCAAGATCGATGACCGGGACTACCGCATCGCGGTGGAGCAGCAGAAAGCCAAGATTTCTCAGGCTGTGGTGGAATTGAAGACCGAACAGCGGCGTCAAACCGTGGCCCGAAAAGAGTGGGACCTGTTGAGCCCGGACCTCAAGTCGATCTCTCCGGAAGGGCGGGACCTGGCCCTTCGGGAACCGCAGCTGGAGAGCGCGAAAGCCGCTTTGGAATCGGCAAAAAGCGCTCTGGAGAAGGCCCGGCTCGACCTGGAGCGGACGGTGATCGAGGCGCCCTTCAACGGATTTGTGCGGGAGAAATTCGTGGACGTGGGCCAGTTCGTCAGCCCCGGCACTCGTCTGGTGACGTTTGTGGGCAGCGACGCCTTCTGGGTGCGGATTTCGGTGCCGGTGGAGCAGCTCGAGGCGATCGCCATTCCGGGCATGAACGGCGAGGCCGGCGCCGAGGTTCGGGTGATACAGCAAAACCCCGGCGCCGGAAAACCGGTGGTGCGTCGGGGGCGGGTGATTCGGCTGCTGGGGGACCTCGATCCGGCCGGCCGCATGGCCCGCCTGCTGGTGGCTGTGGAAGATCCCTTGGGGAGCGGATCTCCAAAGGAACCCGGAGAATTTCCGCTGCTTCTGGACGCCTATGTGGCGGTGGAGATTCAGGGCCCGGTGCTGGAGGATGTCTTTGTCATTCCCCGCAAAGCGCTGCGAGAAGACGCTACTGTCTGGACCGTCGCTTCGGATGAGCGGCTCGCCTTCACACCGGTCCGGGTGGTCTGGCGGACCCGGGACGAGGTCATGGTCCGGGGGCTTGATCCCGGCGCCTCGGTGGTGACCAGCCGCCTGTCCGCGCCGGTGGAGGGGATGGCGGTGCGGCTTGGAGATGCGGCCGAGGAAGCCCTTCCGGCTCAGGAAACCGAACCCGCTCCGAACGAGGGGAAAAAAGCGGCATGAGTGTCATGGATCCGCATAATCCGCCGCCTGCCGGCCGATCCGAATCCCGGACCATCGCCTGGATGACCCGGAACCCGGTGGCGGCCAACCTGTGCATGGCGGTCTTCATCATCGGCGGGCTCCTGATCCTCCTGACCGCCGTGCGTCAGGAGGTCTTCCCGGCCTTTGACGTGGACACCGTCCGGATCACCGTTCCCTATCCCGGGGCTTCTCCCGAGGAGGTGGAGAAGGGGGTGATCCTGGCGGTGGAGGAGGCGGTCCAGGGAATCGATGAGGTCAAGGAGATTCAGTCCACCGCCTCGGAAGGGATGGGCACCGTCAATGTGGAGCTCCGTTTCGATGCCGACAACAACAAAGCCCTGGCCGACATCAAGAATGAAATCGACCGGATCACCTCCTTTCCCCTGGATGCCGAGGAGCCCACCGTGCGCCTGCTCACCACCCGCCGCCAAGTGCTCAGCTTCGTGCTTTACGGAGACCAGAGCGAGCGGGTGCTGCGGGAGCTGGCCGAATCGGTCCGGGACGACCTGCTCAAGGACGACCGGATCACTCAGGTAGAGCTGGAAGGGGTGCGGCCTCTGGAAATCCGCATCGAGGTGCCCCAGGCAAACCTTCGGGCCTATGGCCTCACCCTGGAGGGGATCGCCCGTGGGGTCGGCCGATCGGCGGTGGAACTGCCCGCCGGCGGCGTCAAGACGCCGGGCGGGGAGATTCTGCTGCGCACCGATGAGCGGCGGGATCTGGCCCGGGAGTTCGAGAATCTGGCGGTCATCAGCACGCTCGAGGGGACCCAGGTGGCGCTGGGGGAGATCGCCGCCGTTAAAGAGGGCTTCGAAGAGCAGGATATCGCCAGCTACTTCAACGGCAAGCCGGCGGTGATGGTGGAGGTTTATCGGGTGGGAGACCAGACCCCCATCGAGGTCTCGGAAGCGGTGCGGGAATATCAGGCGCGGCTGGAGCCGGC
>JBKHDE010000317.1:0-4937 GCA_046541495.1 Desulfococcaceae bacterium
CGGTGCTTCAGCTTCTGGATGTCCCGCCCGCGGTCTATGCGGGCGGCGAAATCTTGTTCGAGGGGCGGGACCTGCTCACAGCCGATGAAAAAACCCTGCGCAAAATTCGGGGCAAGGCCGTTTCCATGATCTTTCAGGAGCCGATGACCTCTTTGAATCCGCTGATTTCCGTCGGGTCCCAGATCATGGAAATGCTGCTGGGACACGAAAAAATAGCGCGGGCCGAGGCCCGGGCGCGCACCATCGATCTGCTGGACCGGGTGGGCATTCCGTCCCCGGAAAAGCGGGCGGATGAGTATCCCCACCAGCTTTCCGGGGGCATGCGCCAGCGGATCATGATCGCGTTGGCCCTGGCCTGCAACCCCCGGCTGCTGATCGCCGACGAGCCGACCACGGCCCTGGACGTCACCATTCAGGCCCAGATTCTGGATCTCTTGACAGACCTTCAGGCGGAACTGGGGATCAGCATTCTTCTGATCACCCATGATCTCGGCGTGATCGCGGAGACCGCGGACCGGGTGGCGGTGATGTATGCCGGCCGAATCGTGGAGCAGACAGACGTCAAGACGATTTTTGAAAACCCGCTTCACCCCTACACCCGGGGACTGCTGCGCTCGATCCCTCGAATGGACGCGGGCAAAAGACCCCGTCGCCTGACGGAAATCACCGGCCGAGTGCCCAACCTCTGCTTTCTGCCCCCGGGATGCGCGTTTCTGGAACGATGCCCCGACCGCGTGGACCGATGCCGAAAGGAGCAGCCCGATCTGGAACCGGTGCAAACAGGCGACCACCGGGTGCGGTGCTGGGTGGCCCAGGGCAAGGGATGAGCCTGTCATGACCCAACCGCTGCTTACGGTGGCCGATCTGGTCAAGTATTTCCCCATTCGGCGGGGGCTCATCTCCCGGGAGGTGGGCAGAGTGCATGCGGTGGACGGGATCACGCTGGCGGTCAAAAAGGGGGAAACCCTCGGCCTGGTGGGGGAGAGCGGGTGCGGCAAGACCACCGCCGGCAAGACCATGTTGAAGCTGCTGGAGCCCACCGCCGGAACCATCCGGTATGCCGGGGAAGACATCACCCGGCTGAACCGGCGGGAGATGAAGCGGCTGCGCCGGGAGATGCAGATCATTTTTCAGGACCCTTTTTCGTCCCTCAATCCGCGGCAGACGGTGGGGGCCATCATTGCGGCGCCGCTGGAAATTCACGGGCTGGCCGCCGACAGCGAAAAGGAGGACCGGATCGCCCAATTGCTGCGGCAGGTGGGGCTTCCGGCCGCATCCATGCGGCGCTACCCCCATGAATTCTCCGGAGGCCAGCGCCAGCGGATCGGCATCGCCCGGGCCCTGGCGGTAAATCCTGCGCTGATCGTGGGCGACGAACCGGTTTCGGCCCTGGATGTCTCCATTCAGGCCCAGATTCTCAACCTCCTGGAGGACCTTCAGGATGAACTGGGACTGACCTACCTCCTCATCGCCCATGACCTCAGTGTGGTCCGCCACATGGCCGACACCATTGCGGTGATGTATCTGGGCAAGATCGTGGAAAGCGCGCCGGGCCGGGAACTCTATCGGAATCCGCTGCACCCCTATACCGCGGCCCTGCTGACGGCGGTGCCGATACCGGACCCGAACCGAAAACGGCGGCGGATGGCCTTGAAGGGGGATGTGCCCTCGCCGATTCATCCGCCGCCGGGGTGCCGGTTTCATCCGCGCTGCCCCAGACGGTTCGCACCCTGCGATAAAATAGAGCCGGAATACAAAGCGGTGGCCGAGAACCATTTCGTGGCCTGTCACCTGCACACATGAGGGCGCATCGAATGCCGATCACCGACTCGGGAGATCAATCATGTTTCAATACATCCTGAAGCGGCTCTTGCAAGCCATTCCGCTGCTGATCGGGGTCTCCATCATCGGGTTTTCCATGATGCACCTGGCGCCCGGGGGCCCCCTGGCGGTCTACACTCTCAACCCGACCATCACGGCCCAGGACATCGAGCGGATCAAGCACGTCTTCGGGCTGGATCAGCCGGTCTATATTCAATACCTGAAATGGGCCTACGGCATCTTCACCGGCAACTGGGGGAATACCTTTTTCGGCGGACGGCCGGTGCTGGACGTCATTCTGGAACGGATTCCCGCCACCTTTCTGCTGATGGGCTCGGGAATGTCCCTGGCCATGGTCATCGGAATGTTCGTGGGCATCCTCGGGGCGGTCAAGCGCTATTCGGTGTTCGACTACCTGGCCACCTCCGGGGCCATGGTGGCGCTTTCCTTCCCGACTTTCTGGTTCGGTCTGATGACCATTTTCATCTTTTCGCTCAAGCTCGGCTGGCTTCCCTCCGGCGGAATGTACACCCTGGGCGGAGAGGAAGACCTTCTGGATCTGATGCGGCACCTGATTCTGCCGACGGTGGTCCTGGCCCTGGTCCTGGTGGCCCAGTGGAGCCGCTATACCCGGTCCAGCTTTCTGGAGGTGATTCACCAGGACTATATCCGCACCGCCAAATCCAAGGGCCTGAGCAAACAGCGGATTCTTTTCCGCCACGCCTTTCCCAATGCGGTATCGCCCCTGATCGCCCTGGCCGGGGTCCAGCTGCCCTGGCTTTTTTCCGGGGCCCTGATCACCGAAACCATTTTCGGCTGGCCCGGCATGGGCCGGCTCTTTGTGGATGCGCTGACCATGAAGGAATACCCGATTCTGATGGGCATGGTCATGATCACCGCCCTGGCGGTGATTCTCGGAAACCTGCTGGCGGACCTGATCAATGCCCTGATCGATCCGCGGATTCGACTGGAATAATGGGACAAAAACGTTTATTCGGCACGGTATCGCCTCAGGCGGCCGGAGACGCCCTTGGTACCGCCAGCGAACCGATCGGGATTCCCGTCTCCCTTTACGAAACCCAGGTTCGACGGATCTGGCGGCGCTTCCTGCGCCACCGAATGGCGGTCATCGGGGGGTGCGTGGTAATCGGCCTGCTGCTGATGGCCCTGTCGGCGGATGTCATCTCCCCCCACGACCCGCTGGATCTGGATACCCAGCGGCGGTTCATTCCGCCCCTGAAAGACCTGACCTATGTCCTGGGGACCGACGAGATGGGCCGGGATGTGTTGAGCCGGCTGTTTCACGGCGGACAGATCAGCCTGGTGGTGGGCATCGCCGCCATGTTCGCCACCATCGTGACCGGCATGGCGATCGGGCTGATCTCCGGGTTCTACGGCGGCAGGATCGACACGATTCTGATGCGGTTCACCGACACCATGCTCTGCTTTCCCCAGGTCTTTCTGCTCCTGGTGCTGGCCGCATTCGTCACCCCCACCGTGGTCTCGATCGCGCTGATCATCGGTTTCACCTCCTGGATGGAGGTGGCCCGGATTATTCGGGCCCAGATCCAGTATATCAAGGAGCAGGATTTTATTCAGGCGGCGCATGCCCTGGGGGCATCGGAATCCCGGATCATGTTCCGGGAGCTGCTGCCCAATGCGGTGGCCCCGGTCGTGGTGTCGGCCACCCTGAATGTGGCCAATGCGGTGCTGATGGAATCCTACATCAGCTTTCTGGGATACGGCATTCAGCCCCCCCTGGCCAGCTGGGGCAACATGCTGACCAATGCCCAGTCCTATTTCGATCTGGCCCCCTGGCTGGCGATTCTGCCGGGGGCCATGATCACCCTGACGGTGATGAGTTTCAACTTCCTGGGCGACGGCCTTCGGGATGCACTGGATCCGAGGCTTCGCATGTAATGCACGGCCCCGGGAAATCGGCAGGCCGCCCCCGGGATATTTTTCCGGGCCGAAAACCCCTTTATCCATCCATTCAACCCAAAGGAGAAAAGCCATGGAATCCAAAAAAATCACCCGCCGAGACTTCATCAAGACCTCCGGAAAAGTCGCCGCCGGGGCCGCCCTGACCACCTCGGCCCTCGGAATGCTGCCGAAAACGGCCTGGGCCAAGAAAAACAACGTGATCATCGGCATGACCCAAGAGCCGGTCAACTTCAACCCGCTCCTCTATGTCAACTCCGGCACGGAGGAGGTGCCGGAAGCCTGCATGTTCGACGCCCTGTGGGACATGAACCACAAGGGCGAATTCATTCCCAACCTGGCGGTGCGGGTGCCCACCCTGGAAAACGGCGGGATTTCCGAAGACGGCATGATCTGGAAGATCGAGCTCAAAAAAGGCGTGAAGTGGCAGGACGGCGCCCCCTTCACCGCCAAGGATGTCGCGTTCACCTATCAGACCATCGTCAACCCGAATGTGGCCATCCGGTCCCGGTCCGGGTTCGATCTGATCTCGGAGTTCAAGATCATCGACGACCAAAACGTGGAGATTCATCTCTCCAAGCCCTATGTGCCATTTGCCTGGGCCTGGCAGAAGATGCATATCGTGCCGGAACATATCCTCTCCAAGGTGAAGGATATCAACACCGCGCCGTTCAATACCCGGCCTATCGGCACCGGCCCCTACCAACTGGTGAAACGGGTGGCCGGAAGCCACATGGTGTATAAAAAGAACCCCGCTTACCACCGCGGGGCGCCGGCCATCGACACGGTAATCCACAAGTTCATTCCGGACCAGACGGTGGCCTATACTCAATACAAGACCGGCGAGATCGATGTCTTCGGCCTCCACGGGGTGCCGCCGGAGCGGTTCGAGGAAGCCCGGAACTACCCCGGCCGGGATGCCCTGGAAACCCCCGCCCCCTGGGTGGAATTCATCTACTTCAACTGCGGAAAGCCCCAGTTCAAAGAAAAGGTGGTGCGCCAGGCGCTTTATTATGCCGTAGACAAGGAAAAATGGATCAAGGACATCTATTACGGACTGCCGCCGCGCACCCTGTCTTATCTCCACCCGACCCACTGGGCCTACAATGAGAACCTCAAGGACCCGGGCTATGATCCGCAACGGGCCGCCGATATGCTGGAAGGCGCCGGATGGA
>JBKHDE010000318.1:0-4934 GCA_046541495.1 Desulfococcaceae bacterium
ATAATGAACATTATCCTTAACCCTTCCCCTCTCCCGTCCGGGAGAGGGGCTTTTTCTCTCGCCCCAAAGCCGGGCCGGAGAAGCGATCTCACCTGACACGACGGAGCGTGCAACAATGGCCGAGTGGTATAAGCTGAGCACCGATGAGGCGATGGATGAACTGGACACCGGCCCCGAGGGCCTGAGTTCCGAAGCGGCTGAAGAACGTCTGAAAGAACACGGCCCCAATGAACTCGAGGAGAAAGGGACTCGAAGCGGGTGGATGATTCTGCTGGAGCAGTTCGCCCAGACGATGGTGATTATTCTGATCGTGGCGGCGGTGATCTCGGGCTTTATCGGAGACTGGCTTGAGGCCGGCGCAATCATGGCCATCGTCCTGCTGTTCGCGATCCTCGGCTTCATTCAAGACTACAAGGCGGACCGGGCCATGGCGGCCCTGCGGGATATGGCGGTGCCCGAGGTGCGGACCCAACGGAACGGAAAAGAGGAGATGGTCTCCTCCAAACACCTGGTGCCGGGGGACATCGTTTTTCTGGAAGCCGGCAACGTGGCGCCGGCGGATATGCGGCTTCTGGAGGCCAATGATCTCAAGATCGACGAGGCCGCTTTGACCGGAGAATCGGAGGCCGTCAACAAACATACGCGACCCGTGGAAGAAGAGGACCCGGCCCTCGGCGACCGGAAGAACATGGCTTTCAGCGGCACCGTGGTCAGCAACGGCCGGGGCAAGGGCATCATCACCGAAACCGGCATGGAAACCGAAATGGGGAACATCGCCTCCATGATTCAGGAAGGCGAAAGCGGCAAAACCCCCATGCAGAAAGAGCTGAGCCATGTGGGCAAGGTGCTGGCGGCGGCCGGTATCGTGGTGTCGGTCATTGTGGCCGGGATCGGCTATTATTTTCTGGACCAACCGATCAGGGAGATGTTTCTGGTAGCGGTCAGCCTGGCGGTGGCGGTGGTGCCCGAAGGGTTGCCAGCGGTGGTGACCATGACCCTCTCCCTGGGTTCTCAACGGATGCTGAAACGGAACGCCCTCGTCCGGAAGCTGCCGGCGGTGGAGACTCTCGGATCGGTCACCACCATCTGCACCGACAAGACCGGCACCCTGACCCAGAATCGAATGACCGCCACGGTGCTCCATACCTACGACCATGAAATCGACCTCACCCAATATGAGGAGGTTCAGGAGCCGACGCTGGAAGCGCATCAGCCGGACCAAATGGAGGACCTGCCCGATTCCATTCTTCTGCTGCTGGCCGGCGGGGCCCTCTGCAACGACTCCGGTCTGGAAAAAGACGAGGAAAACGACCGCATCAAGACGATCGGCGATCCCACCGAAGGGGCCCTGCGGATGGCGGCCATTCGGGTGGGCCTCAGTTTTCAGGCGCTGGAAAGAAAGCTGGAGCGCACCCATGAAGTCTCCTTTAATTCCGACCGCAAGCGGATGACCACCTTCCACAAAATACCCGATGATCCTGAGGACCTTCCCGAGGGGCTTCGGTCTCTGTTGGAAGGCAAATCCCATATTGCGATCACCAAGGGCGCCGTGGACCGGATGCTCGATATCACCACGCGTGTCTGGACAGCTGAGGGTCCGCAGGAGCTGAACGAAGAGAAGAACGACCAAATCCTTTCAGATAATGAAAACCTGACGAAAAAAGGAATGCGGGTGCTGGGCCTCGGCGTCCGGTTTCTGGATCAGGAACCCGACCGGGTGGATGAATCCGATGAAAAGAACCTCACCTTCGTGGGTCTGTTCGGCCTCATCGATCCGCCGCGAACCGAGGTTAAAGAGGCGGTAAAAAAATGCAAGGCCGCCGGGATTCGGTCCATCATGATCACCGGCGACCATCCGCTCACCGCCCTTTATATCGCCCAGGATCTGGGGCTGACCGACAACGACCGGGTTCTGACCGGCAAGGACCTCAACCAAATGTCCGAGGCGGAGCTGGCCCGGGCCGTGCGGGAGACCTCGGTCTTCGCCCGAGTCTCGCCGGAGCACAAGCTCAAGATCGTGGGCGCCCTGCAGGAAAACGGCGAAATCTGCTCCATGACCGGAGACGGGGTCAACGACGCCCCCGCCCTGAAAAACGCCGACATCGGCGTGGCCATGGGCATCACCGGAACCGATGTCTCCAAAGAGGCCTCGGACATGGTGCTCTTGGATGACAATTACGCCACGATCGTCGCCGCGGTGGAAGAAGGACGGGTCATCGGCGACAATGTGCGGCGGTTTGTCAAATACTCCATCGCCGGCAACACCGGCAAGGTCATCGTCATGATGTTCGCCCCGCTGTTCGGCATTTCTTTGGCCCTGATGCCGCTTCAGCTTCTCTGGCTCAATCTGATCACCGACGGGCTGCTGGGGCTCGGGATGAGCGTTGAGCCGCCCGAAAAGAATACCATGAACCGGCCGCCCCGCAAGCCTGACGAAGGGGTGTTCAGCCGGGGCGGGGTGACCCAGGTCTTCATTGTGGGCGCCGTCATCGGTGCCGTGGCCTTGGGCGTGGGGGCCTGGTATTACCATTACGGCGAAGGCAGGCAGTGGCAGTCGATAATCTTCACCTTGATCGCCTTTCTCCAGGTGGGTCAGGCGCTGGCCATGCGGTCCGACCGGGAATCTTTCTTTTCATTGGGGATGTTCACCAATAAACTGCTGCTCTGGATGTGCCTCGGCATCATTGCCCTGCAGGTGATTCTGCTTTACGTCCCGTTTCTCCAGACCTTTTTAAAGACGGTGGCTCTGGGTCCGATGCAATTGGGGATATGTACCATATTTGGTACTGCCGCCTTTATCGCCGTGGAGATCTGGAAAGTATTCCGTCGAAGAGAGGGAAAAGAAGAGAAGCTGGAGGTATTGACCCAGCAGCAGTACGAGGAGCAATGCATCCAGGCCCGGCGGCTGGACGAAATCAACGTTCATCTGACCAAGATCGACCAGAAATTGGAGGAGTTGATGAAATCTGTTTCGTCGGATGGAAAGATCGCCGCTTCAGCCAATCCGAAAAGCAAAAGGGGTGCCTGATGATGATAGGCCGAACCGGTGCTCTTGGCGGTCAGAAAGCATCAAAAGGGGTGCAGGAAAAAAGGCCGATTCGGCCTCTGCTGAACCGGCCTGATAAAAGAAGCCTGAGTTGTTGCTAAAAAAGCCCTCTCCCAAAAGAAAAGGAGAGGGCTTTTCGCCATTACTGAGCGGCGATTTTCGTCAACTCCTCAAACACCACCGCTTTGAAGAGCGGGATTTTATACTCGTTTTTCTTCAGCGGCATGGCCCCCTGCATGGAGGCCTCGGCCGCTTCCGCGATCGTTTTTTCATCCAGTTTTTTGCCGATGATGGCATCTTCCACCGGTTTGGACCGCCACGGAACGGGCGCAGCGCCGCTGAGGACCACCCGGCCGTTTTTGACGGTGTCGCCGTCGAACTGAAGGGCCAGGGCGGTGCCGGCGATGGCGAAATCCCAGGAGCGGCGGGTGCGGACCTTTCGATAGGCGCTCCGGAGTCCGTTGGGCGCGGGCGGTATGATGATTTCGGTGACGATCTCGCCCGGGTCGAGGTAGGTTTCGCGGGTGACGTCCTCGCCAGGCGGCATGTGGAATTCATCCAGCGCCAGGGTTCGTTTGCCTTTCGGCCCCTGTATTTCGGCCTTGGCATTCAGGGCCACCAGCGCCGGGGCCGGGTCCGACGGATGGACGATAAAGCAGATGCTGTCGCTTCCTAAAATGCAGTGGAACTGGTTTTCACCCATGGGGGCGAAACAGCGGTCGCCGCCCTTGCGCAGACAGTCGAAATCCCCTCGGTAATACCAGCATCGTGGTTTCTGGCAGATGTTGCCGCCGATGGTTCCCTGGTTTCGCAGCTGAGGACTGGCCACCTCCGAGGCGGCCTGGGCCAGGACCGCATACTGTTTCCGAATGACCGGATGGTCGGCGATCTCGGTGATGGTGGTCAGGGCCCCGATGCGGAGTCCGCCGTCTGCGGTTTCTTTGACGCCTTTCAGGTTCTGAATGCCGCTGATGGAAACCAGTTTGTTGACGTTGAAAATACGGTCCCGCAGACAGCCGAGAAGATCGGTGCCCCCGCCGTGGACCACGGCCCCGTCGGAAGACAGCTGTTTCACGGCCGTTTTTAAATCCTCAGGCCGGGTGTAGTCGAAATTGGGCAACATGGGTTATTCCTCCTTTCGCTGCTCGGCCAGCTTCTGGACCAGGCTGATCGGGTTGATGGGGGATTCGGTGATCCGCACCCCGGTGGCGTTGTAGACCGCGTTGGCCACCGCCGCCGCCGTCGGAATCGTAACCGGCTCTCCCAGCCCCTTGGCGCCGGTGGAGTTGGCTTCATCGTCGGGCATTTCAATGGGCGCCGAGGTGATGTCCGCGGGCACATCCAGGGCGGTGGGCAGTTTGTAATCGTGCCAGTTTCGGTTGCAGAGTTTGCCGGTCTGGTTCGCATCCAGGACCCGGAATTCGGTGGTGGCCAAACCGATGCCCATGGCGATGCCGCCGATCACCTGACTGTCGTAGCCCTTGCGGTGCATGACCCGCCCGCTGTCGTGAGCCCCCAGAAAATTGAGGATTTTGACCTCGCCGGTGCGGGTATCCACCTCCACCTCGCAGAACTGGGCGCCGAAGGGGACGATCGCCTTGTTTTCGGGATTGGGACCCCGTTTGCCGATCCCCACGATCACCTTTTGGCTTTTCAGTTCGGAAATCTCGGTAATCTTGATCTTTTTGGATGCGTCCTTTTCAGAGACCACTTCATCGCCGATAATGTCCAGTTCACCTGCTTCGGATTCCAGGTCCTTGGCGGCTATTTTCAGAATCTGCCGCTTGAGATCGATGGCTGCGGCCCGAACCGTGGGGGCTTCGGTGGGCACCGTTTTGCTGCCGCCGCTGGGGGAGGCGTACTGGGTGGTGCCGGTGTCGGCGTTTTC
>JBKHDE010000319.1:0-4931 GCA_046541495.1 Desulfococcaceae bacterium
ATATAGGAGGCGAACCATGCCGCGAATCATCGGAGATCCGGACGAACTGACCACCACCATTCGGCATCTGGCTAGAAGTGATGCCCGGGAGATCACTCAACAGGCCACGGAAAAGGCGGAGCGGATTCGGCGGGATGCTTGGAACCGGGCCGATCGCAAGCGGGAAGCGATTCTGGAACAGGCCCGGGATCGGGCTCGGGATATTCGGCGCCGCAGAAAAGTCGATGTCACCCGGGAAGAAAAAGAGGCCTTTCTTCATGCCAGGGAAGAGCTTCTGGACGAGGTCTGGAAACAGGCCGAAGCAACACTTCGGGATCTGACCGAAAAGGAGGACGCGTATACGGAAGTGCTTCAGAATCTGGCTCTTTCCGGGGTGCGGATCATCGGACCGGGAGATCGGACTCTGGCCGCCGACGACAAAGGCCAGGCCCTTTTGTCGAAGGATCGGCTGCTGGAATGGGGGCGAAAAGCCGGTGAGGAACTTGGAGAACAGGTCTATTTCAAACGCGCCGATCAACCCCTGAAAACCTGGGGCGGCCTGGTGATCACCGATGCCGAGGGCCGCCGGCGGGTGGATGCCACCTTCGCCTCTCGTCTGGAGATGGCCCGGAGCGAGATCCCTTCCGCAATTCTGGAAAAAATGGTGGGCGGACATGAGTGATCAGATCGGAACCCTGGACCGGGTCAGTGAATTCATCGTGCGGGTGCATCTGGAAGGCCCTCTCACTTTATCGGAAGAGGTCGGCATCGGGAAGGACCGGTTGACCGCCGAGGTGATTGGTCTGGGAAAAGAAACGGCCACGGTTCAGGTATATGAGGATACCACCGGCCTGCGCCCCGGTGATCCGGTCTTCGGCAGCGGCCACCCCCTCTCGGCCGTGCTCGGGCCGGGTCTTCTGGGCAACGTCTTCGACGGCATTCAGCGGCCTCTGGATGTCTTGAAGGAGCGCGCCGGCCGGTTCATTCGGCGGGGTGTACACGTCTCTCCCCTCAATACCCGTCGACGCTGGGAATTCGAGCCGCAGGCTGAACAGGGCGATTCGGTCTCGGCCGGGGATCTGCTCGGATCGGTGCAGGAGACCCCCCTGATCCAACACCGGATTCTGGTCCCTCCCGGCCTGTCGGGGAAACTGGCGGAACTGGCCGAGGAAGGGGCCTATACCATTGAAGACCAGATCGCGGTCATCAAGGATGCGCAGGGAAAAGAGCACCCCGTGACCATGCAGCAGCGGTGGCATATTCGACGGCCCCGTCCCATTCTGCAGCGGCTCAGCCCCGGCGTGCCGCTGATCACCGGTCAGCGGGTGATCGACACCTTTTTTCCGGTAGCCAAAGGCGGCACCGCCGCCATTCCCGGCGGGTTCGGCACCGGCAAAACCGTTATTCAGCATGCCCTGGCCCAGTGGTCCGATGCCGACATCATCATCTATATCGGCTGCGGGGAGCGGGGCAATGAAATGACCGAGGTCCTGGAGGAATTTCCGGAACTCAACGACCCATGGAGCGGACACCCGCTCATGGAGCGCACCCTGCTCATCGCCAACACCTCGGACATGCCGGTCTCGGCCCGGGAGTCGTCCATCTACACCGGGGTGACCATGGCCGAATACTACCGGGACCAGGGATATGACGTGGCGCTCATGGCCGACTCGACCTCCCGCTGGGCCCAGGCCCTTCGGGAGATTTCGGGCCGGCTCGGGGAAATGCCGGTGGAGGAGGGGTATCCCGCCTACCTGGCGGCGCGGCTCTCCGCCTTCTACGAGCGGGCCGGCCGAATCAAAACCCTCGGGGACCGGGAAGGGTCGGTTACTCTGATCGGCGCGGTCTCTCCGCCGGGCGGGGATTTCTCCGAACCGGTGACCCGGCACACCCAACGGTTTACCCGAAGCTGGTGGGCCCTGGACCGGGACCTGGCCCACAAGCGCCATTTTCCGGCCATCGACTGGATCTCCAGTTACAGCCTTCACATCGACCCGATCTCCGAGTGGTGGAAATCGGAGGCGGCCGAGGACTGGAATGACCTCCGTCGGCAGGCGATGGCGGTGTTGCACGAAGAATCGGGCCTTCAGCAATTGGTGCAACTGGTGGGGCCGGACGCCCTGTCCGAAGACCAGCAGTGGACCCTGACCGGGGCCCGTCTGCTTCGGGAAGGCTTTTTGCAGCAGAACGCCCTGCATCCGGTGGACGCCTATGCGGTTCCGGACAAGCAGGTGAAGCTGCTGCGGTGCTTTGTCCGGATTCACCGCCTGGGAAGCGACCTGCTCGATCAAGGCATTTCCCTGGACCGGATTCGCAATGCCCTGGATATCAGCGGGCTGATTCGGCTGCGGAACGAGATCTCCAATGAGGAACTGGAGAAGCTGGATGAACGGGTGGAACAGGCGGTGCGGCAATTGAAAGACCTTCAGGGAGGATCCGAGTCCGAAGGTGAAAAACCGGAGGAAAAAGGGGAAGAATCTGAAGAATCGGAAACCGGAAAAGCCTTCGAAGCGGAGGGCGGCGCAGAATCCGAGGAGACCGGCGCCGAAGAAACCGCTGAAGCCGAAACCGGAAATGAAAAGGGTGAAGATGCCGCTTCTGAAGAACCGAGTACCTCATCGAAGAAAGAACCGTCTTCATCGAAAAAGGAGAAATCGTGAACTCCTTATCCGTTCGAGAATACATCGGCGCCGATCGGCTGGAGGGCCCGATCCTGATCATCGAAGGGGCCGGAGACGCCCGGTACCGGGAACTGGCCGAGGTGATCGGTCCGGACGGCTCCATCCGGCTGGGCCAGGTCCTGGAGGTGAGCCGAAAGCGGGCCGTGGTGCAGCTCTTCACCGAAAGCCACGGTCTCAATCCGCCCGACCTGCGGATTCGGTTTCGGGGCCATCCCCTGCTGGCGCCGGTGGGCCGGGAGATGCTGGGCCGAACCTTCGACGGCCTGGGCCGGCCCCTGGACGATCTGCCGGCGCCGATTCCCGAAGACCGGGTGGATGTCAACGGCGCGGCCCTCAACCCGGCGGCCCGGAATTACCCGAGAAGCCACATCGAAACCTGGATCTCGGCCATCGACGGCATGAACACCCTCGTCCGAGGCCAGAAGCTCCCCATCTTCTCCGGCAACGGCCTGCCCCACAACGACATCGCGGCCCAGATCGCACGGCAGGCCCGGGTGGGCGGCGAAGAGGATTTTGCCATTATCTTCGCCGCGATGGGGGTTTCTCACGATACGGCCGAAAGCTTCCGTCGGTCCCTGGAGGAGAGTGGGGCCATTCACCAGGCGGCGCTTTTTCTCAATCTGGCCGACGACCCGGCTGTGGAGCGGATCATCACCCCCCGGGCCGCCCTCAGCCTGGCGGAATTCCTGGCCTTTCAGCATGAAATGCATATCCTGGTGATCCTGACCGACATGACCAATTACGGGGAGGCGCTTCGGGAAATATCCAACCGACGGGGCGAAGTGCCCACCCGCAAGGGATTTCCCGGCTACCTCTACAGCGATCTGGCCCAGATCTTTGAGCGGTGCGGCCGGGTGCAGGGGTGCGACGGCTCCATCACCATCATGCCGATCCTGACCATGCCCAACGACGACATCACCCATCCTATTCCCGATTTGACCGGCTATATCACCGAAGGGCAGATCGTGCTCAGCCGGGACCTTGACCGGAAGGGGATCTACCCGCCCATCAACGTCCTGCCGAGCCTCTCCCGTCTGATGAAGGACGGCATCGGGGAAGGGGAGACCCGGGACGACCATCAGGATCTCTCTAACCAGCTCTACGCCGCCTACAGCGAGGTTCAGAACGCCCGCGAAATGGCCCAGATCATCGGGGAGGAGGATTTGCCGGAGCGGGATAAACACTACCTGCGGTTCGGGGAGGCCTTTGAAAACCGCTTCCTGACCCAAGAACGGTCCGAGGCCCGGGAATTGACAGAGACTCTCGACCTGGGCTGGGAAGTGCTGTCGCTGCTGCCGAAGAAGGAGCTGACCCGGGTGAGCGAAGCCGACATCGAGGCCCATTACCCGGAGGATCGGGAAGGAACCGGGGAATAGCATGGCCGATCTGCTCAACGTCAATCCCACCCGAGGAACCCTGCTTCGGCTCAAGGATGAACTGAAAGGGGTGCGCACCCGGCACGACCTCCTCGACCGGAAACGGGAGGTGCTGATTCAGGAGCTGATGAGCCGGCTGGAGAAGGCCGAGGACCTGGAGCAGGAAAGCCGGGACTATTTCCAGGCGGCCCACCAGGCGATTCAGAAGGCCCGCATGCGGATGGGCAGCGACCGTATCGACTGGATCAGCCTGTCTCCCACCGTCCGGTTCGATGTCGACGTGTCGGCCCGCACCATCATGGGGCTCAAAATTCCTTCGGTGGAGATCGATATTCAGTCCTCCGACACCCCGCCCTACGGCGTCAGCGACACCAGCGCGGCCCTGGACGAGGCCCGGGAAAAGTGGATGGCCGTCCTCCGCTTCCTGGCCGACGCTTCCGATATCTTCACCTCGGTCTGGCGCCTGGCCATGGAACTGCGAAAAACCCAGCGCCAGGTCAACGCCCTCGAATCGACCCTCATCCCCCGGTATCGCAACACCATCCGCCATATCGAATCCCGCCTGGAAGAGGAGGAGCGGGAAGAGATCGTGATCGCGAAGAAGGTGAAGGAGATGGGGGCATAAATCAAAATCCAATTCGGTTCGATAGGGCAGTCACGTTTACCCTTGAAATTTCCAGCAAGCGGATAACCACGGATACGGCGGTTGCCGCCACCGATTGTAGGGGCAACCCCCCGTGGTTGCCCTGTTCGCTCTCAGCCCTGGAGAACCGGGCAAATCACGTCGCCTTCTCCAACTCCTCATCAATGATCTCACTGAACTCCTCCACCGAGGGCGCCCCGGTTTTCATCCGACCGTTGATGAGAAATGTCGGGGTTGCGGAAATCCCCGCTT
>JBKHDE010000320.1:0-4789 GCA_046541495.1 Desulfococcaceae bacterium
TTCCGAGTAAAAATTACCCAAATTCCTTGACTTTTTCAAGGCATCGGGGTTATTTCGAGGAACGATGATCGGGCATTTTGTATAAAGCGCTGTCCGAACCGTTTTTATGTTCAAACCGCCACGAAGGCGATCCGATTCTGTAAACAGAGACGGACCTCGTGGCTTTTTTATGGATCCTTGGAAAGGAATACCAAGAATGGAATTCAGCCCCAACATGATCTTGATGGTGGTTTTCGGCATTCTGGTGGGTATCGGCGCCTCCTTTTCCGGGTTGGGCGGCGGTTTTCTGATGGTGCCGCTTCTTTTGTTCATGGGGTACACTTCACAAAGGGCGGTGGGAACCTCTTTTCTGGCCATTCTGGTGATCTCCATTTCGGCTCTGGTGGCCCATAAAAAACTGGCCAACGTAGATTTTACGGCCGGCCTGCTTCTGGGTATCGGTGGAATCATCGGCGCTCAGGTCGGCGCTCGTCTGGTGGAGCATGTGTCCACGGACAACTTCAAGAAAATTTTCGCGGCCATCCTTCTGGGATTGGCGTTTTATCTGTTTTTCAAAAAATAATCGATGCAAAATAAACCACCCATTGCCGTGGTCGGAATGGCCGGTATTTTTCCGGGCGCCGTCGACCTCGACACTTTCTGGCAAAACCTGGTTCAAAAAAAGAGCACGGCGGCGCCGGTTCCGGCCGATCGCTGGATTATTCCTCCGGAAGCCGCCCGGAAAGACGATTACACGCCGGACAAAGCCGTTTCCATTCGGGCCTGCCTGGCCGACCCGCCCTTCTTGAATTCCACCGGCCTTCACATCGACCCGGCGCTCTTGGAAGAACTCGATCCGCTTTACCACCTGGTGCTCGGGGCCGGACGGGAAGCGTTTTCCGCATCCAATCTTTCTTCGGTGGATAAAAATCGGATCGGGGTTTCCCTGGCCGCCATCGCCCTGCCCACGGATGCTTCATCGGCATTGGCCCGATCGGTTCTGGGCCGATCCTTTGAGCAGCAATTGATGGCCGAGCTGGGATCGAAGGTTGAACAGCCCCCCTTTCACTGGTCAAGGGCCCAAGCCCTGTCCAGCCGGGTGACCAGCCTTCCCGGGGCGATTCTGGCCAAGGCCCTCGGTCTGGGCGGGGGCAGTTTTACCCTGGATGCGGCCTGTGCCTCTTCCCTGTATGCGGTTAAACTGGCCTGTGACGAGCTTCAATCCGGCCGTGCCGATGCCATGCTTTCCGGGGGTGTTTCCCGGCCCGACTGCCTTTATACCCAGATCGGATTCAGTCAGCTTCGGGCCCTGTCTCCAACCGGACGCTGCGCGCCCTTCGATGCCTCAGCCGATGGATTGGTGGTGGGGGAAGGGGTCGGAATTCTGGTCCTCAAGCGGCTGAAGGATGCCCTGGCTCAGGGGGATCGGGTCTATGCCCTGATTCGAGGCATCGGGCTCTCAAACGATATGCGAGGCAACCTGCTGGCTCCGGATACCGAAGGACAGGTCCGGGCCATGCGGGCCGCCTATGATGCCGCCGGGTGGTCTCCCGAGGATGCGGACCTGATCGAGTGCCACGGGGCCGGCACCCCGGTCGGGGATAAAACCGAACTCACCAGTCTTCGAACCCTTTGGGGCGAATCGAGGCGACCCACAGGCGGATGCCCCATCGGATCGGTGAAATCCCATATCGGCCACCTGCTGACCGGCGCCGGCGCCGCCGGAATGATCAAAACCTTAATGGGGATGCAGCACCGGGTATTTCCGCCTTCTCTCAATTTTTCCCGACCGGCTGAAAACAGCCCCCTGATCGACAGCCCTTTCCGGGTCCAGACCGAACCGGAGGAATGGCGGCGCCGGTCCAAAGAAACCCCTCGAAGGGCCGGTGTGAGCGCCTTCGGGTTCGGCGGAATCAATGCACACCTTCTTTTCGAGGAATGGGACGGCCGTCCGCCCGATGCCGAAATGTCGGTGGCTGTTTCCGGACCCCTTTCTACTTCAGGAGATCCGGAAACGAGAGCGCTCATCCCCGTGGCGATTGTGGGAATGGGATCGGCATTCGGCGCCTGTAAAGATTTGCGTGATTTTCAGGAAGCGGTTTTCCAGGGCAACCTTTTTATTCGGAAACGCCCGACCCGGCGCTGGCGGGGCGCCGATGAAATTGCGGAAACCGCCATGGGCCGAAACGGAGGATGGGGCGGGTACATGGATTCCTTGTCCATTACTCCCGGAGAATTCCGGGTGCCTCCCAATGAAATCCCGGATATTCTCCCCCAGCAGTTGCTGATGCTGAAAGTGGCGGCGGATGCCCTGAAGGACGCCGGGCTGCCGCTGCGTGAATATCGTCCCCGAATGGGAACCGCCGTCGGAATGGAATTTGATCTGGAAGCCACCCGTTTTCAGCTCCGCTGGAATCTTTTCAATGAGGTTCAAAGGTGGGCCGGTGTATTGGGCATGGGGGAGGAAGATGCCGGACGATGGCTGGAAGCGCTGCGGGATGCCTGCGGTCCGCCGCTCACCGCCGCTCGGGTGCTGGGCTCCCTCGGCGGCATCGTGGCCAGTCGGGTGGCCCGGGAGTTTCGCTTCGGCGGCCCCGGTTTCGTGGTTTCGGCGGATGCGGCTTCGGGAATCAAGGCCCTGGAGATCGGCCTTCGTTCCCTGCAGCAGGGGGAAACGGATACCTTTCTGGCAGGCGCGGTGGATCTGACCGGGGATGTCCTCAACATGATCGCCCTGGACGCCATTCGGCCGTTTTCCGCTGACCGGGCCATCCACCCGTTTGATCGCAGAGCCGACGGAAGCCTGCCCGGTGAAGGTGCGGCGGCCCTGGTGCTGAAACGGCTGGACCAGGCTGAAACAGACGGGGATCGCATTTATGCCGTCATCCGAGGCATCGGAAAAGCGAGTGGGGATTTCGATGAATTCCGGCCCGAAATTTATCTTCGGTCTTTTGAAGGTTCTTTAAAGGAAGCCGGGATAAAGGCATCCGGCATTCGTTATGTGGAGACCCACGGCAGCGGGGATCCGGGAGAGGATCGAATCGAATCCGAGGCCCTGCATGCGGCCTTTTCGAATGGAGACGGCCGTCCGGCCGTGGGATCTCTCAAGCCGGTTTTCGGAGACACCGGCGCGGTGAGCGGTCTGGCTTCGGTCGTCAAGGCCGGGATTTGTCTCTATCATCATATCCTTCCGCCGCTGCCGAATTATGCGGCCCCGACAAACGACATCTGGCGAAAAGAATGCTTCCACATTCCGGCCTTTCCTCAGTTCTGGCTGCGGGACCACCGGGACGGACCCCGCCGGGCCTGTGTCGGATCCATCACCCGGGACGGCAACTGCGCCCATGTCATCCTTGAAGAAGCCCCCGCCGCCGTCGACGATGCGGTCGCTGCCAGGATCACCCGGGAACGGCGTCGGCCCCTGGGTCCGCATCCGGCCGGATTGTTCGTGGTCGAGGGGGACAGTCCGGAGGAACTCCTTCAAGGGCTGGAAGCGTTGAAGGAAAATACCGAGGGTGCAGGGGATCTGGAAACAGCCGCCCGAAGCTGGCATGAACAAAACCGGGATAGGATCTCGCACAAGGGACGGGCGGTCGCCATCGTTGCCAAGGATTCCCGACAGCTTCCCCGATGGATTGCGGATGCCCGGAAAGCCGTGATGTCGGGTATCCCCAAAAAGATCGTGGGTCCCGGCGGCATCGCCTATTTTCCCGAGCCCCTTGCACCGGATGGGGAAATCGCCTTCGTATATCCGGGTTCCGGCAATCATTACGTGGGAATGGGCCGGGGGATCGGGGTACGATGGCCGTCCATTCTTCGGCGGATGGATGCCGACACACACAGCCTGAAGACCCAGATGATCCCGGAAGTTTATACCCCCTGGCGGGTCTCCTGGGAACCGGGATGGGAGCAAGAGGCTCACGAGAAAATCATTTCCGATCCTTTGTACATGCTGTTCGGGCAGGTCATCCATGGCGGGGTCATGACCCGGCTGGTAAACGAGTTCGGGGTTTTTCCAAACGCGGTGATCGGCTACAGCCTTGGGGAATCCGCGGGTTATTTCGCCACCGGGGCCTGGTCGGGGCGGAACCGAATGTTGCAGCGGATGCGGGAGACCGACCTTTTTTCCACTCAGCTCGCAGGCCCGTGCACCGCCGCTCGACAGGCATGGCATCTGCCGCCTGAGGAACCGGTGGACTGGCGGGTGGCGGTCATCAACCGACCGGCCGAAAGGGTGCGGAAGGTGCTGCCGAATTGGCCTCTGGCGAGGCTGCTGATTATCAATACCCCGGATGAATGCGTCATCGGGGGCCAGGGCGATCATGTTCGGGGCCTTATCGGGCAGCTCGGTTGCGACCCGATTTTTCTGGACGGGGTGGTCACCGTTCACTGCGATGCCGCGGTTCCGGCCGCCGACGCCTATCGGGAGCTTCATCTTTTTCCGACCGATTCACCGAAGTCCATCCGCTATTACAGCTGCGCCCTGGGGCGTTCCCAAAAACTGACGCGGGACAGCGCCGCCGATTCCATTCTGAAGCAGGCCCTGCACGGGTTTGATTTTCCGGCCACGGTGGAGCGGGCCTATGCCGACGGGGTCCGCATCTTTCTGGAGATGGGTCCGCAATCCTCCTGCACCCGGATGATTCAGCGAATCTTAGGGGATCGTCCCCATTCGGCGCTTTCCGCCTGCGTTCGGGGGGAAGACGACTATTTGACCGTCCTGAAATTTCTCGGAAATCTGATCGCCGAACGGGTGCCGGTGGATATCGGAAAACTCTATGGCCCGGATGCCTTTCCACCGGCGACAGCG
>JBKHDE010000321.1:0-4713 GCA_046541495.1 Desulfococcaceae bacterium
TTTCAGGTCGCCGTGTTTTTTCTCCAGCGAATCGCCGTATTTTTTCACCTGATCCGATATAGAAGATATCACGCTACAAGAGGGTGAGAAAGGCCATGCTCCCCGTTTTGGCCTATCACTCAGGCTTGGCCGAAACGATGATTAATCCCCACATTTACAAGAAAGCGTCGGTGGAAAATTCGCCGGGTGAAGCCCCTTACTTTATCGCAAGCAGTCGTTCCGTCGCCCTGCGGTTGATATCGGCGGTTTTGAGTGATATGCGGATAAATTGATCCGACAGCCCCTCGAAATTGGCGCAGTTGCGGATCAGGATGCGGTGGCGGGCCAGCGCGGCGCAGATCTTCTCCGCGGTATGCCCCTGAAGGAGCCGAATCAGAATGAAAGAGGTGCAGCTGGTGAAGGATAATAGGCCGGGATGGCTTTCCAGATTCGCCGCCAGGCGCTGCCGTTCTTCCGCCAAAAATCGCCGGGTATGTTGAACAAAAGCATCGGTTTCCTCCCGATGGGTCATCAAATGAATCACCGCCTGCTGGGCCAGGCTGTTGACGCTCCAGGGCAGGAAGTAGTGTTTCATCTGTTGGATGATGGGTTCCGGCGCCGCCAGGAATCCGATTCGAAGTCCCGGCACTCGAAATATCTTGGACATGGAATGCAGCACCACCGCATTCGGGAGGTCCATTCCAAGCAGTGTGTGGTCTTCCTCCCGGTCTACAAAGGAAAGATAGGATTCATCGATGATGAACCGGGTTTCCGGGAATGCCCGACACAGGGATTCAAGGGCATCGCCGTTGATGAGTTGCCCGGTGGGATTGTTGGGATTGCAGATAAAAACGGTATCGAACCGGCCGGCATTGCGGGCCACTCGCGCCATATTCGTTTGAAATCCGTCGGCTTCTTCGGTGAGGAAGTATTCAAAGGGGATTCGGTGCATGCGGCAGGCGTCGGCGTAGTCGGCATAGGTCGGCCCCAGGATCAGCACCCGGCGGGATGCCAGCGCCTGGGGCAGGGCATGAATGAACTGGGTGGTGCCGTTGCCCGCCAGGATGCGGGCGGCCGGCACGCCATACCGTTCGGCAAATGCACTCACGGCCGCACCGGAGTCGACTTCCGGCAGGGCTTTGATGCCGTCCAGGTGATTCCTGAGATACTCCAGGAGACCGGGCGGCGGACCCAGGGGGTTGACATTGCTGCTCATGTCGATGATTTCATCCGGACAGCATCCGAGCTGCGCGGCCAAATGATAGATGTTTCCCCCGTGTCCGTCGATCATAATCCCGCCCCCAGACCGGCCGTCAGAAAAAGCGCCGATTCCGTAATCTCGCTCATCGCCCCCAACATGTCGCCCGTGATGCAGCCCATTCGTTTTTTGTAGAACATCAACATTCCGAAGGTGGCCATGAAAAAAACCAGGATGACCAGAACCCCTCGCCATCCGGCCAGGATCGAGAGAATAATCGGGATCAGCAGCCCGATAAAGGCGGCGTTTTTCGGTTTTTCCCTGAAAAAATCATGCCCCGTGCCGCCCTCGGGCCGGCCGTAGGGGAGATACCGAAACCCGAAAATCATGCTTCCCCGGGCAAAGGCCGGAATCACCCAGAGGAGCAGCCAACGATGGGCTTCCATCTCCGAAATGCCGCCCCATTTCACCGCCAGCCCCGACACGATCGCCACCAACCCCATCGCCCCCACCCGGCTGTCTTTCATAATGGCCAAGGCCTTTTCCCGGGGCCGGTTGCCGTAGAGCCCGTCGGCCATATCCCCCAGCCCGTCGATATGAAACGCGCCGGTGATCCAGATCAGAAACAGCACATCCAGAATCGCGGCCACCGGGGGCGACCAGAGCTGGGAAACCAATAGATCGAAGAGCGCCAGCAGGCCGCCCAATATCAACCCCACAACGGGGAAAAAGGGAATCATTCCCAGGGGGTCGAAGTCCACCGGTTTTCCGGCCGGCAGTACCGTAATAAATTGAAAGGCCGCGCGCAATCTTTTCATGAGAGCAGGTTCCGTTTGCGTGTTCCGTAGCCGCTGAAAGCCTGCGGGTTCGGTGATCGTTTCCGGTGCCGACATATCCAAACGGATGGGGGATGTCAAATGGAAACTCGGAAAGAAAGGAATGAAATGGATGTTCTCAGTTCAGGTCGGAGAGATACAGAAAAGAGGAAATATCAGAGATCGGTTGTTCGAATTTCAATGTTTTCTGTGTCGTAGATTTTTCAGAGCTTCTCTGAGGTCATTTTCAAAAGCGTCAAATGCTGAAAGGGACCTCAGCGGAGAAAAAGCTTCTATAAAGTTGGGAATCTGATGGGCACTCGATGCGGGTCGAAATTTCTTCAATCGCCGGCCTGTTCGTCCGCTGGCGATTTTTAAACATTCATGGAGAAGATCCTTAGGGTCCGGGATCGATTCGATGGTATTGAGAGCAGGCAGAGGCAGAGACATTTGTCCGTTTTTATTCCCGGCCGCTCGGCGAATGGTTGCTTCATCAAACAAGAGCCAGGCTTCCTGCATTCGAACCGGAATGACACAAATAGCTGGAATCTGAATGGTATCTATCAGCGTGATGGCGCAGCATGTGGCTCGGATTTCCTTCTCGCGATTTTCTCGCGGTTCTTTTTCGGCATCCCGATGGATAAAGAGAACGTCACACGGGAAATGTTCGAGGCTGGTGCGGATTTTTTCATCCAGCTTCGTGCCTTCCGAGAAAAGACGAAGATCCGCCCACTGTGGTTGTATAGCACCTTCGATTCCGTTCACCCGAAGGGTCCAAGTGATTATGGGGAGCAACACCGTGTCCGAACTGCCGTCGGTGATGAGGGTGTACCTGAGAGTATCCATCACGGCTGTTCGAATGGGAGAGGCCGCTGAAAGTCAGGTCTGTCCATGACGCGCCTGGATTTTGGAGAAAGTCTATCCTCCACGTATGGAGAGGGTTCAGGTGTTAAATAGCTTAAAATTTTCCCTTTGGCGACCGGTGAGATATCCATCGCTGCTTCTGCACGCCAGGTTTCCGGCAGCCAGCCGAATCGAACACCTTTGCACCGCCGGTCGTTTTTGATCGTTTCCTGCAGTTCAGCGATTAACAGGCTGTCGTCCGGAACTTGTTTCACCACCCAGGGGGAATGGGTATTGACGATGACCTGCCGCAAGGGATTGTCGGATCCGGCAGGTTCAAAAGGGTCGATTGCAATATCTTTCAATAGGTCTAAAATGGCAGTGATTCGGTCCGGGTGAATTCCGTTTTCCGGTTCTTCGAGGCATATCAGGCCGCTCATCGTCGGATCGAGCTCAATCACCGCCAGGGCCAAAAACCGCAAAGTGCCGTCTGAAAGAGAGCGAGCCGGATGGACGGTTCCGTCGTGTCCTTTTACACTTAAAGTCAGCAGTTCCCGTTTGTCGTCTTTGTCGATAAAGACGGCATGCACATCGTCAATCAGTTCCGATAAACGGTTTCCGATCTGTTCATAGATCCAACTTTCCGGGGATTGCCTGTCTTTGCTGAATACCTTGGAAAGATTAAATAAAGTTGCGGGTATATGCGCTCCGTTGGCGCTTAAGCCGGGCGAGGTGATGAAACTGTCCGGCTCTCTCAAAGCGGTCGGCTCAAGCTGCAGGAGCCGCCAGGACTGCATTTCCCGCCGGGCGATCAGGGCGGTAGGGCTTTCCGTTGCGTTTACAGTGGACAGCACAGTACGAGGCAGACTGTTCATCAGGAATGATTTCGGCATTCCGCCGCTGCCGTCCTGTGCTAATTTTATGATCGGGTTTCCTTCCTTATTGAATTCTGTTGAGATATACGGGGCGTTTCTGCGGCCGTGCAGCACCGATTTTCGCCATTTCCCCGCGCTGTGTGGAAATTTTAAAAATTTGGGTGCTTCGCTCCGATTGATATGTTCCAGTTTTTCCTCGACCAGTTTCAATTTTCCAAGTGAAGATAGATTGTCTTCTCTGTAATACCCGATAATCAGGGAATAACGCAGAAAAGTCATACTGGCTGTCGCCTTTTGACCAAGATCATCAATTCCTTCCTTGGGGATGATCATTTCTGCTTCAAAAGACATCGTTTCCGCGTATTTATCCCCCAATCGATGAAAAATGTTCCTTAGATCCCCCGTATTTCCGCTTTCGGCACGTACTGAAAGGGCCGCGTCGATCAGCGGATGGTTGGCCAAGGCGCTCAGAAACCGGATGGCATCAAACAGGTTGGACTTTCCGACGCCGTTTGCCCCGGCAATACAGGTAAAGGGGCCGAACCGGATGTCGACATCAATGAGATTTTTAAAACCGGAGACTTTCAGTCGCGTCAGCACGGGTTCTCCTGATATGACCTTCCACATTCAAGGTAACTTGGCGGAAAGGCGGGTGTCGGTGATGAGATCGGATAATGGTAGTGAAATAAAATATTTGCATACCTCAAATTTTCTGTCAAACTAAAAAATTTCCGATTAGTGAACCAGAGGCAGGTGAGATGGAGAGAAGGTCGGCTTTTAACTAGTGGCCCGCCCTTTTGATAGAAAACGAATTCTTCTAAAAATGCTGTCTATTTCAGCCGGGCACGGTATTCCAAAGGACAACATAGTCCCGGTCCTCGGATGCCGAAAACCCAATTCAGATGCATGAAGTGCCTGCCGATCCACCCGAAGGCGTATCCGGTCCTCGGGGGTGAGCCGGTCGTCGATGAAGCGCAAAAACAGAGTGTCATCGACTCCGTAG